>JAZJYS010000127.1:0-14429 GCA_040390265.1 Pseudomonadota bacterium | reverse complement strand
GATTTTTAATTGGTGGCCGAGACTGGAATCGAACCAGTGACACGCGGATTTTCAACTTTAAATATTGTTAGTTTTATTATGTTTTAGGCTCGCTCTCACTCGCTAAAACTCGCTAGAACTTGTCAAAACTGTCACGTAACTTTCGACCAAAAACGATCACTCGATCAATATCAATACAATAAGAGTTGATCTGTAATAGATTGTGTTTGCTAAATTATTTGCGTCCGTACTTGCTATTTATTATTATACGGACAGAGAAATGACTAACTACAAGATTTAAAAAGAAAAATAACATGTCAAAATCAGCATTCACAATATTATTAAGCGGACGCACGCGTCCGCTTCATATCTGTTGGGCATTTCAAAAACAAGGATAACTTAATGCTACACAAAAAATTTATGCTCATTTTATTAAGTACATTGCTTTTCACTTACTCTAGCTTTTCCGTAGCTGACTGGTTCACTTCTTCTGAAACAAAAGAATTAATTGCCAAAGCAGATGCTGGTGATAAAGAAGCTCAGTTCATGGTTGGATATGCCTATGATTCAGGAAGTGGCGCTCCAAGTAGTAGCGATAATGCAAAAAAATACTATCGTATGGCAGCCCAGCAAGGTCACGTGGAAGCTCAAAACAGCCTAGGAAGTATGTATCAGACCGAGAAAAACTATGTTGAGGCTAAGTCATGGTATGAGCTTGCTACCGCTCAAAACCATCCTATGGCCACTAATAGCTTAGGGCAACTTTATGACCTTGGTCTTGGTGTTCCACAAGACAGAAACAAAGGCTTTGAGTTATATACACGCTCTGCAGATCTTGGTCACGCAAGAGCAATGTGGAATCTAGCAATTATGTATGGTGGCGGACAAATTGGAAAACCCGATATGCTGATGGCATGCTTTTGGACAGTACGTGCACAAAAATATGCTGGAAATCAAGACCCACAGTTATTGTCATATCTAGATAGAGCCTACCCACAAATTAAAAACAATCTTTCTGGTAAAGATTTAACTACCTGCCAACAAGAGGCTAATTTATGGTCACCTCAACTGGTCAAGTAATAATGCCCAACCCATCTATAAAGACTTCCCTGTCAACCCCACGGGATTGATTTCCTGAAGACGCTTTTTAGCTCATTTCATTTCCTAACAAATTCTACTGCGTAGCGCGATTAGCCATCACAAGCACAGACTGCATTTCTATAATCGGCTTCATTGCGCCCAATAAGTATCATCGGCGCGAGCCAGGATATTAACCGCTCCTCCTGCCCTCAATCATTCAACGGGCTTGCCTTTAACTTTGACGATCAATCAACGCTAAATCTAGTGGCACCCAATGGGTTAGCCAGGTTCGCAGGAGGCCGGTCTGACCTGTTTTACTATCGCGTTGTCGCAGTGAACTTAACTCAAGGTTTTATTGCATTATTTAATGTTTAATATTCCTTTACATACTCACTATGCGTTTCCATGCATCCTGATCATAGGCTTCACCCTTAGTCAGTATTGCCCACACTTGTCGTGCATGCTTGTTGGCAATAGCCACCAGCGTCTTGTGATAGCCAACACGACCATAAAGCTTGAGTATCCATTGCTGCATGTGACTGAGTAAATTAGGGGCTTTTTTGAGTGTGCTTTGCAAAGTGGATTTAGCGCCTTGAACCAATAAAGTGCGCAAGTAAGCATCACCACGCCGACTGATACGCCCGAGTTTGGTTTTACCACCACTGCTGTATTGCCGGGGCGTCAGCCCTAGCCATGCGGCAAATTGTCGACCATTTTTGAAATCATGTGCATTTCCTACTGTGGCAGTGAGCGCATCGGCGCTGACTGGGCCAATGCCAGGCTGTGCTTGTAAGCGTTGGCTAGCTTCATCCTGCTTAGCCGATAGCGCAATACTTCGATCACATTGCGCTAGTTGTTGGTCAAGTTGTTGTAATTGCTGCTGTACGTGCGTAAGTAAGGTTCGAAATTGTGGGGGCAATCCATCATGATGCAGTGCTGTTTGCAATCCGACGGTAAAGGCTTTGCTGCTACGTGCCAGTGGGTGACCAAATTCCAGCAACAGACCGCGGGTACGGTTAATTAAGGCGGTGCGTTCTTCTTTCCAGCCTTCACGACAGCGGTGCCAAGCTAGGCGGGCTTGTTGTGCTTCGGTCTTGATGGCGACGAAGCGCATCTGTGGTTGTTTGACTGCAATGGCGATGGCTTCAGCGTCATTGTGATCGTTCTTGCTGCTGCGGCTTTTACGGAACGGCAGTACAAATTCTGCAGCCATTAGTTTCGGAACCAAGCCCATGGTTTGCATCTTACGCGCCCAATGATGTGCGCTACTACAGGCTTCCATGCCGAGTATGGTGTTTGCAGGCAACTGCAACAACCACGCGCTTAATTCTGTGGCGCGCAGATCTCGTATTTTAAGGACATGACCATGAGTATAGTAATGTAATGACATCTAAGTTTATGTATTGTAATGCATTGGTTTCTATAGTGATGCAACAATAAGGACTTTTAATCCTCTGTAATAATTTAATTGACCGTAACGGCCCGATATCAGACAGTTAATATCTGAATTTACAGGCAGGATTTCGCACAGACCCGTTTATATGATGGATTAACCCACATGCAGGCTATCTTGAAGTAGAGTGCATTCTGGGGTGTTGCCCAAAGCTGTTTGTATTCTTAATTCCCTATAAAGCGTTACCTCGAGGTGAATGTCCTCATCTTTGAGATCCCACCTAGGATCCGGGCAATACGTCTCGTATAAATATATCTCTGCCATTGTATCTAGAAGAAGAAACAAACGAATGCAGTTCTCTCTAGTCGCAAACGTTGTGTTGCGGAGAAAATGAGAGGCTTGATGGCGATTAAATTCTGCATACGCTATACCACGTTGGGAAGGTTGATAGAGATGATTGTTAATGATCTTGTCGCACGCCTTGCAAAAAACATCATAAAACAATGGATTCCCCGGACAAGGTTGGCGAACGTGAGAATTTCGAAAGAATTTTCTAATTTCCTCGAACTCAGGCTTTTCGCCAATGCCTTGGTATCCCGACCACCTGAGAATAATTCCCTCGATCACAGGAACGAGAGTCAAGTATGAGCTAGCATAGTTTCCTCTGTAGTAGCAGAGCGTCGCAGCATCAACGTAGCGAGAAAACTCTTTGAACACCGTAAAGTGACGGATTCTGCCAGTATTCTGTAGAGCTCTTATTCTAGGCTCCAAGGTCATGTCCTCAATCAGAAGCAATAGCTGGCTCTCGGCTTGTGGCATCTCGGGTAAAAGAAGCAGAGACGCCCTAACGTCAGATTTTGACGCCAACGTTGGCAGGCAAACGGCATATGCTTCGAGCTTTTCATTAAGTTCTAGTATCTCGCTTATTTCTTCGTTCGAAGTAGCAGCGACGTTTGGCTTCTTAGCATCTTCTTTCCGTTGTTTGCGAGCGGCCTGAAGTTGAAGTGAATATGCCTTTGCACTGATTCTGAACCAGTCGCTATCGTCGGTTGCCACTTCTTCCCGGACTACGGCAACATGTTCTCCCACGGCGACACGTGAAATCACTAGCTTTGCTTTGTCGATGGTATTCATTTTGGCATGGTTGATGTAGGCTAACGTTTGAGTTTAAGAGGCGCCATCAGGCGTCCCGCTTGAATGAGTGGTTAAGTATTGCGCTCATAGCAGCCGATTGAATGTAATAAGTAGAGCTTCATGTGACTGAAGAAACGCAGGCAACTTAGCATCTATGGCTCGTGCCTCCGCTCGGACATGCTCGGGAAGATTCTCTGGGTTCATTTGACGTGTAATCACGCTAATGCTGCCATTGCCATCAGGAACGGTGTAACGAATGATCTCTCCGGCAAGCTCGCGATCATGGCTAGAAAGTGCGTCTGGAGCTTTCGCACCGGAAACGTTAGCAGGTGGTCGCCAGCCGAGCATAGATAGGAACCTCGTTCTCGGCGCTTCGAAAGCGAACACGAGACTGACTACCCCCAGAGCAATACCTGCAATCTCAATCATTCAGTAATCCTAACACCTAAAAGTTTAAATTAAGGGGCTAGCAGTTTAGCCAGTCCCGCTTTAATGATGGGTTGGGCAGCGTATCTTTGCTATCTAGTAAGTTGTTCAACCGGAACCTCTTGCTCCGTAACCTTATACTCGACTGACAGAGTAGCGATCACAGGAGTTGAGAGTTCATCCGCGAATACAGAAACGGGTAGTTCAACCAAGCCACTTGTTGAGATTCCTACAAACAACTGTGCTGAAGTGACTGCTGTATCTTTTGCCTGAACCTTGCCAAAGTATGCACTGATAGTCCAGCCAGCATTTGTCTTGGTAAATTCTATGTCCGGACTTGTCTTATTCATTGAAATTGAATGAATATCATGGATGGGTGACCATTCACGCTTCGGAGCCTTTGGTCGCTCTGAGTCGAGCGCCAACTCTATCAAATGCATAGGATCAATGACCTGAATTGTGAACTTAACGCCCGAAGCTAGAGCCGTCCCATCATTTCTAATTGCCATACAAATCGGCCGAAGTTTTTCTTCAAACCTCCAATATTCAGCACGGTCACGGTAGAAGCCTGAGTTAGCGTGCCCATGATATAAAATGGTAGGCATGCCAAAGCGGTCTGACTGTTGCGGCCTGTCGTAGTCTGGAAGAGACTGGATTTCGGGACACTTTAAGCAGATGGTTTCGAAAGTCGCTGTCTCAACCAATTCGGACCAATCGGAACCGATCGCAAGCCTTGGAACTAACAACGGTCTAAGCGTCGATGCTTCGCTTACCGCTTGGCCCATTCGCGCAATTTCGTCAGGACGAGCCTCATCAGTTGAAGATCCGCGTCGGAGGTAAACAGTGTTTCGCCGAAGGATACCGTAGTCTTTTATAAGATAGATGGGACGTTCTTGAACGGGAATATGAATGACACCTATCTGCTTTGATCTGAATGGCATCGGTGAATATGAGAATTCAACTGGACGATTGGTTTTTGCGTTTACAAACTGCTGTAGTTTTGCGTCATCAATGTGCTCTGTAATTCCAACCACAGCTGACTCACCCTCTGGCACTTCTTGAATACCGATGAGAATGTATGCATCTGTTCTTCGCCACGCATTCGCAAACGCTAGAATATCTTTAAGGAGTTCCGATTTTGTTCTGTCATCAGCTCCTTCAAAAATGTATTGCGCTCGCTTGAAGTCGATTTCAGCACCCTCAGCTTCAAAGAGTAGTGCATCTATAAGTGAATCTGCGTGCATAGCGAGCCTTATTTTTCTTTTTAAAATCTTGCTACTATTAGGTTTTGTTCTGCATGTATAGTAATAAATAGTAAGTTCGGACGCAACCCATCAGATATAACAATGCATTTTTTGCCATTTGGATTAAATTTTGACTAAATCTGAAGGGCCACTTTGGGCTGAAAACAGACGTAAACATTTAGTTCAAGAATAAGATAACGGTGTAGTTTTGTACCTGATTTAACTTCATCCCATTTTCATCCCAATGAGGTCAGTATAATGAGGTATAAAGAAGTATATTTAGGTATATTGATTTAGCTGATTGTTTAGCTAAGTATTGATTTTATTACAGATTTAATGGTGGCCGAGACTGGAATCGAACCAGTGACACGCGGATTTTCAATCCGCTGCTCTACCGACTGAGCTACTCGGCCTTCATGCAAACTGGTGTGCCGTGTTTGCAAGCTGCGCATTATAGCAAAGTTATTTGTAAAATTACAAAGAAAACTTATAAACATTATTATTTTTGTTAAAAGTGTCTTTGAATTATCAATATTACGGTTGGGTCTAGTGATGCGCAGTCATGTAAAATGCGAGGCATGAACTTCAATATTACTCAGCCTAATCAAACGCTCAGTGGCGCGTTACTCCATAAAATCAACCATAAGACCAAGCCTTTGGGGGCTTTGGGGATGCTGGAGGCCGTTGCCTTGCAGATTGGGCTCATTCAGCAAACGCTTAGTCCGCAACTCAATCAGCCGACGATGCTTGTTTTTGCGGGCGATCATGGCATTGTCGAGGCGGGTGTGAGCCCTTATCCGCAAGCGGTGACGGCGCAGATGGTGTTGAATTTCTTGCAAGGTGGCGCAGCGATTAATGTATTTACCGCGCAAAACAATATGCGTTTGCGGGTGATTGATAGTGGCGTAAATCATCAGTTTTCTGCAAGTGATGATTTAATTGATGCAAAAATAGCCGCTGGCACGCGTAACTTTTTGATAGAACCGGCAATGACAAATGTGCAGTGCGAGCAGGCATTGGGGCGTGGGGCTGATATTGTTAATGTGCAAATTACTGAGGGTTGTAATGTATTTGGCTTCGGCGAAATGGGCATTGGCAACACATCGTCAGCAAGTTGTTTGATGAGTGTGTTGTGTGGCTTACCCATTGAGAAGTGCGTAGGTCGTGGCACTGGTTTAGATGATGCGGGCTTGCTACAGAAAGTACAGGTGTTGGCACAGGCCGTTGCACATCACCATTTAGATGCTAGTGATGCAACACAAGTGCTGGCGACCTTCGGCGGCTTCGAAATCGCCATGATGGTAGGCGCTATGCTACAGGCGGCGCAAAAGCAATGTACTTTATTGATTGATGGCTTTATTACTACGGCGGCATTGCTGGTGGCAGCCAGAATGCAGCCTGAGATTCTGCATTACTGCGTGTTTACACATTGCTCGGATGAATCCGGGCATAAGGCGATGCTGGACTTTTTAGGTGTGAAGCCCTTGCTTAATATGAGTCTACGACTAGGCGAAGGCTCTGGTGCAGCCTTGGCTTACCCGATGGTGCAGGCTGCGGTGAATTTTTTAAACAAGATGGCCTCGTTTGAATCGGCGAGTGTTTCTCAGCAGAAGGGCGCGGACTAACGCTATGCTACAAGATTTAAGCGTGTCGTTTAAGCGGCAGTGGTACTACTTCCTTTTGGCGCTAGGTTTTTTCACACGTATTCCTGTGCCTAGTTTTGCCGACTTTCAAGAGCGTGATTTAAATCATTCAGCTAAATACTTTCCTTTGGTCGGCATTATTGTTGGCGCTGTTGGCGCTTTGGCATTTTGGTTATGTGACATTTTATTGCCTTTGGAAGTGGCGGTGTTGTTGAGCATGGTGGCAACGATACTGCTTACCGGCGCATTCCATGAAGATGGTTTGTCTGATGCTGTAGATGGCTTGGGTGGAGGCTGGAGTAAGGAGCAAGTGCTAACTATTATGGTGGATTCGCGCATCGGTAGTTATGGCGCGGTGGCACTGTTGCTGGCGCTGCTGACCAAGTATCAGGCGCTGAGTTATCAGGTTGCGGCGCTGATTCCTGTGTCACTGATTGCGGCACATGCGCTGAGTCGCTTATGCGCTGTGTTGGTCATGTTTACGCAAAGCTACGTTAAGTTCGAGGGTAAGTCCAAGCCGCTGGCAACGCAGCTGAATGTGCGCGATCTGATTTTTGCTACCTTTTTTGGCTTACTACCTCTGGCATTTTTAGACATGAAGTTTTTGTTTGCGCTAGTACCGGTGGCGTTGGTTTGGTTATGGTTCAGTGCGAAAATTAAAAAACGCATCGGCGGCTATACGGGTGATTGTTTAGGGGCGATGCAACAACTGACCGAGCTTGCGTTCTATATTGGATTGCTGGCGAGTGCTACGCTGTTTTCTAATCCTGTTATCTATACTTAACATCTCAATTTAACGCCTGCCATGCAACTCACTTTAATTCGTCACAGTTCATTAGATATCGCGCCGAACATATGTTACGGACAAAGTGATGTAGATGTCTCGGCGCAGTTTGATGATGAGCTGCGTCAACTGCAAATGAAGCTGGAAGACTTTAAGTTTGATGCGGTCTATGCCAGTCCGTTGCAGCGCTGTCATAAATTGGCGCAGGCTTTATGTGCGGATGAAAGTCTAGGCGTGACCACGCGTGATATCAATCTGGATGCGCGTTTAAAAGAACTTAGTTTTGGCGATTGGGAGTTAAACCCGTGGGATGCGATTCCGCGTGAAACATTTGATATTTGGGCAAATGACTACGCCCATTTAGCGCCGCCCAATGGTGAGTCATTTTCACAGTTGCACGCCCGCTCAAAAGACTTTGTTGAAGAGTTAAGCAGTCATGCGCAAGGCCAGAATATTCTGGTGGTGACGCACGGTGGTGTAATTCGCGCCATGCTGGCCGATGTGCTTAATATGCCGTTAAAAGGCCTGTTCAGAATAACAATCGACCATGTCAGCGTGACGCAAATCTCGTTTAATGGCGTAGTGCCCAAAATCGGTTTTGTGAATCGCTGATTTTTGTCTTTAGTTTTTCTTCTTCCCAAACAGGTTTTCGACCCAACCGCCAACTTTCGCACCGACTGATGTGCCTACTCCAGGCCCCATGATGGCTGTGCCTACTACCGCGCCAGTGATTGTTCCGCCAGTGGGGTACAGCATTGGCGAGTCGATTGTCCCTGTCACATTCAGCGGCACTTGTGTGCTGACCCCCAGCGCTTTTACCTGCGCGTTAATGCGGCCTGATAGCTCTTTTTTAGCTGAGATATTGACGTCGCCATCGACCCCTAATGTGTCGGCTGAAATCTTGAGCTGCGTGAAGTCGTAGCCACCGTGCGCCATCACCAGATGTCCAGATAACTGGTCAAAACGTGTTTCTCCGCCAGTCACTTCTTTTTTAACCAGACTCGTTGCCGCCTTCTGAATATCTACACCGTAGAGCACGCCATTTTTAACGTTAAATAGCGTTTCCAGATGCAGCGCACTCGTCAGTTGCCCTGCTGACGTTGCCGATGCAGAAAAAGCAGGTGTGGCGTTAAGTTGGCCGCTAACGTGGGTTGAGGACGCTAGCATAGCGGCGATTTTCTGCATTTCGACTTGGTGAACATCAAGGTTTCCCTTGAGCTGTAACCCTTTCTGCCAACCGACCGTCATTTTCCCTTTGGCGGTGCCGCCATATAGTTTGGCGCTGATTTCGTTAAAATTAGCATCTTTGAGCGTTGCAATGCCCTTGATGCTCAATTCATCGAATACGATTGGTGGCCCGATAGGCAGCATCCATTTTTGCGCGTTGATATCAATCAGGTAGTTTGATTGGTCAGGCTTGGCGAGTATCTTGAGTTTGCCGTCCAGCGTGGTGATAGCGGCCTCTTCCAGCTTGCTTTCGCTATTTAAGTTAACATGCGCATCAAACGGCCCAAAAGTCATCTTGCCGGACGTGACCTGTGCGTTAGTTAACACAATGCTATCCAGCCTGACTTGTGGCAGCTGATTGGCGGGTGTGGGTGCGTCCGATTTACTCCATTCAGGGATTTTATCTATCGCTTGTTGCGGCAATACCAGTGCGTCAATCTCAATGCGTTTGATGATAATGGACGACTGCCGAGAGGAGATAAAATCAGGTGTGACAACGATTTTGCCTAATTGCAGATCCTTGGTTTTTTCGAGGCAGATGCCCTCAATCGTAATATGCGGCGTGGGCAATAAAGAGAACGCGATATTTTTGATAGAGACCGGCTCATTGAGCTTCTTTGAAGCGGCACGCTCAATTTGAGGAATGTAATCATTCAACGTAATGAAAAACGGCAGTATCACTGCAATCGTCAGCAGTAGGCCGATTAAGATTAATATTCTTTTAAACCATTTCATGATGTATTTGCTTCCAGTGCTTAGGCCTAGTTTTTCATTGAGGTACTAAATTAGCCAATATTAAATGTTTTAAGTGCGTTTCCTAGTCTTACCCATCCGTCTTCAGTTGGCAAGCCAAACCTTAATGCCGAACATTCTGAAAATAAACGTAGCAAAATACCTTGTCGTGCAAAGTGTTGCTGCCAAGCTTCGGCTTGAGGGGTGTATACGAATTGAAATAACGCAGTGCCTGCCGTTGGGGCTAAGCCATATTGCGTGAGCATGTTGGCAAGTTTTTGACTGCTGGCTGGCAATTGTGAGCGCGTGTGCTGTTGCCAGGCTTTGTCGGTGAGTGCTTGCTTGGCAACGACGCGGCTCGGACCTGTAATCGACCACGGACCGATTGCTTCTTGTGCTTTGATTAAGGCCTGTTCTGCGCCAATCAAGAAGCCAACACGAGCGCCGGCTAATCCAAAAAACTTGCCGAGTGAGCGTAGTACAAATAAGCCGTCGAGATGTGCGTGTTGTGCAATGCTGTGTTCGGGAGTCACGTCCATAAACGCTTCGTCCACAATCAGCCAGCCGCCACGCGATGCCAGTTGCGCATGCAAGCTGAGTAGCTCAGTCGCGGAAAATAGCGTTGCTGTAGGGTTGTTCGGGTTGCAAAGTAAAACGACATCGGCGCTGTTGATGAGCTGCGTATCTGGATATGCTTCAAAGCGGATGACTTCATGCCCGTAACGTTGCCAGGCTTTGCCATGTTCTTGATACATGAGTTGTGGCATGGCGATTTTTGAGTGCGCTCTTAGCTGCGGCAACACCTGCAATGCCGCTTGAGAGCCGGCGGTGGCGAGCGCATGTTGACAGCCATAATAGGCGAGGGCGGCTTCGATTAAACCGTCGTTTTCTATCGGTAAGCGCTGCCACGCTGAAGGTGGGATGATTGGAATCGGATAGCCATCTGGATTGATGCCGGTAGATAGATCCAGCCAGTTCTCAAGCGGAATACCATATTGAGCCGTAGCTAAAGCTAAATTCCCGCCGTGTTCAAGCATGAGTAATACCAGCAATGATTAAAAATAGCGTTAGCCACAGCAGCACGCCATGCCTGACCAGTGTGAGCGCACGTTCAATATCATCAATCACCGGTGCGAAGCCTGCGCCTAATGTGGGGCGCTCATGCCATTCATTGTGATAGCGCGCCGCGCCGCCAAGCTTTACACCGAGTGCGCCTGCGCCAGCCGACATTACCGGCCCTGCATTGGGGCTATCCCACAGCGGAGCCTGCGTTTTCCAGCAGTGGAGGCCTAATTTTGTTTTGCCTAGCAGCGCATAAGTCAGTGCGGTCAGTCGCGCGGGAATGTAATCCAGCACATCATCCAGTCTCGCTGCCGCCCAGCCAAAATACAAAAAGCGCGGTGCTTTATAGCCCCACATGGCATCCATTGTATTGGCGAGTCTAAAAAGTAGCGCGCCTGTGCCACCGGCAATAAAAAACCAGAACAGCGCACCAAATACGCCATCATTGCCATTTTCAAGCACGGATTCTACAGTAGCCGGAATAGGCTCTATTGCAGCAGAGTCGCGACTCACCATGTAGGATGCCGCCGTTCTGGCTAAGGCTTCATCATGCTGGTTAAGTGCGTTTGTCACAGCCCGTGCGTGGTCGTGCAAGCTTTTGTGACCGATGGCAAAGTAGAGTAGAGCGATGTTGGCAATCGCGCTGGTGAATTTAAAATGGCACAGCCAGTATGCCAGCATTACAAATGGGCTTAATAGCAGCATTAATGCCAGTGCGCCTATCCAGCGCTGGCTAGTTTTAGCTTGATTGTCGGCAAGGTTAAGCTTGGCCTCCAATTGCGTTGCCAGCCAGCCAAAGCCCACCAAGGGATGGTAGCGGCGCGGCTCGCCGAAGACAAAATCTAGCGCGACTGCAACCATGGCTATAGACGGCATTATGAGATAATTAGGGTATGAAAACATTGATGATTCAGGGCACCACGTCAGACGCGGGCAAAAGTACGCTCGTTGCTGGAATATGCCGCGTATTGTACCGCAGAGGCGTTAAAGTCGCCCCATTCAAGCCGCAGAACATGGCCTTAAATTCAGCCGTGACGACCGATGGCGGCGAGATAGGCCGCGCGCAAGCCGTGCAGGCTATGGCTTGTGGCTTGGCACCCCACACCGATATGAATCCGGTCTTGCTCAAGCCCAACTCTGATACCGGCTGCCAAGTCATTATTCACGGTAAGGTGGTCGGCAATCTTGAAGCGACTGGCTACCATGCTTATAAACCCACCGCGATGCGTGCGGTGTTGGATTCTTATCAGCGGCTCAATGACCAATATGAATCTGTGATTGTTGAAGGCGCAGGCAGCCCCGCAGAAATCAATCTGCGCGAAGGAGATATCGCCAATATGGGTTTTGCTGAAGCCGTGGATTGCCCCGTGATTTTAATCGCCGATATTGACCGAGGCGGCGTATTTGCACATATCGTCGGCACACTGGCGCTGCTTTTAGAAAGTGAACGGGCGCGCGTTATCGGGTTTGTGATTAACCGCTTTCGCGGTGATATGGCCTTGTTGCAATCAGGTTTAGATTGGCTGGAAGCAGAAACCGGCAAGCCTGTGATTGGTGTGTTACCGTATTTGCATAATCTGCATATCGAAGCCGAGGATGCTGTACCTGTCATAGGCGCGCCAGCAGGGCATGAGGTGTTGATGGAGCATAAGCTAAAAATCATTGTGCCCGTATTACCACACATCAGTAACCACACTGATTTTGACGCGCTGCGCCTGCATCCTCAAGTGGACTTTCGGTTCGTTAAAATGGGTGAGAGCATTCCGCCTGCGGACTTGATTATTTTGCCGGGCAGCAAAAATGTGCGTGGCGATCTTGAGTATTTACATGCTTACCAATGGCAGCAAGCGCTAACTAAGCATTTGCGTTATGGCGGAAAAGTACTGGGTATTTGCGGCGGTTTTCAGATGCTGGGCAGTGCGATTCATGACCCACACGCCATAGAAGGCGAGTCTGGTTCTAGTCAAGGGCTAGGCTGGTTGGACATGGAAACTACATTAGCGCAGACCAAGCAATTGAAGCAAGTGACAGGTCGCCTCGCCTTTGCTGATGCGGCTGTTGCAGGCTATGAAATCCATATGGGCATCAGCACGGGAGCCGCTTTAAATAACCCTGCGCTAATACTTAATGGTCAACCAGAAGGCGCTATTTCACTAGACAAGCAAATTGCCGGTACTTATCTGCATGGCTTATTCGATCATGCTGAATCTTGTGCTGCTTGGCTGGCATGGGCTGGCTTGGATAATAGCCGTGCCGCAGACTTTAATTATGAGCAATTGCGTGAAGCAGAGCTAGAGCGCTTGGCTGATTGCGTTGAACAGCATTTGGATTGGGATAGATTAGCAGTAGTTGCTGGCTAGTTTGTTTCCGTTGCCTTGGATTTTTGCTTATTGGCATGCTCGGTGGCGAACTCATATAGGTCAACCAAGTCTTCTACACTGACATCTACTACGCCATCCAGCTGCGTAAGCGCCCACTTAAAGTTCTCTTCATTTAATTCAGTGTAGACCGGATGGCTCGCCTTGGTAAACTGCGCATGATGCGTGTGGTGTGAGTGAAGCAATGGGTAACGTCGCTTGAGTATCAAGTCATTAATGATGATAGATAGTACAACCATCGTACCGGCGTTTATCACAACTACTTCATAGCAGAATTGCCAACCCATTGCATGAATCGCAGGGCCGCCCAGCACCGCAATCATTGCTGTCGCAGCGCTTGGCGGATGCAGGCATCGCAACCAATGCATGACTAATATTGACATAGCAACGGCTGTTGCGGTTGCCAGCGCAGGGTTGTGTAACCATTGCGCGCAGGCCACGCCGATGATTGAGGATAGCAAATGCCCGCCAACCACTGGCCATGGTTGTGACATAGGGCTATGTGGTGCAACAAACACCAAAAATGTAGATGCGCCCATTGAAGCTAAAACCAATAGCGAGAATGTGCCGCTAAACGACACATAGCGAACTAAAATCACCAGAATGAAAATTGCCACGAATGAGGCTATCGCAGAAAAAACAATTTCCCGGCTGGCGGCGCAAAAAGACTTGCATTGGGTGAGTAATGAGGTGAGTGAGTTTATTGATTTCATAACATTAGGATGAGGCGTGAAGCGTAGTCTGTTGTTGCAGCATTATACGCTAGGCAAACGGTAAGGCTTTAGCGCGTCATTTGTGCATATAGCAGCGGTAGCTCTTTGGGTAAGTCTTCCGGTTTGCGTATTACCGCAAAACCGCTCGCACCAAACAGGTGAGGTAAATACTCGTTAGCTTCGGAATCTATGGTCACACAAAATGGCCGTAAGCCTTGTTGACGGGCTTCATGTAAGGCCATGCGTGTGTCTTCAATGCCATAGCGGCCTTCATAGCGGTCTAAATCATTCGGCTTGCCATCCGTGAGTAGCAATAACAGACGCTGGCGCTGTGGTTGTGCGGCCAACAATACTGTTGCCTGACGTATAGCTGCGCCCATGCGCGTGTAGTAGCCGGGTTTTATCGCGGCAATGCGGCCACGAGCAAAGCCATCATAGCGTTCATCAAAGCTTTTGAGGCGGTTAAAGCGCACGTTGCCACGCTTAAGTGACGAAAAGCCGTACATCGCGAAACGGTCACCCGTGGCGGAAAGTGCCTCTGAAAATAAAAACAAACTGTCGCGAATCACATCGATGACACGTGCGTGGTCAGAGGCATAAGCATCGGTCGAGAGCGATAAGTCGGCTAACAACA
>JAZJYS010000126.1:1185-35100 GCA_040390265.1 Pseudomonadota bacterium | reverse complement strand
TATCGCATCCGCACCGGTGAAACCGGCGTGGAAGCTTTATAAGGGGATCATGATGAAAAAAATTCTTTCGATGTTTGCTCTAGTCGCAGCACTGGGCTTAGGCTTTACAGCTAATACATTTGCTGAAGACGCTGCACCTGCCGCTGATGCAGCAGCTGTAGTAGCAGCGCCTGAGGCTGCACCAGCAGCTGCCGCTCCGGCTGCTGCTACCGAAGCCGCTGCGCCAGCAGCAGCTCCAGCAGTGCCAAATAAAGGCGATACCACTTGGATGTTAATCTCAACAGTATTGGTAACACTGATGGCGATTCCTGGCTTGGGTCTATTTTACGGCGGTTTAGTGCGCCAAAAAAATATGCTGTCTGTACTCATGCAAACTTTCATGATTTTCTCTCTCATGGGCGTGCTGTGGGCTATTTACGGCTACAGCGTAGCATTCACAGGTGGCAATCCATTCTTTGGTGGTTTAGGTAAAGCTTTCTTGGCAGGCGTTACGCCTGACTCAGTTGGTGCTACCTTCAGCAAAGGTGTTGTGATTCCTGAGTTGGTATTTGTAGCATTCCAATTAACTTTTGCCGCAATTACACCAGCATTGATTATTGGTGCTTTTGCTGAGCGTATGAAGTTCTCTGCAATTTTGGCATTCATGGTGTTGTGGTTCACATTCGCTTACTTGCCAATGGCGCACATGGTTTGGTATTGGGACGGTCCTGACGCTATTACTGATGCTAAATCACTTGAAACAGTGGTTGCTAACGCTGGCTGGTTATGGGCAAAAGGTGCATTAGACTTCGCAGGCGGTACAGTTGTACATATCAATGCAGGTGTTGCTGGTTTAGTAGGCGCAGTGATGGTTGGCAAACGTATCGGTTACGGTAAAGAGTCTATGGCTCCTCATAGCTTGACCTTAACAATGGTTGGTGCAGCTTTACTATGGGTAGGTTGGTTTGGTTTCAATGCTGGTTCTAACCTTGAAGCTAACGGTTACGCAGCATTAGCTTTAGTTAACACGATGATTGCAACTGGCGCAGCTACATTGTCATGGGCATTCTCTGAGTGGTTGCTTAAAGGCAAACCATCAATGTTAGGCGCTGCTTCTGGTGCTGTAGCAGGTTTGGTTGCAATTACTCCAGCTTGTGGTTTTGTAGGCCCAATGGGTGCAATCATCATCGGCTTGCTAGTTTCACCGATCTGCTACTTCATGGTTGCTAAAGTAAAATATGCTTTAGGTTACGATGATGCGCTTGATGTATTTGGTGTACATGCGATTGGTGGTGTGTTCGGTGCACTAGCAACAGGCGTATTTGTTAACCCAGCATTAGGTGGTATGGGTGTGTATGACTACGTTGCAAACAAAGTGGGTGTTTACGACTTTGCTGCACAAATGACTGCACAAGCTTACGCTGTAGGTACTGCAATCGTTGTTTCAGCTACTGTTTCATTCATTGCTTTCAAAATTGTAGATGTGTTAATTGGTCTACGTGTCACTGAAGAAGCTGAACGTGAAGGTTTAGATACTACAGAACACGGCGAACGTGCATATCACAGCTAAATAGACCTCATTCAGTTCGCTGAAATTGGTTAAGAAAAGGGGCGCGCAAGCGCCCTTTTTTTATTTTCCAGCAACAGATACCCTCACCCTCGCAAGCCTTATTAATATCGGTTAAATGTTTAGACAATAAATAATGATTGACACAAAACACTAAATAACTAATTATTTAGTTATGAAGTCAATCGTTAACATTCCAGCAGAATTTCAAAACACCGCGGCAATCTTTATCGCATTAGGCGATGAGCACCGCCAACGCATTTTGCTTGCCTTTGAAAGAGGTGAAAAACTGAATATTCTGCAACTCGTGTCCACCACCACGCTGAGCCGTACCGCCGTCACACACCACATCAAAGTACTACATCAAGCAGGTGTACTAAGTTCTGAGAAAAAAGGCAAAGAGGTTTACTTCTGGATCAATGGTGCAGCAGTGATTGACGCCATGCAACGCGTATTAACTTACATACAAAATGAAACATAAGAAAAACATCAACAGGGAAAATCATGATGGTTGCAGCACTATTAAAATTTGTTTGTCGCATTATTTTCCGTGTACAGGCCACAGGCATCAGCAATATACCCAAAGATGGCAAACTGCTGATTATTGCCAATCATGAGTCGTTTTTAGACGGCTTATTGCTCGGCCTATTTTTGCCGATACGCGCAACGTTTGTAGTACACACCAGCGTACTTAACAGCTGGTTATTCAGACAGATATTACGCCTGACCCCTTATTTGGCAGTAGACCCGACATCACCGCTCGCTATGAAAAAGGTGATCAAGCTGCTCGAAGCAGGTCAACCTGTGGTCATTTTCCCTGAAGGACGCATTACGCTCACCGGGTCGCTCATGAAGGTATATGACGGCCCAGGCTTTGTCGCCGCAAAAACAGGCGCCATGATTCTACCGGTGCGCATCGACGGCGCTGCGCGCTCTTACTTTAGTCGCTTACCGCATGAGTATGCAAAAAAACTGTTTCCTAAAGTCACCATTTCCATTCTACCGACCAGCCACATCCCCATGCCACAAGCCGCTACAGCTAAGCTACGTCGCAAACAGGCCGGCGATGCCATGCGCCGTGAAATGCAAAATATGTTATTTAGCTCAGCGCCTATCAATACCTTATTTGAAGCATTTTTAGAGGCAATCTCGACTCATGGGGGCAAAACCGCATTGGTAGAAGATATGCGCCAAGTAGAAGAAACCTATAGCGACCTGCTGAAAAAGAGTTTGGTACTGGGCAAGCTCGCCAGCAAAATCACGCAGCCACATGAAAACGTTGGGGTATTGATGCCAAACGTGACCAATACTATTGGTTTGATTTTTGGCTTAAGTGCCTTTGCACGCGTGCCGGCCATGCTCAACTACACCGCGGGTAGTACTGGCATACAAAGCGCCTGCACAACAGCTGACATAAAAACCATTATCAGCTCGCGCGAGTTCATTCAAGCAGCCAAGCTTGAAGAAGTGATTGCTGGCCTACAGCAGGTAAATATTGTTTATCTGGAAGACTTACGTACCAGCTTTACTTGGCGGGATAAAGCATGGCTTATCACCTATGCCTTATGGCTACCCAAACTCGCCACCACCAAAAGCCGCCCCTCTGACCCGGCGGTTGTGCTGTTTACTTCAGGCAGTGAAGGCAAACCCAAAGGCGTTGTACATACGCATAGCAGCATTTTGGCGAATATCGCACAAATAAAATCCATTATTGACTTCTCCATGCAGGATAAAATCATGATGGTATTGCCGCTATTCCATGCGTTTGGCTTTACCTGTGGTGCCATTATGCCGTTAGTGGCTGGTAGCCGACTGTTTGTGTATCCATCACCCTTACACTACCGCGTGATTCCAGAAGTCATCTATGACCGCGGCTGTACTGTGTTATTTGGCACCAGTACCTTCTTGGGCAACTACGCAAAATTTGCCAATCCGTATGACTTCTACAAACTGCGCTACGTGGTTGCTGGCGCAGAAAAACTCAATGATGAAGTACGTAAAACTTGGGCTGATAAATTCGGCATCCGTATTTTAGAAGGTTATGGCGCTACGGAATGCGCGCCTGTACTGGCGGTCAATACGCCAATGGCAAACAGAGCCGGCTCAGTAGGCATACTCACACCAGGCCTGACAGCCAAGCTAGACGCGGTGCCTGGCATTGCCAATGGCGGCCTGCTCTCTGTGCGCGGCGCCAATGTCATGCTCGGCTATTATTTACACGATCAACCCGGCCGCATTCAGCCGCCTGAAAACGGTTGGTACAGCACTGGTGACATTGTAGAAATTGATAGCGATGGCTTTATATTCATAAAAGGCCGTGTAAAACGCTTTGCCAAAGTTGCCGGCGAAATGGTGTCATTGGAAACCGTAGAAAGTATCGCCAACCACGCTGCACCACAACATCAACATGCTGCCACCACACAAACTGATGCACAACGCGGCGAAAATATTTTGCTCTACACCACTGACAATACACTCAACCGCGAGCTATTAGGCAACAGCGCCAAACAACTCGGCTGCCCAGAGTTAGCTATTGCACGCAAGATCATTGTATTAGACGAGCTACCCATACTTGGCACGGGAAAAACTGACTATGTCAGCTTAAAAAACATGGCAGAAAATCTGGTAGGCACATCATCATGACCACACATAAGCAATCACTCACTTCTCGCGCTATGCTTGCCGTACTTAGCGCACAATTTCTATCCGCGCTTGCCGACAACGCTTTATTATTTGCTGCGATTGCCCTACTCAAGTCTCAAGCAGCGGCTAGCTGGCAGATTCCCATGTTGCAGGAATTCTTTGTCGTCGCCTTTATTTTACTAGCGCCTTTTGTAGGCCCATTTGCAGACAGCTACCCAAAAGGTCGCGTCATGCTGATTGCCAATGCATTAAAGTTTAGCGGTGCGGCAGCCATGCTGGCAGGACTGAATCCATTACTTAGCTATGGCTTAGTCGGCATAGGCGCGGCAGCCTACTCACCCGCTAAATACGGCATTCTGAGCGAGCTAGTCAATCAGGATAAATTGGTCAAAGCCAACGGCTTGATGGAAGGCTCTACCATTGTCGCTATTTTATTAGGGGCGGTTGTTGGCGGAAAACTCGCAGATAGTGCATTACATATTGCGTTAATGGTCGTGTGTGGCTGTTATTTAGCGGCGGCTTTGGTCAACATGCTTATCCCAAAACTACCTGCAATGCGTCAAAAGGCAGGCCTTTCCATGCGCCATCTAATACAACACTTTATATTGGCACTCAAAACTTTATTCAAAAACCACGATGCAAGGTTATCTTTACTTGGCACCAGCGTATTTTGGGGTGCAGGCTCCACACTGCGCCTACTGTTGGTCGCTTGGGTTCCCGTCGCGCTAGGCACCACTGACCTTAGCATGCCCGCCAACTTAAGTGGTGCAGTTGCAATTGGCATTGCCGTAGGCGCTACGCTGGCCGCCAGTTTTATCAATCTGAAAAATGTGAATCGCGTATTGCCGGTAGGCATCTCTATTGGGCTGCTGATTATATTGTTTGCCCACAGCACCCACTTATACATTGCCATTGGCTTGCTTATTCTGATTGGTGGCACCGGCGGCTTTTACGTTGTGCCACTCAACGCCTTGCTACAGGAACGAGGTCACGAAACCGTCGGTGCTGGTAATGCGGTAGCCGTGCAAAACTTTTTTGAAAACTGCACCATGCTCACTTTAATCGGCGTATACATCATGCTCGAAAAAAGCGGCATGCCCGTGGTACAAGCCGCAACCGTGTTTGGCGGCATTATCTTCGTAGCAATTAGCCTACTGGCTCTGATAAGAGTTCTTAAACATAGTCGTGCAAACCAGCAAACTTTTTAAGTGACGATTTAAGTTACGAAAACGGCCACAGAGCCACACAGCATCTACACCTAATGATTTTCATTAGGTGTTTTTAATGACTCACGTCATATGAGTAGGTTTACTAAGTAGCTATGATGCTTAACACGTGATGCAAATGCTGTGAAGCAAACGCGATACGAATTAATCTAAAAGGAGAATTACTATGTGGACAAAACCAGCTGCTACTGAAATGCGTTTCGGTTTCGAAGTTACAATGTACGTAATGAATAAATAGTTTTAACAAGTAATATCTGCGTATGATTAATACGTAAGATCATAAAAAGGGTGCTTTTAGCACCCTTTTTATTTGCCTGATTATTTACCTAAAAACGTCGAATATTATCTATTGTCATGCGACTCAAAAAAATATGACAATCTTGTTGTAAATCAGGCTTTCCCTGCCTTAAAGCACCTAGTATAGTGTCTAGGAATATTTAAGGTCTTGCATGAAAAAATTTAAACTCATTATCAGCCTCTGTGTACCGCTCCTCATAGTGATTAATGCACCAGCACAAGCAGCAGAATGGAGCACCACCGAACTTCAGTATCAATATGGTCATCTTGTAGCACCTCAATTTGCTGGCGGCGCGTCATCTGACACCAACATCTTTACGCTTCAACATGCGAGTGGTTGGGGATTTGGCGATGTATTTTTCTTCGTAGACTCCTTGCACGACCATCATACCGATGGCATCAACGACCATGATCTTTACGGAGAGTTGTACGTTAATTTCAGTCTAGGCAAGCTACTGGCTAAACCAGTAGCGCTGGGCGCAATTAAAGATGTCGGGCTGATTGCAGGATTGAACGCCGCAAAAGATGCCAAAGTACGCAAGTATCTGCCGGGAGTAAGGCTCTCGTGGGATGTTCCGGGATTTGCCTTTCTGAATACAGATTTTATGGCGTATCTGGATGATAATGCAGGTGTTGCTCACGGCGGGGCGCCAAAGGAAAGTGATAGCTACCTGATTGATATCAATTGGGCACATCCATTCACGATAGCATCACAGGCCTTTAGTATTGAAGGCCATGTAGAATACGCAGGTAGTCGCCACAATGAGTTTGGTGCGCCAGTCAGTGATTGGCTGCTGGCTCAGCCGCAATTTCGCTGGGATGCTGGAAAATCAATGACTGGCAAAGCCAATCAATTGTATTTAGGCGTTGAATATCAGTATTGGCGCAATAAACTAGGGGATAATCGCACCACTGAAAGCCGTCCCCAATTTTTAGCAGTATGGCGTTTCTAAGCACAACAATTTAATCGCATGAAAATTCAAACCAAATTCTTTGCTCTGATGATCGCCATTCTGGCGAGCCTCTCTTTCTCAGTTTGGCTATTTTCGCAAGATTACATTGACCGTATGAATGAGCAATGGGCAATACAGTTAGCTGAGCGACATGTGCAGTTTGATAAGCAAAGAACGCTGCAACCCATGATGAGAGAAATCAGTATCGCGCGTAAATTAGCCGCGGAACCTGCCATTATCAAGATGGCACTGAATGACAACGATGCTGCACTGAAACAACAAGCAATCAAAGTACTGGAAGAGTATCGACTCGAATTTCGTGACCACACCTACTTTGCGGCATTGTCTAAAACCGGACATTATTACTTCAACGATATCGATAATCAGTTTGAAAATAAGCAATTGCGTTACACGCTGTCCTCCAAAAAACCTAGCGATAAATGGTTTTTTGCCACGCTATCGGCAAACAAAGACTACCAGTTAAATGTTGATGCATCCCCCCAGCTAGGCGTAACCAAAATTTGGATTAATGTATTAATTAAGCAAGGTTCACAAGTCTTAGGCGTAGTCGGCACAGGCATTGATATTACGGATTTTCTCAAAGAGACGGTGGATATCACCCAACCAGGGATTAATAACTTATTTGTTGATGACGATATGGCGATACAACTTTATCGGGATCATAAGCTCATCGACTACTCCAGCATTAGCAAAGAGGATAGGCTACGCAACAAAGTGGATCTTATACTCACAGACGCAACAGACATTAAAAACCTGCGCCAGATGATGACGCAGCTCAAAATGTCAGACCAAAAGGTTGGCACCTTATGGGTCACTTTTGAGGGAGAAAAACACCTGCTAGGCGTAGCCCATTTACCTGAATTGGGTTGGTATGACCTAACCATCATGAATGCTAAGAATGTTTCATTCTCTGACGATCTAACATCAGCACTCATGCTGCTAGGGTCATTATTTCTGCTTAGTTTGGTCGCAATTGGCCTGATGCTGCACCGCTGGGTGCTAAGTCCGATTATTCAATTACAAAATGCCATGTCTGAACTGCAGCATGGTCGTTACGGCACTCATCCTCCGCTAGTCGGCTCAGGAGAAATCCTACAACTGTCCAAAAGCTTCCAGACCATGGTTGAATTTGTGCGGAATACCAACAATGCACTGGAAGAAACAGTCCGGCAACGCACAAAATCACTACGTGAAAGCGAAGGCCTTTTCCGCTCTATGATTGAAGCTATTCCAGACACGATTTATCTCAAAGACAAGCAAAGCCGCTGGCTGGTGGCAAACGAGCCTGCCAAGCGACTATTTCATTTGCACGACATTTCATGGCAAGGCAAAACTGAAATGGAAATAGCCGAACTACACCCAGACTTCCGTATTGCCCACGAAAAATGTTTATTTAATGATGCCAAAACTTGGGAGTCAGGCGAACTATCTTTATTTAATGAAGCGTCTGCGGGCAAAGATGGACAAGTACGCGACTTTGAAATTCGCAAGATGCCAATCTATGACGAACAAGGTCGTCCCGAGGCGCTATTAACCATTGGGCGTGACATCACAGAAAGTAGGCAAGCTGAAAATGAGCTGCGCGTGTCAGCCACAGCCTTTGAAGCACAAGAAGGCATGCTTGTGACGAATGCACAGAATATTATTCTTCGCGTTAACAAAGCCTTTACTACTATCACTGGCTACTCGGCAGAAGAGTCCATTGGTAAGACTCCGCAGATGCTGCAATCAGACCGCCAAGATACCGCATTCTATGCAACGATGTGGGATAGCATAGGCAAAAAAGGCTCTTGGGATGGTGAAATCTGGAACAGACGCAAAAATGGCGAAGTGTATCCAGAGCATCTCACCATCACCGCTGTAAAAAACGATAAAGGCATCGTCACGAATTACGTTGCGACATTAACCGACATAACATTGAGCAAAGCCGCATCGGAAGAGATCAAGAATCTGGCCTTTTATGATCCGCTCACCAGCTTACCCAATCGTCGCTTGCTGTTTGATCGTGTGAATCAGGCATTGGTGTCCAGCGCACGTAGTGGCAGAGATGGCGCCTTGCTATTTCTTGATCTTGACCACTTCAAGACCCTCAACGATACACTCGGCCACAATATGGGCGACTTGCTGTTACAACAAGTTGCCAAACGTCTAGTGGCCTGCGTCCGCGAAGGCGACACCGTTGCACGATTGGGCGGTGATGAGTTTGTGATTATGCTGGAAGATTTAAGCGAACATGCCCTTGAAGCGGCAGCACAGGCCGAAATTGTCGGGGAGAAAATTCTGGCTGCACTAGTTCAGCCCTATCAACTTGCTGCTCACGAATACCAGAGCACGCCCAGCATTGGTGTTGCGCTATTCAGCGACCACAATCAGTCTCAGGAAGACTTGCTAAAACATGCGGACATCGCCATGTATCAGGCAAAGAAAGCCGGTCGCAATACCCTGCGTTTCTTTGACCCACACATGCAGGATGCGATTAATATTCGTGTAGATCTTGAGCGAGAATTGCGCAAAGCCATCACTCAAAAACAATTTCAGCTATATTACCAAGTCCAAGTGGATAACACCGGACGTGCATTGGGTGCAGAGGCCTTGATTCGCTGGATTCACCCGCTACGCGGCATGGTGTCACCCTTTGATTTTATTCCGCTGGCGGAAGATACCGGTCTCATCGTTCAGATTGGGCAATGGGTGCTGGAAACAGCCTGTGCTCAACTACAAGCATGGCAACAATCAGAACATACCAAGGCGCTTACGCTGTCCATCAACGTTAGTGCCAAACAGTTTCTGCAGGCAGACTTTGTAGCGCAAGTCATCAATGCCATACAACGCTATGAGATTGATCCAATGCTGCTTAAGTTAGAGCTCACTGAGAGTATATTATTAGATCACCTCGATGAGATTATTTCCACGATGAATGCACTGAAGGAAATCGGCATCAGATTCTCATTGGATGACTTTGGTACGGGCTATTCATCGCTACAATATTTGAAACTTTTACCATTATATCAATTGAAAATTGACCAATCGTTTGTGCGTGACCTTGCGATTGATAACAGCGACAAAGCCATTGTGCTTACCGTCATTATTATGGCGCACAGCTTAGATCTAAACGTGATTGCAGAAGGTGTTGAAACAGAAGACCAACGACAACTTCTGTTAGATAATGGCTGCACGCATTATCAAGGTTACTTATTTAGCAAACCTGTACCTATAGAGCAATTTGAACAATTGCTTAGAGTTGACCAAAATTATGCAGCCTAATAAAAACTTTTTTATTGATGTCACTCAGCTACGTATTGGCATCTACGTCCACCTAGACTTAGGCTGGATGGATCATCCATTCACGACCAGTAACTTCAAAATTAAAAATGAAGAGCAAATCTCCAAAATTAAAGCGCTAGGTCTTAAGCGACTTAGATACGATCCGGAACGTAGCGATAGTGAGCCATTACCACTTGAGATTAATGTCACCGCGATAGAAAAAACCACTACGGAAACTCCGGCAATCAATAGTGTAGAGGCTCATTCAAATCCAACGGCATCTATTGAACCAAAAGCAGAAAATACGGAACACTCACAAGAGCAACATTTAAAGCGCTTGATCCAGATGCATAAAACCATGGATGAGTGCGAAAAGAAATTTATCGCAGTCGGTAATACGGCAAAACTCGCCATGAAAGAAATTCTGCTGCACCCAAAGCAATCCATCGTACACGCAGAACAACTTGTAAATGAAATGGTCGACAGTGCATTAAATGAAAGTGAAATAGCAATCGTCGCCATTAATGGCAATCGTTCTAATGACCACGATTATGTACATTCGCTCAATGTCACCGTACTGTCCATGATGATGGCTCGCACCCTCAATATGACAGAAGAGGAAGCGCGCCTGCTTGGCATCGCTGCTTTATTTCATGACATAGGCAAGGCCGAACTCTCTGACAAGGTGCTACTAAAGAAAGAGCCGTTAACACATTCAGAACAAGCCTATTTTGAAAGACACTGTGAGATAGGTGCGCTGACTGCCAAGAAGTCAGGTTTATCCGAACGCATTGTGAATATTATCTTGCAGCACCATGAGCACGCCGATGGTACAGGCTATCCCCAACGGCTCAAAGCGGATAAAACAGACCCATTGGCAAGACTACTTGTCCTCATCAACAACTATGATGGTCTATGTAATCCACATAACATCTCATCAGCAAGAACGCCTTACGAAGCGTTGGCGCACATGTTTGCCAATCAACGCTCTAAATTTGATGATGCCATGCTTAAACAGCTCATCAAGTCCTTAGGCGTGTATCCACCAGGCAGCATTGTGCAACTGTCTAACGGCTTATATGGCGTTGTAATTGCAGTGAATCCAACCAATCCACTGCGTCCAGTTGTGATGTTATACGATGCAAAATCTGACAATAAACCGCCGCTGATTATTAGCTTACGCGAAAATCCAAACCTGAGTATCAGCATTTGCGTACGTCCGACTCAGCTACCAGAGGATGCGCTGAACTACTTGAATCCACGTAAGCGCATTAGCTACTTTCTGGACAAAGACTTAACCGCGGAAAGCCTTCAGTAAAAAGACTATCGCTATAAAAAAACAAGAGCGGCTAGTTCAGCACAAACTCTTTAGGTAAGAACACCCATATCTTACCGGTCTGCTTCATCGCGCCCGCCTTGGCACCCGCCTCAACACCCGCACCCCAGAAAAGGTCGGCACGCACGCCACCCTTAATCGCACCGCCTGTATCTTGTGCCATCATCAAGCGTTTGAAAGGTTTTGCACTATTGGGTTCAGTGGTAGATAAAAACACTGGTGCGCCTAAAGGCACAAACTTAGGATCGACCGCCACACTCTTTTCACCAAGAATTGGCACGCCTAGCGCGCCTAATGGGCCAGGCAAGCCAGCAGGTAACTCTCTGAAGAAAACATAGCTTGGATTATTATTAAGCAACTCACGCAATTTACCTAAATTGTTCCGCGCCCAATTTTTAATACCTTGCATTGAGGCGTTTGAAGCAGTCAATTCACCGCGTTCAATTAAAACACGGCCGATTGAATTGTAGGTTTGTCCATTTTGATCAGCGTAACCGACATGCACTTGTTCACCAGTTTCCAACTGCACCAATCCAGACCCTTGGATTTGCAAGAAAAACACATCAATAATGTCATCAATATAAATAAACTCGCGGCCTTTGAACGGCGGCGTATCCACTTCGATCTCGGCCCGATTGTAATAAGGCACTAATTTATTACCAACTAACCGGCCACGCACCCGTTTATATTTAAGCTCTGGAAACAAACTATCCAGCTCCACGGTAATTAAGTCATTAGGTGGCAGATATAAAGGGTAAGGATATTTGGCTGATTTTGTACGGCTGCCTTTTAACAGCGGCTCATAATAGCCGGTAATCAGGCCGCTTTCTGAACCATCAATGTTAGTGGCTTTATAAACCGAAAAATACTGTTTGAAATAATTCTGTACAGCATCAGCGCTCGGCTTGCTATTCGTTTCGCTACTCAATTGATTCGCGGCGCTACAGGCCTTTTGCCACATAGGCTTGATGCCCAATGCTGAACAGCTTTGCAGCCATGCCGGCCAAGCAAGACTTAAGTTGGCGCCATTACTATTGTTTTGCGCGAATCCATCCACCTCATCCCATTGTGCTGGCTTGAGAAGACCATAATCAGCGATCTTAGGTACATCTTTCGAAATAACAGGCTTGGTTTCAACCGTTTTTGGTTCTAAACATTGCGCTGCGGCAATGTCAGTGTCTTTTTTAGAAATAACAGCACAATCACACTTTTTATCTAAGATTGCCGAGTTGTCAGGTTTTGACGGCACGGTATCTTTTGCAAGATTAAGCGCACAAGCTGCCTGTAAGGCACAAGCTAATGTAAGCCACAGAACTAAGGGGATTTTTTTCATGAACAATGAGGTGCAGTAAAGTTAAAAGCTGGATGATGTCGTTTAACCATTAAAGCCGCCATCCAATCGTGCATTTAATGCAAGACCCTAGGCATGCTCAACGCAAAGGGCTTGATAATCGCATCAAAACGCGTGCCGTCCTCCGCCACCATTTGGTAAGTACCACGCATTTCACCCATAGGCGTATTGATGACCGCACCACTGGTGTACTCATAATGCTCATTGGGCTGTAGCAACGGTTGTGCGCCAACAACGCCCAAACCTTTAACTTCCTGCTGCTCAGCATTAGCTTCAGTAATAATCCAATGACGACTGATTAACTGTGCCGCCATCGTACCAGTGTTAGTGATTTTAACGTTATAGGCAAAAGCATAACGATTACGCTCAACATCAGATTGCTCTGGAATAAAAACGGCCTCGACTGTTACCGTGACTTCATAATGTTTAGCGCTGCTCATAGTCTTTTTATTGATTCGATTGCTAGGCAATTAAACCTGTTGTCGGCGAGCTTGGGCTAGCCGAATAAAGCTTTTTAGGCATACGGCCAGCAAGGTACGCTTCACGTCCCGCTTCAACCGCCTTTTTCATCGCAGATGCCATGAGCACAGGGTCGCGCGCCGCAGCAATCGCGGTATTCATCAACACGCCTTGGCAACCTAGCTCCATGGCAATCGCCGCATCAGAAGCCGTACCTACGCCAGCATCCACTAGCACGGGAATTTGAGCATTAGCGATGATGATTTGCAGATTCCACGGATTCAGAATACCCATGCCAGAACCGATTAACGACGCCAATGGCATCACCGCGCAACAGCCAATCTCTTCCAGCTGCTTAGCAATAATCGGATCATCAGAGCAATACACCATGACATCAAAGCCATCTTTTACCAATACTTTAGCTGCGGCAATGGTTTCAATCATGTTTGGGTATAGCGTATTCGGGTCGCCCAGCACCTCTAGCTTGACCAACTTGTGTCCGTCTAACAATTCACGCGCCAAGCGTAATGTGCGCACGGCATCATCTGCTGAATAGCAACCCGCGGTATTCGGTAAATAAGTAAACTCTTCTGGTGGCAGATACTCAAGTAGTGAGGGCTCACCTGCGGTTTGGCCAATATTTGTGCGGCGAATCGCCACGGTCACAATCTCGGCGCCACTGGCGTCAATCGCTGCGCGCGTTTGCGTAAAATCTTTATATTTACCCGTGCCTACCAATAAGCGTGATTGATAAGTTTTACCTGCAATTTTCAATAAATCTGACAATTTAATATCCTTTAATGACTATAGCCACAGCGTCCACTATCCACCACCTACGGCACCTACGATTTCCAACTTATCACCCTCAGCCAATATAGTTTCTGCAAACTGGCTACGTGGCACGATTTCACCATTACACTCAATGGCAAGACGCTTACCCTCTAAACTGAGATTGGTCACAAGCTGCGCGACACTGAAACTATCAGCATCAAAACTGCGGGGCTTACCGTTGATAATGAGTTGCATGGTGAAAAGAATCAATCAATTAGGCTAGAAAAAATATGTGGGGCAAATACACTGCAAGACGTCATTTTACGAAAATAATAAGGCGTTTAGCAAACCTTATATGGATTATTTACATCACCGATACTTTCCAATCATTAAATCGCCAATGACGTTGTACAATATCTTAAACACTCAGTAATGAGTAACATTTAATTATCTTTAGAAAGTAAGCCATGAACGTTCAAAGCGAGATTACAGACCTTAACACCCCAACTGGCACGATGCGCACTTACATTCACCGCCCTGTAGGTGATGCTAAATATCCAGCGATTCTATTTTATTCAGAAATTTTTCAGCAAACTGGCCCGATTGAGCGCGCAGCTAAAATCATGGCAAGCCATGGTTACGCGGTACTCGTGCCTGAGGTTTTTCATGAACTGAATCCTATCGGCACAATTTTGGCCTATGACGATGCCGGTCGCGATAAAGGCAATGCCGATAAAGCCGCCAAAGACATCCAAGGTTATGACACAGACAATGCAGCAATGATTGCTTTTATCAAGCAACAACCTTGGTATAACGGCAATATTGGTGCAATGGGCTTCTGTATTGGCGGTCACTTGGCTTTCCGTGCCGCGTTACAACCAGAAGTTAAAGGCACAGCCTGCTTCTACGCCACCGATTTGCATTCACAAACCATCCCGAATCAAACGGGTCAACACAGCATGGATCGCCTAGCCGACATATCAGGTGAACTACTCATGATCTGGGGCAAGCAAGACAACCATATTCCAACCGCAGGACGTGCAGAGGTTTATCAAAAATTGACCGCGGCCAACATCACGTTTACTTGGCATGAGTTCAATGCACAGCACGCCTTTATGCGCGATGAAGATGCACGTTATGACGCGCAAACTGCGATGCTAGGCTACCAGCTTGCACTTAATTTGTTTGGTCGCACGTTGTCACAATAAACCATCACTTGATTAAAACTGCCATGATGCTCTTAAAATCATGGCAATAAAAAAAGGGCAGAATTTCTGCCCTTTTTTCATACTATCTACTTACTTAAATCTCGATCTGTGGACGACCCGCTTCTGGCCAATCCAAGTGGAAAAACTCACCACGTGGCTTGTCAGTACGCTCATAAGTGTGCGCACCGAAGTAGTCGCGTTGGCCTTGTAGCAAATTAGCTGGCAACACCGCACTGCGGTAACCATCGTAATAAGCCATCGCAGCTGCGAAACCTTGTGCTGGAATACCGTTTGTGACTGCCAAGGCAATCACTTTACGCCAACCTTCTTGACCATCGTTCATGGCTTGTGTGAAGTATGGATCTAACATCAAGTTTTTCAAACGTGAGTTCAATGCGTATGCATCAGTGATTTTTTGCAAGAAACGTGCACGGATGATACAACCACCACGCCAGATTTGTGCGATTTCACCGAAGTTCAATTTCCAGTTGTAAGCCACTTGCGCTTTATCAATCAATTGGAAACCTTGCGCGTAAGCACAGATTTTTGAGCAATATAAAGCGTTTTTAATCGCTTCAATAATCGCTTTTTTATCACCTTCAACTTTAATCGTTGGGCCTTTTAAGATTTTGCTAGCTTCAACACGCTCTTCTTTTAAACTTGAAAGTGCACGTGCGTAAACGGCAGCAGCAATCGCATTCGCTGGAGCGCCTAATTCAAGCGCATTCGCTGCAGTCCACTGACCTGTACCCTTTTGACCAGCAGTATCTAAAATCTTGTCGACCAAGAAACCTGGTCCCATTGGGTCTTTTTGTTGCAGAATATCCGCAGTGATTTCAATCAAGAAGCTTGATAGTTCACCCTTGTTCCACTCGGCAAATACCTTACCAATTTCATCTGCAGGCATACCCAGCAGATTCTTCATCAACCAGTACGCTTCGCAAATCAATTGCATATCAATATATTCAATACCGTTGTGCACCATTTTCACGTAATGACCAGCACCGTCTGGACCGATGTATTCAGCACATGAGAAGCCGCCTACTACAGGCTTGCCTGGCTTACCGCCTTCTAAAGGCTCGCCAGTCACTGGGTCTACTTTAGCAGCAATATCACGCCAAATTGGCTCTAATGAAGCCCATGCTTTACGTGTGCCTGATGGCATTAAACTTGGGCCGAAACGCGCGCCAGTTTCACCACCAGAAACGCCAGAGCCAATGAAATCAATACCTTTGGCAGCTAATTCTTTTTCGCGACGGATGGTGTCTGTCCACAAGGAGTTACCACCATCAATAATAATGTCGCCTTGCTCTAAGAATGGTAACAATGCATTGATAGTCACGTCTGTTGCGCTACCAGCTTTTACCAGCAAGATAATCTTACGTGGACGTTTAATACTGAGTACAAAAGAAGCCAGATCAGCATGACCTACCACATTGTCGTGCGAAGGCTCATTCTTTTTGCATTCTTCAATAAAGTTCACCATTTTCTTTGGGTCACGGTTGTAAACCGCAATGGTGTAGCCATGATCGGCTATGTTTAGGGCCAGGTTTTGGCCCATGACGGCTAGGCCAACTAGGCCAATATCAGCATTTCTTGTGGTCATTTATCTTCTCTTTTGGAGTTGTTTAATGGAAAGGGTGTTTTGTAGGCGAGATTATAGAATCTTTTAGCTGATTTGATTGCTAAAAAATGATGTGGATTGAAATTTAATTTCATTAGCGAATTAAATTTCAATCCGAAAACGATGGCTAAACAAATCACTTGATTATTCCAAGTTGCTATTTCTACCTGAAGAGTATCCCAGCGGGATATCACTTTGCAACTCACCACAATCGGCACAACGATGATCATGCACTGTTGGGCATAATACCAAGTGCGCACCACCACAATATTTACAATGCGTGGCATGCAGGGCAGGTAATTTATGATGCACTTCATGGTGCCCGGTAGCTACTTTTGCGCCACCTAATCCGTATTTGTTGTCCATGGCTTTAGCTCCTAAATGGATATAAGCATGAGCTAATTAAGTTACGCCTTTTTTAGGCGGTCGGCAACACCCTTTTCATCACCAGTTTTTGTACCACTAAACTACCCACCATATCACCTTCAACATTTACTGTAGTACGCAAAGTATCTAACAAGCGATCCACAGGCAGCAAGATGGCAATCGCTTCGGCTGGCAAGCCAACTGACTGCAGAACCAGCACCATAGTGACCATGCCCGCACTGGGGATGCCGGGCGCCCCCATGGCAGCGATCATCGCCGTAAAGAACACAATCAATTGCTGCGCGAAACTGAGTTCGACACCAACCAGATTTGCCACAAACAAAGCCGCAGCCGCTTCGTATAGCGCCGTACCATCCATATTAATGGTGGCTCCTAATGGCACAACAAAGCCGGCTATTTCGGGTTTAACCTGTAAGTTGTTTGATACGCAGCGCAAAGTAACGGGCAAAGTAGCCGAGCTTGAGCTGGTAGCGAATGCAGTCACCAGCGCCTCGCGCGCACCAGACCAAAACCATAATGGCGATTTACCTGTAAACAGAAACAAAATAAGTGGCAGCAACACAACACCATGCAATAAAAGCGTACCCACTACCACGGCTACAAATTTAAGCAAAGTACCCAACATTGCCGCATCCTGCACTGCAATCAGCTTCATCAGCAAGGCCATAATGCCCAATGGCGCCAGACGCATCACCCAGCCTACTATCAGCATAGTGACCGCTAACACTTCTTCTAATAGCACTCGGATATTATTAAAGCGCTCACCACCCACCACTAGCGAAACGCCTAAAATAAGCGCAAACATCACAACCGCCAGCACATTGCCTTGCGATAGTGCGGTAAAGGGGTTCACAAATAAGCCATGCAAGAACTGGGCAATGAATTCAGGCAATGGCAACTGTTTAGCCTGAAAGCTTTGCATGGCATGCTCGAACATGGCTAAATGCAAGCCACTACCGGGTTTAAAGTAATTGCCTGCCATCAAGGCAAGAACAATTGCTATCGCCATGCTAGAAACAAAAAAGAGTAGCGTTATCACCCATACACGGTGCATTTGCTGTTGCTGACGCAAATTGGCAATGCCGACGGTGATGGAACAAAACACCAGCGGAATTAAAATCATCTTCAGCAAGTCGATGAATAAGGTACCGACCAAATCCGCCGCGTATAAGCTGTTTTGCGTAACTCCACTTGCAGAGCCTAACGCATGAAAATATAGCCCGCCAGCAATACCAAATATCGCGCCGAATAATATTTGGGCATTGAGGCTGGGTAGTTTCATTAACTATTAAGCTTTCACGGCCTTAGGCTTAACTACTTTTGGTTTAGCAACCTTCTCGGCTTTAGGCTTAGCTTCTTTCTTAGTTGCAGCCGCTTTTTTTGCTTTTGGCACGGCGGCAACTTCAGCTTCCGCCACCTCTTCTACCTCAGCAACAATCACTACAGCTGACTCACCTTCTGCTACTGGTTTACTTGCACTCTGTTTTTCAAACACAGCAGCAAAAAAACCATCCGTTTGGTGCAGATGCGGCAATAGTTTTAAGTAGCCGCCAGTGTCTAAATCAATTTGCTGTTGACGCAAAATCTCAGCGGCATTGAGCAATTTGAAATCTGGATGTGCTGCCAAAAAGCTTTCGGCAATGTGCTCATTCTCGTCACTGAGCAAACTACATGTCGCATAGATTAAGCGACCGCCTTCTTTAGTCAGTCTAGCTGCACGCGCCAGAATATTGGCTTGCTTAACGTTAAGCTCGGCCACATCTTGTGGCGTTTGACGCCATTTAAGGTCAGGATTGCGACGCAAGGTGCCCAAGCCACTACAAGGCGCATCCACCAACACACGATCAAACTTGCCGTTCAGGCGTTTTAATTTAGGATCATTTTCACTGCTAATGCTTTGTGCATTCAGGTTACTTAGGCCTGAGCGCTTTAAACGCTGACCCAAGCTATGCAGACGCTTTTCTGACACATCAAATGCATATAGGCGCCCAGTGTTGCGCATTAGAGCGCCCATCGCCAAGGTCTTACCTCCCGCACCTGCACATAAATCTGCCACCATCATGCCGCGCTTAGGCGCAACTAAATATGACAACAACTGGCTACCTTCGTCTTGCACTTCAATTTTGCCTTCAGTGAATAGCACATGCTTAGAGATATTCAAGCGAGATGCCATACGAAGCCCGAGCGGTGAATAAGGCGTTTTGGAAATATTAGTTTCGCCTGATGTATTTTCAGCAATGAATTTTGCCATCACATCGTCACGATTACCTTTAATGGTATTCACGCGCAAATCCAGTGTGGCCTGTTCATGCATGCTACGCGCAATCGTCAACGCCTCAGCCTCACCGTATTGCGCCACTAGCTTATCCCACAGCCAATCACGCACATCGGCTTGTACTGCTAGCGGTAAGTTATCAGTAGATTTTGCCTTAATAACGTGCGCCCATTCTTTTTGCTGCTCATTCAATACTGGCTCAAGCTCGCGGATGCTCTTACCTTGCACACGTAACAACCAGGCCAGAATCAACTTACGCGCATCATCCGGGTCGCCCTCTTCGTTCGCGGTGACCGTGCTTAAAAAACGTAAGCGGCGCAATACACCGTAAACGCTCTCCGCTACGAATGCACGGTCTTTGGTGCCCATATCACGATTGTTGCGAAAAAATTCACTCAACTTCGCGTCAGCTGGACTGTTAAATTCAAGCAGGTTAGATAACACTACTGCAGCTTGCCGTATTAGATTAGGCGTCATATTGGTATTCTCTTTACATTATTTGGTAGAAACCTCTAGATTAAGAGGTTCTTTGATACTTAATTACTCTGGTTGAGTGACTGGTTGTTCTGTTGTTAAACTGGTGGCCAGCAATTCATAAACTTTGCCTTCTTTTTCTGTTTTGCGTATTTTAACAGGTACGTACCGATAATCTAAGGCAAGCCACAATTCTGTTTTTTCTTCACCCTCAACCGCACTCCTTACGAGGTGAATCGTGGATAAATTACCCATCTTTGTCGCAATAGTTTCCTCACCTTCAAAACCATAATCATAATTCCCTAGTTTCTTACCATTGGTAATACTGAGGTGCATATTTTCTAACGGTGGCACAAACATAAATTGATACATGAAACTGAGCAGATCTTGTGCGCCTTCTACTAAAGCCACCTTATTCACACCAGATGCACTGTTTAGGCGTAATTTTTTACTTTCCCAATCAAAATCAGCACTAAACGTTTTATTCTTTTTACCACCAAACTGGTATAGATAATGTTCTGGCCGTAAACCTGCCTTGGTTAAAAAACCTTCACTGGTCTGTAACAAATCGGGCATAAACAAGGCCAGCAAACCCTTAGCTTGTATCAAGCTTGTTAACTGGTATTGCTCACCATTCGGTCGTAACTGATACACCATTTTTGCTTTTCCGGCAGGACTGGCATCCACTTTTGCATCGAACTCCGTGCGCACATCAAACTCTGTTTCGACGTACTTGTAAGCATTTGGATTAATTGTCCGCCCAGTCTCCTCTGGCTGCTCGACCTGAGGCGGCTCTACAGAGGGCTCATTGCTAGTCTGCACTATCTGATTGTCAATTGGCGCATGCCCACTTGCTGCACCATCAGGCGAGATCGTCTCGACCGCCGCAGCCTTAGGCTCCAGCATTGGCTTTGGCGGCACTGGTTTAGGCGTACGCACTCTTTTAACCACAGGCTCAACTATCGCCTTTGCTGACACAGGACGTGCAACAGCTAAGCGCGCCTCAATAAGATGCCGATCTTGATTCAGAACCGGCAAATTAAAACCCAGCTCACCTAGCAATAATAAATGTAATAAAAAAGAAAATAAAAGCGCTAATGCTAGCCGCTGATAAGCTTTCACTTGCCATAAATGTTGCCAACTATTCCACATGCAACTCAGTTAACGTCTGCTCTATTTTCGCGCCGTTTTCATCAGTCATCATAATGCGCACTGGCAAGTAATAATGTTCAGCGGCCAACCAAAGCTCCTTACTCTCGGCTTGAGGCGGGTCTAACTGAAGATGCACAGTTTTATATTGCACACTGCCGCCATTACTACTAGGCATTGCAATAACCTCATGGTCTGCATTGATTTTATATGGGTACTGGTTAAGCTTTTTACCCGTCGTTAGCGTCACCGTCACCGCATCTTTAAGCGGCGCGGGTAAAAACATAAACTGATACGCATAACTGGCAAGATCTTGCGTGCCAGATGCCAGACTCACGTCATTTACGTTACCTTTCACCAGCATGTGTAAGGTTTTGTTTGCCCAATCAAAGTCTGTAATCAACGCTTTTTTAGCATTATCCCCTTGATGTAATTCAAAGTGACTCGGCTTTAAGCCCTGCTCGGTAAGCTCGCCTGTACTGGTTAATTTACGCTCGCCAAATAAAGCATAAACGCCAATACCTTTAGTCACGCTTTCAACTTTATAAGCGCTACCCGTAACGACAAACTGCTCATGTACCGTGGCAAAAGGTTTAGCATTCTTCGTCACTTCATAGCTGACTTGAATATGCTTGGGGGGAATAAATTTTGAAGATGCAGACTGCGTTGGCACGTCCTGCTGTGCCAACGCTACAGATGCGGATAGGGATAAAAAAACAAAACTCAGTAACTTAATATAATGAAACACAAAACCTCCTATGCAAACAAAAAAACACTAATGCCTAACGCATGAAGTTTGCTTTTGGATACAAATATTTTAGTGCGATTAGATTACGAAACCAAATTAGATTACTAAACACAAGTAAGCGTTCGCTTACACAACAACAGTAGGCGCTTCGCCCTCAGCCTGCGCCCGAATATAGCCAATCTCAAACACTGTTTCACCGGCATCTTGCAATAGTTTTTGTGCCGCAGCCGCATGTTCTTTAGCTACAATCACCGCCATACCGATACCGCAGTTAAATGTTTTGTACATTTCAAGATCCGCAACATTGCCTTGCGCTTGCAACCAAGTGAATAACGGTGGCATTGCCCAGCTCCCTTTCTTGATTTCAGCCGTTAAACCTGCTGGCAATACACGAGGAATATTCTCGGTGATACCACCACCAGTGATATGCGCCATGCCTTTAACTGGCAATGCCGCAATCAATTGCAATAGCGGCTTTACATAGATACGTGTTGGCGCCATCACTACATCTTTAAATGGCTTGCCATGGAAATCAGACTCAAAATCTACGCCAGATTTTGCAATCAATTTACGAATCAGCGAGTAACCATTTGAATGCGCACCACTAGAAGCCAAGCCCAGAACAACGTCACCCGTTGCAATCGTTGTGCCGTTGATAATACTTTCCTTATCCACACAACCCACTGCAAAACCAGCTAAATCGTACTCGCCAGCTGGGTACATGCCAGGCATTTCTGCTGTCTCGCCACCCACCAATGCACAACCGGATTGCTCACAGCCTTCGGCAATACCTTTAATCACTTGCGCTGCCGTGCCAACTTCCAGTTTGCCACAGGCGAAGTAATCCAAGAAAAACAACGGTTCAGCGCCTTGCACTAAAATATCATTCACACTCATGGCGACCAAATCAATGCCGACCGTATCATGCTTATTCAATTCAAAAGCTAATTTAAGTTTAGTTCCAACACCATCCGTGCCAGAGACCAACACTGGGTTTTTGAATTTTTTCGGCATTTCAAATAGTGAACCAAAGCCACCAATGCCACCTAACACTTCAGGGCGCATCGTACGCTTTGCGAATGGCTTGATTTGCTCTACCAGCGCATCTCCCGCCTCAATATCTACACCCGCATCGCGGTAACTCATGGAGTTTTGTGAGGAATCTTTTAAAGATTTTTCGTTTGAATTTTCAGAATTCAAGATGCGCACTCGCTTTCTACAATATAATTTACAGTGGTTCAGACTGTGTTTGGACTTTATTAAACATCTACTTAATGTGGAATTTTAACTTAAATGGCGCTAAAACAAGAAAATCTTACAAGCAAATTTTACGGCGGCCTCATTCTGGCCGCTCTATTTTTGCTTATCTATTTGTTGAGCCCTATTCTGGCACCATTTTTCACCGCGGCAATCCTTGCCTATATTTGCAATCCACTGGTCAATAAAATTGATGCATGGCAAATAGGCTGGGGATCAAGCACATTCAGCCCAAGCCGCACCGTTGCTAGCTTGGTGGTCATGTTGCTACTACTCACGATCATATTTTCATTCATATTCATTGTAGTGCCGTTACTGCAAAAAGAGCTGATGATGGTGATAGAGCGCCTGCCTGATTATGCAAGCTATATCCGTCAGCACGTAGAACCATGGCTCATGCAAAATTTTGGTGTTTCGCTTGATTTTGACACCGCACAGCTACAAAAAATACTCATGGATAACTGGAAATCGGCTGGTGGTCTAATGGGCAATGTTGCACTCACACTCAGCACTCACGGCATGGCCATTGTCGGCTGGCTAGCCAATTTACTGCTAATTCCAGTGGTTTTATTTTATTTGCTGCGTGACTGGCATGCACTATTAGCGTCAATAAGCGAGCTCATCCCACGCAATATGCACAATAAAACCAAGCAAATCGCACAAGAAATAGATGCTGTTTTAGCCGAGTTCTTACGCGGACAACTCCTTGTCATGCTGCTAATGAGCCTGTTTTATGTAGCTGGACTCAAACTAGCGGGTCTGGATTTAGCATTACCCGTTGGCATACTATCTGGCACGCTGGGCTTTGTGCCTTATCTCGGCATCGGCACGGGCATTGTGCTGGCAATCATTTCCGGCCTGTTGGAATTCAACTCTTTAAGCCAGTTAGTACCGGTTTTAATCGTATTCGGCCTAGGTCAATTGCTTGAAAGCATGTGGCTCACACCAAGTCTGGTAGGCGACCGTATCGGTCTGCACCCTGTCACCGTAATCTTTGCACTTCTGGCTGGCGGGCAACTCTTCGGCTTTACGGGCGTATTACTTGCACTGCCAGTGTCAGCCGCCATTGCCGTAGCATTACGCCATCTGCGTAGCAGCTATTTAGACAGCCATTTGTACCAATAATCCCTATGCAACCAAACACAGCACCTTTGCAAAACCCCATGAAACAGCTACTGCTCGACATTCAACCACCAGCAACGCCCTCTTTTCAGAACTTTGTTGTTGGTTGTAATGCAGAAGCTGTATATAGCCTGAATTTGGCGCTCAATGCAGAATCAGCCATCCGCTTCATTTACATCTGGGGTGAGGCCGGCAGTGGTAAGTCTCATTTAATCGCCGCCTGCCAAGCCGCCAACGCCAGCGCTATCTGCGTCGACGATGTGCAACAACTAGACGATGCCGCACAAATTGATTTATTCAACACCTACAATCAAATCCGTGATGACAATACCAATCCAAACCACGCAGCGCGCGCGCTGATTGTGACCGGCAATGCCGCACCTACGCACATGGGTTTACGTGACGATCTAGCCACGCGCCTTGCTTGGGGCCTTACTTATCAATTACAGCCGCTCTCAGATGAAGAAAAGGCGCTAGCATTACTCAGCCACGCCCATGCCCGTGGCATGCGCCTACCGACCGAAGTCATTGACTATTGCCTGCGCTACCTGCGCCGTGACCTGTCTACACTCATCGCCACCGTTGACGCGCTAGATCAGTGGTCACTCACTACCAAGAAACCTGTTACCGTGCCTATGTTACGCCAGTTATTGCAATTCCCGATTAATCCATAAAGTACCCGTCTATGCTACGCATCACCGAAATCAAACTCCCTTTAACCAGCGCGACAGATAAAGGTCATACAGACCGCGAAATTCGCGCAGCTGTCATCAAAAAACTGGCGATTAACGCTGCTGATTTGCTGAAATTCAGTATTTTCAAACGTGGTGTAGATGCACGTAAGGCCAGTGCCATTTTATTGGTGTATTCGTTAGATGTAACCATTAACGGTGAAGCTAAAGTATTAGCTAAATTAGGCAAAGACCCGCATGTGAAGCCTACACCCGATACCTCTTACAAATTCGTTGCCAGCGCACCAGAAACCCTTGCTGATAGACCCATTGTCGTAGGCTTAGGCCCAGCGGGTTTATTTGCCGCACTCATCTTGGCGCAATCCGGCTTTAAGCCACTGGTGCTGGAGCGCGGCAAAGCAGTACGCGAGCGCACTAAAGACACATGGGACTTATGGCGCAAAGGTGTACTTAACCCAGAATCTAATGTGCAATTTGGCGAGGGTGGCGCGGGCACCTTCTCTGATGGCAAGCTTTACAGCCAGATTAAAGACCCTAAACACTATGGCCGCAAAGTATTGCAAGAGTTTGTAAAAGCTGGCGCACCTGAAGAGATTTTATATGTAAGCCATCCGCATATCGGTACATTCAGATTAGTCGGCATGGTTGAAGAAATGCGCAACACAATTATTGCGCTGGGCGGCGAAATTCGTTTTCAAAGCAAAGTAGTGGATATTGAAACCGCACCCAACGGTGAGGGACAAAGTGAGGTGCAAGGCGTAGTACTGGCAAGCGGCGAACGGATTGCAACTAAGCATCTGGTATTAGCCGTTGGTCATAGTGCACGCGACACGTTTGAGATGATTCATCAACGCGGTATCTTTATCGAAGCCAAACCATTTTCTATCGGCTTTAGAATCGAACACCCACAATCATTGATAGACCATGCGCGTCATGGCCCTAACGCCCAGCATCCTATTTTAGGTGCGGCAGACTATAAACTGGTGCACCACGCCAGCAACGGCCGCAGCGTATATAGCTTCTGCATGTGTCCAGGTGGTACAGTCGTAGCAGCGGCCTCAGAAGAAGGGCGAGTGGTCACTAATGGCATGAGCCAATACTCACGTAACGAACGCAATGCAAATGCCGGCATTGTCGTTGGCATTACGCCTGAAGTAGACTACCCAGGCGACCCGCTAGCGGGTATGGAATTGCAACGTAAATGGGAAAGCCAAGCTTTTGTACTAGGCGGCAGTAATTACCAAGCACCAGGGCAGTTAGTCGGCGACTTTTTAGCCAATCAACCTTCAACGGCGTTTGGTGAAGTCACACCGTCATACACGCCTAGTGTGCATCTCACCAATTTGGATACGGCACTACCAGAATTTGCCATTAGCGCGATTCGGGAAGCGATTCCACAATTTGCCAAACAGATTAAAGGCTTTGATTTAGCAGATGCTGTGCTGACAGGCGTTGAGACACGTACCTCATCCCCGATTCGCATCAAACGCAACGATGACGACCTGCAAAGCATCAATACCAAAGGTTTATACCCAACTGGCGAAGGTGCTGGCTATGCGGGCGGCATATTGTCTGCAGGTGTTGATGGCATTCGCGTAGCAGAAGCCGTTGCGTTAAGCATGACCAAATAGCATCTCTAAATAGAACGGGGGAGCAGTTTTTCTGCTTGATTTAAAACTCGCCTCCCCGTTATCCGATGTTTAAAATTGCTGCCTTCGACCCAATGTAGTGAATGGTTTTGACGGTCTAAAAGATGATTTTATTTTAGGCGCGATCAAATAATCTTTACCACAACTTTACCCTTGGCACGCCCCTCTTCAAGATAGGCCAGTGCTTCCTTTGTTTGATCGAATGGAAATACCTTATCGATTACTGGAACAATGTGTCCCGCCTCAAGAAGCTTGCCGATTTCTGCTAATTGATTACCGTCAGGATGGACAAACAGGAATGAGTACTCAGCATCTCGTTTCTTCGCTTGTCGAATTATCTTGCTACTAAGCAACCCAAATACAAACTTCATTAAAAAGTTCATGCCTCTGGCGCGTGCGAATGCAGCATCTGGTGGACCAACGAGCGAAACGACACTGCTCTTAGGCTTTAAAATCTGCAACGACTTCTCAATTCCATCACCCATCACCGTGCCTAGCACAACATCATAAGCCTGCAGCACATTCTCAAACGCTTGCTTCTTATAATCAATGACTTCGTCAGCGCCGAGGCGCTTAACCAAGTCAATATTAGCCGTACTGGTCGTCGTTCCCACTTTTGCACCAAGGTATTTTGCAAGCTGGATTGCGAACGTGCCAATACCCCCAGAACCTGCGGGGATGAAGACTTTTTGGCCAGATTTGAGACGTGCCCGCTCTTTAAGTGCTTGCCATGAAGTGAGCCCTACCATCGGGATCGAAGCTGCTTGCACGAAATCTAAGCTTTCTGGCTTGAGGGCGGCAACGCGCTCAGGGACGACTGCAAATTCAGCAAGTGTGCCTGTATCTAAATCAAAAGTACTGGCAAATACGGCATCGCCCGGCTTGAATCGCGTAACACGACTTCCCACCTCTATCACAACACCAGCAACATCGCTGCCCATGATCGCTGGTAGCTGAAGCTTGATAATGGGTTTAAATGCGCCTGTCGGAATCTTGTTGTCGATTGGGTTCAGACCAACGGCATGCACTTGGACGAGAATTTCATTCGGCTTGATTGTTGGCCTTGGAATATCTGCGAACGCGAGCTGATCAGTTTTGCCATAACGTTCTAATATAAGTGCTTTCATCAATTTTTAGCCTACTTTTTTATTGAGGTCGTTTGCATTGTTGCATGCACACCCTACATACAGAAACGCCAGCACAAGGGCGACTTCGATAATAACAGCTTTCAGGATGCCGCTACTTGCATGTCCTGTATCAAACTCATAAACACCCAGAAGCGCGAGTATCAAGCAGGACGTTATAGTTCCGACGATGAGCGCTGTACGGGTTGTCGAATGTTCTGCATTTCTAACCATGAAAAACATCACCGCCAGACCGGCATACAGCGCGGCTATTCGTCTTACAACCAACCCGACCTCGGTTGTTAATTCTACGCCCCAGCCTGATAGCATCTGCACTGGTGCAAACATCATGATGATGGCCAATAATATAAATAAGATTGAAGTTATAACTGAAAGGCGATAAAAAGATAAAAATTTCATAATTGTCTCTTATGGTTGGTTAGCTATTTTGTGAAGTGAATCAAGCTTCAACTCTTTGCGAATACCGATATCAACTAACGCAGCGGGCGCAAACCTTCTCAGGAAGCTCAAGCGGCAGGCTAATTTTCCAGCGGCGTATCGCAACTTAGGATGTTTAGCATTGGCCGCTTTCAATACAACGTGGGCGACGACTTTCGGATCATCGCCAGCCGCAATAGCCATTTTCGTTAACTTTGAAAGCGCTTTCCTCGCAATTGTGTATTCATCTAATTTGACATCCACTTCTGGAGCATTGGCTTCAAACTGTGTATTGGTATAACCAGGTTCAACCACAGAAACACGGATGCCTCTTGTTCGCAACTCATGATCTAAGGATTCTGAAAAGCCTTCTACAGCATGCTTAGTAGCCGCATAGGTTGCCATATACGGCGCGGGTATCAATCCAAGTATGGATCCGATGTTGATAATTCGACCTTTGCCCTGTTTTCTCATATAGGGCACCACAGCACGTGTCATGCGGATAATGCCAAATAAATTGGTATCAAACATCATTTTGGTTTGTTCAATTGAACTTTCTTCAGCACCTCCGGGCGCTACTCCAAAGCCAGCGTTATTCACAAGTAGGTCAATTCTACCCTCGCGCTTTATCACCTCTGCTACAGTTGCTTCGACAGATTCATCATTGGTCACGTCAAGCGCTAACATCTCGAACAATTTGTGACCAGCTTGCACTCCTTTCCTACTGGTGCCGTAGACCTTGTAGCCAGACTTCGCGAGCCGCTCTGCTGTATCTTTACCTATGCCAGATGAAGCGCCAGTGACTAATGCAATTTTAGTTTTAATCATATCTATCCTTTAAATTCTTTTGAGAGCATTCATTTATTTAAGCAGCCATTTATATGATACTCATCATACTATTAAGCCAGTTTAAGGAATCCAATCAGACATTAAAATCAATGAATTAATTGGACAGAATCAATTACATGACAAGCATCATATAATATTACAAGCGCAGGTGCAATCATTTATATGATTACTGTAATATAATAAGGATAATCATTAGTATGTACTAACCGAGATTGGGAAATTTATGCGTTACGACAACGAACACAAACAGCGTACTCGTCAAAAATTATTGGCGGAGACCTCAGCCGCAATTCGCCTGCATGGCCCGGATAACATTAGCGTCGCTGCGCTCATGGCTAAAGTCGGCTTAACGCATGGTGGGTTCTATGCACACTTTAAATCGAAAGATGACCTGATTGCAGAAGCCATCAATTACGTGCTTGAGGAGCGCATTAACGCCTTCGAGAAAAACTTGGAGGGCGCAGATATTTCTGCAGCACTCACAAGTTATATTGACCTATATTTAAGCCCAGAACACAGAGATCTACGAGATAAAGGCTGCCCAGTAGTTGCGCTTAATGGCGATGTTGCACGTATGTCTAATGAGACAAAAGCATGCTTTGAGTCAAGCATACAGCGCACAATCAATATCCTCTCCAACACTTTAAAAAAGTTAAATAAAGAAAATTCAGACGAGCTTGCTTGTTCTATGCTTACTGAAATGGTTGGTGCTCTTGCAGTTTCACGCACACTGTCAAACTCAGAATTATCGGTATGGGTGTTAAACAATACACGCGCTAGTGTCAAAAAAAGAATTGGCTTAGATACCCAAGTTTTAGAGGCCTAAGTTAAGGAAGATTTTAGCGCTAAAGCTGGAGAGTATATGATGACTATTCAACATATACTTTGAGCCGACATCTACCCAATAAAACAAGGGGTGAGATGGTTAACCACCTCACCCCTTGTTTATTCACCTTTCGGTCAATGACGACTTACTGCCGAATCAAGTAATCAAAAGCGCCAAGCGAAGCTTTCGCCCCCTCGCCCATCGCGATAATAATTTGCTTGTATGGCACAGTGGTCACATCACCAGCCGCAAAAACGCCGGACAACGAAGTCGCACCATGTGCATCTACGTTGATTTCACCAAATTTGCTCAAATCGATACCACTGCTTTTCAACCAATCTGTATTCGGCAACAAGCCAATTTGCACAAATACGCCCTCCAACGGCACGCTATGCAATATGTCAGTGGTGCGATCTTTGTAAATCAGACCATTCACTTTCTGGCTCTCACCCGTAATTTCAGTGGTTTGTGCATTCACAATCACCGTCACATTGCTCAGGCTGTGCAATTTATTCTGCAAAATTGCATCCGCACGCAGTTCAGGATCAAACTGTAGCAAAGTGACATGATTCACAAAGCCAGCCAGATCAATTGCCGCCTCAACACCTGAATTACCGCCACCGATGACCGCGATATTCTTACCTTTAAACAGCGGACCATCGCAATGCGGACAATAAGCCACGCCTTTGCCACGATATTCTTTTTCGCCGGGCACATTCATTTCTTTCCAACGTGCGCCGGTTGCAATAATGACCGCCTTACTCTTAAGCGTCGCGCCGCTTTCCAGCTTCACTTCAATCAGCTCTGCTTTACTTTGCGCGGGGTGAATCAGCGTATCGGCGCGCTGCAAATGCATGACATCAATATCATAAGTTTTTACATGCTCTTCAAGTGCTGCGACTAACTTTGGCCCTTCTGTCTCTTTAACAGAAATAAAATTTTCTATCCCCATCGTATCCATGACCTGACCACCAAAGCGATCAGCTACCACTCCGGTGCGTATGCCCTTGCGAGCCGCATAAATAGCCGCCGACGCGCCTGCAGGCCCACCACCGATGACTAATACATCATAAGGTGCTTTGGCATCTAATTTCGTCGCCTCACGCGCTACAGCACCCACATCAATCTTAACCAAGATCTCATCTACGCCCATACGACCAGCACCGAACTCTTCACCATTCAAGTAAATGGTAGGAACTGCCATGACCTTACGTTCGCTCACTTCATCTTGATACAATGAACCGTCAATCATGACATGCGTAATGTTCGGGTTAATCACCGCCATTAAATTAAGCGCCTGCACAACCTCTGGGCAGTTATGGCAGCTTAATGAAATATAAGTCTCAAAAGCAAACTTACCTTCAAGTGCTGCGATTTGCGCGATTTTCTCTGCCTCCAGTTTTAATGGATGCGCCCCCACATGCAACAAAGCCAACACTAATGAAGTGAACTCATGCCCCATCGGAATACCGGCAAAACGAATACCCACGTCTTTAGCCGCATCTTTATGCGTAGCCGCGCGTTTCACAGCAAAAGATGGCTTGCGTGCATTGTCCTCACGGACTAGCGTGATTTTGTCAGACATGCTGGCAACTTCTTCAAGCAAAGCGAGCATTTCTCTAGCGCCAGCACTTTCGTCTAGCGATGCAGCCAACTCGATTGGCTCTCTAAGCATTTGCAAGTAGGTTTGTAGCTGCGTTTTGATGGTGGTATCTAATGCCATGATGAATCTCTTTTGGGAATGTATAGTTAAAAAAAAGCCTTATCTTTTGGATAAAGCGATTATTTAGATTCCACGTCTAGTTTTTGGCCAAACGCGGAATACTGTTAGTGCAAGTTAAGGTTTATCCTGAACTCTAATTTGGTGTTTATTTAGATTTTGCCTACTAAATCTAATGATGGCGCCAATGTTTCAGCACCAGGTGTCCAAGCGGCTGGGCAAACTTCACCGTCATGTGAAGCTACGTATTGTGCAGCTTGTGCTTTACGGATCAAATCTTTTGCTGAACGGCCAATACCTAGATCGTTCACCTCAAGCGCTTTAATCACGCCTTCTGGGTTGATCAAGAATGTACCGCGCAATGCTAGGCCTTCTTCTTCAATCATCACACCAAAGTTACGTGTGATCGTACCTGTTGGGTCACCAATCATTGGGTACTGGATCTTTTTGATTGTATCTGAAGCATCATGCCAAGCTTTGTGCGTGAAATGTGTATCAGTTGAAACCGCGTAGATTTCTACACCAATTTTTTGGAACTCAGCGTAGTTGTCAGCAAGGTCACCTAACTCTGTAGGACATACGAAAGTAAAGTCAGCTGGATAAAATACAACTGCAGACCATTTACCTTTTAATGTTGCCTCTGTCACTTCTACGAATTTACCTGCGTGGAAAGCGGTTGCTTTAAATGGTTTGATTTCTGTATTAACTAAAGACATGGTATTGCTCCTTATTGATTTTAAATTTTAATTAAAAATTTCAGTGATAAAACTTTGCTTTGAAACATAACTAAATATTCGATGTTTGAATTATAAAGACCGATATTCAATAAATCCAATATATCATTTTAATTACTGCGATATATTAAGCTTATTAGTCCATGATAATTTTATGCTTAACCTTGCGTGACTGCGATTTCCTGCGTCGCAGTTGCACCAAGGTTATCATGCCATGTTACCGCAATGACATCGCCCAACTTCGCGCCTTTTAATCGAAACGTCAGATACGGATTCTTTGAAATTCCAGTACCCCACTGCGCTTCCAGCACGATATTTCCATTCAGTGTGGCTGTGACCAATTGTACAAAATGCGCCGCGATCAACTGACCGAAGTCATCTTTCCTGCGGCCAGTCTCCATAGGATGACTCATCAGTACCTTCACTTCTACAAAGTCACCCTTTAATTGGGCGCGCATTTTCATATTGTCCGCCATATCAACCACACCCATTTTCTAGCACAACTACATTTTTTGAATTGGTAAAGTATACGTTAGCCGCTTTCACCACCACCTTGATATCCGAGGTTTCTGCCATCTTGATGCGCGTGACTACAAACGGCTCCGCACCGAGGCTAAACTTGAAGTGAGCAATGAGCGGTGTCGGATTCTTTTCTACCAGAATTGCAATCGATTCAGTATTAGCGATATTACTTTTAACCTCCACCTGTACGATGGCTCCATTTTCAGCCCGATCTGGTGCCGTGATTTGAATATCAGCACTATAAGTTTCGCGATTAATATCTAAGCTTTTACTAGCATCGACCAACTTAACGGCCTCAAATGCCGTTTTATTCCAAATAGCTGCCAGCGCATTTATCGGCGCTAATATAACTAGGCTTAGTAAGCCAAGCAGAAAGTTTCTACGCTGCATCATGTATCCTTACTTATCGCTCATTAAACTGTTTGTTACTTCCAGAAACTAGACTTTTTCTCTTCACCCATCATTAGTCGCAACTGCTTTAAACGCGCCTCTACGATGGATTTTTGATAAAAATCACCATCTTTAGCTTTAACAGCCAAATCTATCTGCTCGATTGCACGTGCAAGATCATACTTTCTATAATAAGCCTCACCTTGCGCCTGATGACTTAGTAGCTCTTTATTCTGCATGGTGTAAGCGCGCGCCATAATGTCATACAGATAGGCATCATCAGGATATAAGCCTTGCTTTAACTTAAGCACCTTCAGTGCATTATCGGCTTGTTTAATGGCTAAGAAATGCTCGGCATAGCCATAGATCAGCGCGCGGTTGTCAGGAAATAACCGTAATGCAGCAGCATATTGTGCGGCGGCCTGCTGCGGATTATTTTTAGCCACTTGTACACGTGCACTCAGATTTTCTATCATTGGATGCTGTGGCGCCTCCTGTAGTAACCATGCAACTTCTTTCTCAGCCTGCGGTATATCATTTTTTCGTAATAATGCCACAGCCAGACCATAGTGCTCCGCAGCCAAGTTCGTATAGCGATGCTCACGTATATTCTGCTCAAACACGTCAATGACGGACTGCACATTCCCAGTAGCTACAGTTGCACGTATTTTTGCACGCACGTACAAAAACTCTATGCTATCTGTTACTTGCCGATAAGACATTTGCTCCACGCGGTTAGCAACATCAGCAATCCGCTCACTGGTGAGTGGATGGGTGCGCAAGAAACTAGGCGCACTTCCCTCAGCAAATCGCGTACCACGCTGTAATGTCGTAAAGAACGCTGGCATAGCACGTACATC
>JAZJYS010000126.1:0-1085 GCA_040390265.1 Pseudomonadota bacterium | reverse complement strand
ACGCCGCCTGGCATAGCAAAAGCATTAATTGAATTATCCTGCACCACAAAAAAGTTAAACTTTTGACGGTTATCAGGACCATTAGCGACTAATTTAGCACCTAAACCCTGCAAATAGTCCGTCACTTCTGCATCTTGCAGCACGTCCGCACTGACAGCAACCTCACGCAAAATTTGCTCTGCTATGGCTTGCTCTTGCAACGGCGTTAGTACTGTCGCTGAAACATCACCCAAATCAGGCAATTCATTCGATAAAACGACTGATGTATTAATTGTTAGTACTAACGCTAGCGTTACCGCTAAAATATTCATTGGTATATTTAATTTCATTGTTACTATGATAGCGTTTACAGCATTCAGTTCATGAAAAAATCTTTCAAGACTTTACACTAATTTCTATTACTCACACACTCAAGTACAGTTGACTTCACCATGAATCAAACAAACAGTAATCCTGATAACACACTCACCCACTTTGATGCCAGCGGCCAAGCCCACATGGTAGATGTAGGCAATAAATCAGAAACACATCGTACAGCTACAGCAAGCGGCAGTATCAGCATGTTGCCAGCCACACTCCAACTTATCCAACATGGCAATGCAAAAAAGGGAGATGTTCTTGGCATTGCACGTATCGCAGCCATACAAGGCAGCAAAAGAACGTCCGACTTGATACCTTTATGTCACCCCATTGCATTAACACGCGTCAGCGTCGAATTTATAGTCAATGAAGGTACAACAAGTATATTGTGTTCAGTAACCGCAGAAACTTACGGTAAAACAGGTGTAGAGATGGAGGCACTCACTGCTGCGAGTGTAGGCTTACTGACGATTTATGATATGTGCAAAGCGGTAGATAGGGGCATGACTATCAGTGAGATTAAACTACTAGAAAAACACGGTGGGAAATCAGGAGACTGGGTTGCCTAAGAAGTAAGCAACTTTCACAAACACGTAATGCATTTCTAGACAAAAAAACCTAGCCGATTGGCTAGGTTTTTTTGCATTCAAATTAGAGCCCAATGTGCGCAGCACCTAAAGCAAAAGGCCCTCACAGGGAGGGCCATTGCAGGTCACCTTTCGGCG
>JAZJYS010000125.1:0-2945 GCA_040390265.1 Pseudomonadota bacterium | reverse complement strand
GAGCCTTGTGCGCCAGTTGGCTTTACTTTCCAGTTGCCATCGGTATCTGCAAACAACAGCCCACGCTGAAATTCGGTGCGGCCAGTGAGTTTTCTGATGGGTTGTGTACACTCAACTTTAAATAGCGGTAAAGCTGGTGGGCTTGGTTGCCCCATCAATACCAGTAACGCTTCGCGCACAAATTGATAAAACGTCACCATCACTGCGACTGGGTTGCCAGGTAGTCCAAAGTAATGCGCGTTGCCAATTTTTCCATAAGCTAATGGGCGACCAGGCTTCATGGCGATTTTCCAAAACATGACTTGCCCATGTTTGGCCAGTAGTAGCTTCATGTAGTCGGCTTCACCTACGGAAACCCCGCCACTTGTGATGACAACATCGGCTAATTTTGAGGCTTCGAGTAGGGTTTTTTCCAGTAATTCTGGGTCGTCGGCAATCGCGCCCATATCAATTATCTCAACACCCATGCTACTTAGCATGCCGTAAAGTGTGTAGCGGTTACTGTCGTACACTTGTCCAGTTTTTAAGGCTTGACCAATGCTTGCCAGTTCGTCGCCCGTAGAGAAAAATGCGACTTTGAGTTTGCGATACACGGCAACCTCACCAATGCCAAGCGAAGCGATTAAACCCAAGTCAGCCGGGCGCATTAAATGGCCTGCGGCCAATACGGTTTTGCCTAGCTGTAAATCCTCACCCGCATAGCGTACGTTCATCGCGCGTTTGGGGGCTTCTGTGAAGGTAATGTACTCGCCGTCAGTGCTTACTTTTTCTTGCACAATCACTGTATCTACGCCTGCTGGCATCATGCCGCCAGTCATAATGCGTACGCATTCGCCGTGAGCAATTTCACCCGCAAAGGATTTACCTGCAAAAACTTTGCCGATTACTTTTAGGCGTGTGGCATTGCCAGCGTTAATGTCATCGGCATTAAATGCATAACCATCCATGGCGGAGTTGTCGTAGTTGGGCACATTGGCGGGCGATAAAATATCAGCCGCGAGCACGCGCTCCAGACTGGCGCGTAACTCTACAACTTCACTTTCTATCACTGGACTTAAAAACTGTTTAATAAAATGCCGTGCTTTAACCACCGGCATGGAATTAGGGTCGTAGTCATCTAGGCAGCTAGTGCTATTGATAAATGTGGCAATCGATGGCGTTGTCATTGTTTGAGTTTGATTGGTGATTGATTGAGTGGTTTAAAGTTTGACCAGCTTAAGATAAATTCGGCAATTTCATGTGGGTCATTTAGATTGAGTACAGGCAAGTCTGTATTGGTTTCGCCATCACTTGCTACGGCAATAATCGTAGCGTCGCTATCGGCAAGCAGTAGTTGATTTACGCTCGGGCGGTAGATTTCTATTTTAGGGATCGCTTCATGTCTGAAGCCTTCCACTAATATTAAATCAATCAAGTTTTGGTCAAGCTGGGCTAATAGTTCGCTCAGGCTAATGTCTTCTTCTAAATCACGGTCTGCGATGCGTGAAAGTTCGGTGATCAGCGCCCAGCGTTTACGTGAGCCAAGCAGCATTTGCACTGCGCCGGCCTCTCGTAGTCGATAGCTATCTTTGCCGGGGTAATCAATATCAAAGCTGTGGTGTGCGTGTTTGATGACTGAAATGCGCAAGCCAAGTGCTGTGAGTGTGGGGATGAGTTTGGTGAGTAGAGTGGTCTTGCCAATACCGCTACCTGATGCGCAAAAGCTTAAAATAGGTTTTTGCATATAATTATTCAGGCCATTACTGGCTAGAGGGTTGGTTTTAGATGTTGTCATGCGGCTGCGTTTTCTAGCAGGATTAAGTCTTCGGGGGTGTTGATGTTAGCGAATGCCAGCGGTTGGTCGTCAAATGCAACTTCGACCACATTGAGCGTGCTGTACCAAGCATCAAATTTGCGTCCGCCATTTTGTAAATAATGTTCGAGGTGCTGTAGCAAGTCTGTGCTGCATAAGCAAAATACAGGGTGTGCTTGCTCGCCGGTTTTGGCAACGGCAATATCTGCGTTGTTTTCTAGCATGGCTATGCTTAGGCGACTCGCTAAATCCATTGCGAGCAAAGGTGAATCGCAAGGTGCTGTTAATACGTATGTGTTTTTAGCGGCCTTCATGCCGGCATGAAGCCCTGCTAATGGGCCTGCATAGCCAGAGATGCTGTCTTGCACTACAGGGTGACCAAGTGTCGCATAGCGCTCAACCTCTCGGTTGGCATTGATGATGACTTCGTTCACTTGTGGAGCTAGTCGTTTAATCACATGCTCAATCATTGGGCTACCAAGAAAGCTTACCCAGCCTTTTTCGACGGTGGCTGTGTGCGACTCAGGGGCAGGCTTGACCATACGCTTGCCTTGACCGCCAGCTAAAATAACGCCGGTAACGTTAATCATTTAGCCGCCAGTGTGTGACATGAAGCGGATCACCGACGGCTCTGCGCGGCGCAAATCAAAGTCGTGCCCTTTGGGTTTGATTTGCATGCTACCTAAAATGGCGTCAATTAAAGGTTGGTCGTCAGTCGGGTGATTTCTTAATAGTGGCATTAAATCTATTTTGTCTTCTTGACCAAGACACAAGTACAACTCACCTTTGCAGGTAATGCGTACGCGGTTGCAAGACTCACAGAAGTTATGACTGTGTGGGGAAATAAAGCCTATTTTTGTGCTGGTGTTCGCCACGTGCCAGTAGCGTGCTGGCCCGCCAGTAGATTGGGTGCTGGAGATTAGCGGGTACTTACTTTGCAAGCGATTCAAAGTGTCGATATTGCTGATGCAGGTAGACTCTCGAGAGTGGTTGATTTCGCCCAGTGGCATTTCTTCAATGAATGAAATATCAATAGCTTGCTCGATGGCGAAGTTGACTAAGGATTCTGCTTCATCATCATTAAAGTCGCGCATCAGCACTGTGTTGAGCTTGATGTTTTCAAAGCCGGCGAGTTTTGCGGCTTGTATGCCAC
>JAZJYS010000124.1:0-5497 GCA_040390265.1 Pseudomonadota bacterium | reverse complement strand
CAGTGCCTATCCCAGCATCAACTGTCACGATGCCAGCTGAGAGCATGGGTTACGCACCATAAATCAAAAGGTGATTCAAATGAAAATTATACTAATTTCACCTAATAAAACACTACAGGAAGCGATACGTCAGATTTTGCAAGTGGATAACGCGCAGCGACAATTCATATTGTTTGATAGTGTTGATACTGCAGCGCAGACAATTGGCATTGAGCATCCAGATTTAATTATTCTGAATGGACATAGTCTTGGGGTTGAGCAGCTTACCGTGCTTGAGCGGTTTAGCCATCAAAACCCGGATATGTCATTTATTATTTTGAGCGAAAACGTAACGCCTGAGTTTTTAATTGGCGCAATGCGCATAGGGGTTAAAGACGTATTGCCATTGCCTCTGGAGCCTAAAGCTTTACATGCTTCAGTTGCACTAGTTGAAACTAAAATGCGATCAATGAATGCCGCACAAAAAACCGGTAAGGTCATTACTTTTATTGCTGGCAAAGGCGGTAGTGGCGCCACTTTTCTAGCCTGTAACCTTGGCTATATTCTCGCTTCGTCATTTGCTAAAAAAGTCGCGCTATTGGATTTAAACCTACAGTTTGGTGATGCTGCGCTATTTGTCTCAGACAAAGTGCCAGCCAATACCTTGTCCGATGTCGCTGGCAATATCACACGCTTAGATGCCTCGTTATTATCCTCTTCAATGGTGCAGGTACTACCTAACTTTGGCGTATTAGCCGCGCCTGAAGACGCTGAACATGCGATGGCCGTTAAACCAGACAACGTAGACGCGCTGCTCAGACTTGCCAAGTCTCAATATGATTATGTGATTCTGGATATTGGTCGCACGCTCAATGCTACCAGCGTGAAAGCGCTGGATCACACCGACCACATTTTTCTGGTGGTACAGGAAACACTGCCTTTTATTCGTGATTCAAAACGACTCGTTTATGCGCTGTTATCGCTTGGATATGCCAAAGAAAAAATCCAGTTGATTCTTAACCGTTACGAAAAAGGCGGTGACATTCAGTTAAGCGATGTTGAAGCCACATTGAACATGAAAGTATTTGAGACGATTCCAAATAGCTATGAGGCTGTGTCGGCATCGGTTAATCAGGGCATACCCATTATGCGAATTGCCAACCATGATCCGGTAACAAAAGCGTTACTAGCCATTGCTGACAAGCTGACTACAGACACTAAAGTTAAAAAAGATGGCTGGTTTGCGCGTTTATTTAACCATACATAACACCTTGCAAATGGTTGTGATGAGTAAAAAAACAAACGCTGAATTTAGGAGGTAACTGAATTATGTCACTACGAGACAGGTTAGAAGAAATTAAAAATGACACGGCACAAGCACCATTGACTGTGCATGAAAGTGGCTTCATGGGGAATCGCGTCTATCAGGAGCTAAGGTCACGCATTCATCGAAAATTGCTTGATCGTGTTGATTTATCCATGATGGAAAACATGGCGCCGGAGTTATTGAAGAATGAGCTAAAAACATTGGTTGAACGTCTGCTGACTGAAGATGCCATTGCCATCAATGATGCAGAACGTATGAATCTAGTGCGAGACATTCAGCATGAAGTGCTAGGCCTAGGGCCGCTGGAAACGCTGATGGCGGATTCAACCATTTCAGACATTTTGGTCAATACCTACCGACAAGTGTACGTAGAACGTAAAGGTAAGCTGGAGTTAAGCGATGTGCGCTTTGAGAACGAAGCCCATTTGCTAAAGATTATCGACAAAATTGTTTCCGGTGTTGGGCGTAGGGTAGATGAATCAAGCCCAATGGTGGATGCGCGGCTACCAGACGGCTCACGTGTAAATGCCATTATTCCGCCGCTGGCTGTGGATGGCGCGATTCTTTCGATTCGGCGCTTTTCATTGAGCCCGTTGTTGATGAAGGACTTTTTGCACTACAAAAGTCTGACACCAGAAATGGCAGAAATTCTGGAGGGATTGGTGAAAGCCAAGATTAATATCCTTATTTCAGGCGGTACCGGCACAGGTAAAACTACTTTACTCAATATTCTATCCAGCAGTATTCCTGTGGATGAGCGTGTGATTACCATTGAAGACGCCGCTGAGTTGCAACTGCAACAGCCACATGTAGTGCGTCTGGAAATTCGCCCGCCCAATATCGAAGGCAAAGGTGAAGTGACGCCGCGCATGTTGGTGAGAAACAGTCTGCGTATGCGCCCTGATCGCATCATCGTCGGTGAGGTGCGTGGTGCTGAAGTCGTGGATATGTTGCAGGCAATGAATACCGGACATGAAGGCTCCATGGCAACCGTTCACGCCAATACGCCTAGAGATGCATTGACACGTTTGGAGAATATGATCGGCATGGCTGGCTTCAACCTGCCACCTAAAGCCATGCGTGAGCAAATTAGCTCAGCATTGACCGTCATCATCCACATTTCCCGCTTAAGTGACGGTAAACGCAAGGTCACTCATATTGAAGAAATCACAGGTATGGAAGGTGACATTATCACGATGCAAGATATTTTCACCTACGAGCAAACCGGTGTAGCGGCTGATGGCACAGTACACGGCCACTTTAGAGCAACAGGCATACGTCCAAGATTTATTGATCGTTTGCGTGTGCATGGTATTGAAGTGTCTGATGAGCTATTTGACCCTACGCAAATATATGAATAGGAGGCTGATATGGACTATCTATTTTATTTGTTTGTAGTGCTGGGTTTTCTGGCGGTGGTGTTCTTGCTAGAAGGCTCTTACATGGCTTGGAACGCCTATAGAGGTGCCGATGCGAAGCGCATAGAACGGCGCTTGCAGGCCATGTCTGCTGGGGCTGGCAATCAGAATACCTCATTAGTAAAGCAACGACTACTTGCCAAAACACCCGGCATGGAGCGGATTTTGTTACAAATTCCGCGCATCCATCAACTGGACAGAATCATACTGCAAGCCGGCTTGAACTTAAGTGTGGCTGGTTTTCTTGGTCTGTCATTATTGGCTGCACTGGCAGGTGTTGTTCTGGCTGTTATGCTTGGTTTACCGTTATTTACGGTGATAGTGATTGGCTTAGTCGCCAGTACGGTGCCGTTTATTTACATGCAAGGTGCCAAGCACAATCGCATGCAACTTATTGAGCGACAATTACCAGACGCGCTTGATTTAATGGGGCGCGCCATGAAAGCAGGGCATGCTTTTCCTAGTGCCTTGCAAATGGTGGGCAGCGAAATGCCAGATCCAATAGCGGCTGAGTTTCGTATTGTTTTTGATGAAATCAATTACGGTATTTCAGTACAAGAGTCACTCACCAATCTTGCGACCCGCGTACCGAGTACCGATGTAAGTTACTTTGTGATTGCGGTGCTGATTCAGCGTGAAACAGGTGGCAATCTGGCTGAGTTGCTGGGCAACATCAGTACACTCATCAGAGCACGCCTAAAACTACTCGGCACAGTGCAGGTGTTGTCTGCAGAGGGACGCTTGTCGGCTTGGATATTAACGCTATTGCCATTTGCTTTAGCCTTTGTACTACAACTCATTAATCCAAAATTTTTAGCCGTACTTTGGACCGATCCGATGGGGATAAAAATGGTCGGCGTTGCCATTTGTATGATGATTATTGGCATTTTTACAATGTGGCGGATTATCAAGATTCGTGTCTAAACCGAATATGTGTCTAAATCAGATTAAATAAGTGAGCACATCATGAACACGATACAAATTATTTACTTAAGTTTAATTTTCTGCACGGTCTTTGTGGTTGCGCTTGTGATACTGACGCAGTTCAGCCCGCATCCACTTAAAGCAAGATTGCAATTAGTTAAACAAGATGCTGCGACTACAGGCATTACAGGAAAAGTCAGTGCAGAATCAATAGAGGAACCGGCTTGGATAAAGCGTGTCGTTGAAATCACCGGCCCAATCGCAAAATTGTCATTACCAAAAGAGGGCTGGGAAAAATCGCAACTCCGCATTCGCTTTATGAATGCAGGCTATCGCAGTGATAGCGCACCAATCATGTTTTTTGTGGCTAAAACCTTTCTTACTTTTGCGCTCCCTGGACTGTTTGCGCTTTACGTAGTGATTACTGGTGCAACTTATAAACCTAATCCATTTTTATTCACGATGGTCGGTTTGGCTGCGCTGGGCTATTTTTTACCAAATATCTTTTTAGCACGGCGTATTGCCTATAGAAAACGTGAGATTTTTGAAAGCTTTCCTGATGCAATGGACTTGATTATCGTCTGCGTGGAGGCTGGCTTGGGCTTGGATGCAGCCCTTGCCAGAGTGGGCGAGGAAATGCATGTGCGTAGCCCGATATTGGGTGAAGAACTGCATCTGATTAACCTTGAGTTACGCGCAGGTAGCTCGCGTGAACGCGCCTTACGTAACCTCGCATTAAGAACAGGGGTTGAAGATATTGATACGCTGGTTGCCATGCTGGTGCAGTCTGATCGCTTTGGTACCAGTGTTGCCGACTCATTGCGGGTGCATGCCGATAACTTGCGCACCAAACGCAGATTACGCGCTGAAGAAGTCGCCGCCAAAATAGCGGTAAAGCTACTGTTTCCGCTTATTTTCTTTATTTTCCCATCGATGTTGCTGGTGTTATTGGGGCCAGCGTTCATCAGCATTAACCGTATTCTGCTACCGGCATTGGCTGGACATTAATACGCGCAACCAAATTTGAATGGAGGTGAATGATGAATACCAGACCAAAAATTTTACCAGCGGTATGCTGCATAGCACTGCTAAGCGCATGCGCGTCGAATAAGGCTGTCAGCCTTACGCCTAAAGAAAACACTGGCGCGGCAACTTGGTCAGTTGCGCCAATGTCAGCCAGAACCAGTAACGACAAACCGGAGTCTTTATACCAGATAGGGCGCTACTACCAAGGTCAGAATCGTTATGACATGGCACTGGCCGCCTATCAAAAAGCGCTCGCCGCAGACGATGGCTTTGTAGAGGCGCGTAACGGCATGGGCGTGGTTTATTCCAGACAAGGTAAATATCGCGAGGCCATTGCGGTATTTCAAGCCGCCATTCAACAAGCGCCAAAAGCTGCTCACATCTATAGCAATCTTGGTTATGCCTATTATCTGCAAGGGCAATATGCTGAATCTGTTGCCGCACTAGAACAGGCCACGCTGCTTGATCCTGCCAATCAGCGTGCGCTTAACAATTTAGGGCTTGCTCAAGCAAAAATTGGCAATCATGGCGAATCAATACAGGCATTCACTCAAGCAACTAATGTAAGTAGTACTGAGCCTAACGAGGCTTCACTTGCTGCAGATACAGCCAATAAACAAAGTGCGCAAAATGCACAACCAATGGTAAGTAGCTCAGTGAGCAATGTACCAGCCACTGACTCTAATCCGGCGGCTAGACCAGCACAAGATGTGTACCAGCCCGATATAAAGGCGCCTATCACCAAACCAGCCAGAATCAATCCTGACCCTGAGATGCTGGCGCTACCTAAAGACCGCGGTGTCATTAGACCAGCTTCAACCAG
>JAZJYS010000123.1:32613-34834 GCA_040390265.1 Pseudomonadota bacterium | reverse complement strand
CAGCACTAACATCACATCGACTAATGGCGTGGTGTTGATTTCTGACATTGGGGCGGCATGATTTGAAGCGCCAATTCCACCTTTTGCACTGTTTCCAGAAGCTATCATGCTGGCACCTCTGCTACGTGTAAGTTTTCTTTAATGCTGTTACGGACATGTGCTGACTGATGGTCGGCGTTTATTGCCGCACCTGTGGTGAGTAAGGTATGTAGTTCGTAGCCAAAGCGCTCAATTTCGCTCATCAGTGTACGGTTACTGCGTACCAGCGCGTTGTAAGCGAGCACAGCTGGAATCGCTACAGCTAAGCCGAGGGCAGTCATAATTAATGCTTCACCTACTGGTCCTGCAACTTTATCTAATGTTGCCTGGCCACTTTGGCTAATGCTGGAAAGTGCGTGATAAATACCCCAAACCGTACCGAACAGGCCAATAAACGGTGATACGCTACCAACAGAAGCTAAGATGGTTAAGCCGCCTTCCATTTGTGCGCTTTCCTCAGTAATACTGCGACTCATGGCGCGAGCAATAAATTCGTCCTTACTTACGGAGTCACTTTGTTTTCTCGCGTGCAGTTGATGATGCTCAGCCGCTGCGATTGATTGTTTTGCTAAGTTGGCCAGTGCGATATTGCTGTCTTGTTTAATCGCGGCTGCTATATTTTCTGCGCCCCAAAAGTTTTGTGTATATGCTTTGAATGCTCTAGTCAGGCGCAATGCTTGGATGCTTTTGGTAACGATCAAGTACCAGCTTGCTACAGACATTGCTAGTAACATTAAGGCTACAGTCATAGATACTGGCCCGCCTGCTGTAATAAACTCCAAGCTATTAAATTCATATCCGTTTTGCATTTTTAATACTCCTCTTTAAGGTCTTTTTACATATTCATTGGGGGGGGGCTTATTGCCAGACTAAACATTAGCCTTCAAGTGAAAAATTAACTGGGACGAGCACGTAAGCGCTAATAGGCAGGTTGCTTCGCTTAGCGGGTACAAAATTCCATTGTTTCACTGCCAGCATCGCGGCTTGATCCAGTTTTTTTGAGCCGCTACTGGATTCAACTTGCACATGATCGGCTTCGCCATTAGTCGATACCAGTACACGTAATAACACTCGGCCTTGCTCACCTAAGCGACGCGCCAGTGGTGGGTAATCTGGTGCTGGATTATTTAAATAAGCCACACCAAAGCGCGGTGGCTCTATTGCCGGCTCATGCTCCACTTTTTGTTGTGAAGTTTCTATGGTTTTAGGTGTGCTTGCTACTATTGCAGGCTCAGGTAGCGATGGCTGTGCTTCCGACTCGTCAGCTGTTTGTGTAACGAATGATTTTGTTACAGCAGGTTCTGGTGTCGGCTTATTTGGCTTTGCCATTGTTTTTTCTTTAACCACTTGTAATGGTTTTGCTGATAGTAATGGTGCCATTGCAGGCTTTTCTTCTGCAGCACTCACCAAGCTTACTGTAATTGGTGTTAACGCTTGGCTGATATCCGGCTGGCTTTGTTTCGTGCTGATTAGCCATGCCAAGCCAGTAACGTGCACCAGTATCACGATACTCAACATGATTAGAGAGGGGCGTGACGTGGCGCTTTTTATGGCGTTATGCTGCCGTTTTGGTATGCGCATTTCCACCACCGGATTGCGCAACATGAAATCGGCGCTCTGATTTGCTGCGCTTGTTTCTGCCTGTGGAAATAGCAGAGAACTTTCTACCAGTCTTAAGTTTGCTCTCATATTTAACTCCGATTTGGTGTTGTTAGCTAAAAGTAGTTTTAGATCTACTTGGTTAAAATCAGCTTGCCCTGATTAGTGATACTCAGCCGATATTTTTCGCCAGCATGCTCAATCAGCAGCGCGCGCGTGCCTGCAAATAGAGCTTCACTGGTTGTGCTTCTATAGGCAGCAATGTTCGTTTTCTGCACGTTGTCTGTATTTAATTTTGGTTCAAGTTTTAGAGTCATGTCGTGTAGATTTTTTTTAACGTAATCGTTAATCTCAATCAGTAGATACAAATGATAATGATTATCATTTGATGTGTCAACCAATTAAATAGCCGGAATTTATCCTCATCGGATAGCTTAAAAAATAATGAATGACTCGCGATAATTGAGAATGCCTTCTGGACATACCATACGGTGTGAAATAGTGGTAAAAGGCAGCAACTTAGTGACTAAGTCAATTATGTGTTTAAACTAAGTTGCTTTAAGCGCTTTGTTTTAGGTATTCC
>JAZJYS010000123.1:0-32513 GCA_040390265.1 Pseudomonadota bacterium | reverse complement strand
AAGTCAATTATGTGTTTAAACTAAGTTGCTTTAAGCGCTTTGTTTTAGGTATTCCATATACTGGATTTTATTAATAATTAGAATGATGGTGTAATGTGCTTTGTAAACAGAATTGAAAGGTAAGTGATGAGCGTTACAGAAAATTACAATGCATCTGGTAAAGCCAGCAATGCTCACAGTGTTGAGTGGCTTGAGCAAAATCTGTCGCAGGCAATTACCTTTCAGCAGGCTGGTAATGTTCGTGATGCGAAACAGTTATATCTGGAAATTATTCAGGCATTTCCAGAGCAATCCAATGCTAATCACAACCTAGGGCTTATTGCACTTGATGAAAAAGATTTTGACACTTGTTTGCGTTTGTTTAAAACCGCGCTTGAAGCGGCTCCGGATGAGCCGTTGTATTGGACGAGTTATATCGAAGCGCTGATTCTGGCTGGTCAGTATGAAGAAGCTAATTTGGTGATGTCGTATGGTCTTAATAGTGGGTTGGAGGGCGAAAAGGTTGAATTGCTCAAGCGTCAACTGACTGCGGCTGAATCTGAGTTACGGTCTGCTCAGACATCTATAGTTCAAACACCAACGCATCAACCTGTAGCGCCAAAGAAAAATGCTAAGCCAGCGCCTACTGAAATGAGTGCCTTGGCTAATATGTTTAATCTAGGACATTTGGCTGAAAGTGAGCGCTTAGCTCTTGAGATGACGCAACGTTACCCTAATCATGGTTTTGGATGGAAGGTGTTGGGTGCTATACAGCAGCAACAAGGATTAAACACCTCGGCTTTAGTAGCATTTAAAAAAGCAGCCGAGCTACTGCCTAAGGATAGTGAGGCTCAGTACAACTTGGGTAATTGTTTTTACGATCTACAGCAGTTTGATGACGCGGTGATTTATTACAAGAGAGCTATTAAGTTAGATGGCGACTTTGCTAAGGCACATTACAATTTAGCTAATGTATTGAAACATCAGGGGAACTTGGCGCAAGCTGAGATCAGCTATAAAAAAGCGTTAAAAATTGAGCCTAACAGTGCACAAATAAACTGTAATTTGGCACAAGTGCAATATGAGCAGGGGCACTTGCCAGATGCGCAGGCAAGTTATGAGCGTGCATTAGCAAAACAAGAAAATTTTAGTGCAGCCCATAATGGTCTAGGTGCTGTATTTAAGTCTTTGGGGAAATTAGCTGAAGCAGAGCAAAGCTTCAATAATGCGCTTGCAGCACAACCTGACGATGCGGATGCTTATAGTAATTTAGCTGCTATCTATAAGGACTCAGGTAGATTTTCCGATGCTGAGCGCTGCTATAAAACATTGCTGACAATTACACCTCAGTCAGCAGAGGCCTACAATAAGTTAGGTTTGTTGCTTAAAGAGATGAGCCGGGCTGGAGAGGCATTAACCTGTTATTTAAAGGCGCTGAGTTTAGCGCCATTGCGTGAAGATATACATACTAATCTTGGTTTGGTTTTTGCGGAGTATGGACGGTTTTTTGAGGCAGAAGATTGTTATAAAAAGGCGTTAGAGATTTCCCAGGATTATTGGCAGGCTCATAATAATTATGGACTCATGCTGTATAGCGCGGGTCGATTTGCCGAGGCCGAGGATTCTTTTAATAAAGCTATTGCGTTAAATCCAGGACAAGCTTTACTGTATAGCAACCTAAATCTGGTGTTGGTTGCACAAGGCTTTATTATGAAAGCTGAAGCTTGTCTGAATAAGGCAATAGCGCTTGATCCAACGTATGTGAATGCATATATCAACCTTTGCACCAATTACCTAGCACAAGGGCGTGCGTTGGAAGCAGAGGCTGTCTGTCTACAGGCGCTAAAGGTAAAGCCAGACTCTACAATGGCAAAAAGCAATCAGCTGTTTACAATGAATTATTCAGGCAGCCACAGTGCTGAATATCGTTTGGATCAGGCGCGGCAATACAATGATATTGTTACAGCAAAGGTGAGTGACGTATTTACATCATGGCTACATGCCACTCCAGTAAAGCGTTTGCGTGTAGGATTGGTGTCAGGTGATTTGCGTCAGCATCCAGTCGCCTATTTTCTGGAGAACTGGGCTCAGCATGTAGATGCTTTGCGCATAGAATTATTTGTCTATTCAACTGATATTCGAGAAGATGTTGTGACAACGCGACTTAAGCAACATTTTTCTGCTTGGAAATCGTTGGTTGGCCTAACTGATCAGGCTGCGGCTAAACTTATTCATGATGATGGCTTGCATTTGCTATTGGATTTATCTGGGCACACAGCCGCAAATCGCTTGGCTGTCTTTGCATGGCGGCCGGCACCTGTGCAGGTGAGTTGGCTAGGTTACTTTGCGACTACTGGCATGTCTTCAATGGATTATTTTATTGCGGATGAAGTTGGCGTTCCTGTAAAGAATCAATCGCAATTTGTAGAAAAGATTAAGTATCTACCTGATACCCGTCTATGTTTTACTGCGCCCGACGTGTCGGTCGAGGTATCGAGCTTGCCCGCTCTGGCCAGTGGCTATATCACATTCGGCAGTTTCCAAACCATGGTGAAAGCTGGTGATGACGTATTGGCATTGTGGGCAGAAGTAATGCTTGCGTTACCGAACTCCAAACTTAGATGGCAATGTAAATCATTTGCAGACCCAGTTGTGACAGACGATTTAAGGCGACGCCTAGCGCAATATGGTGTTCATTCTGATCGGCTGACTTTGCTGGGCTCAGTATCACGTGATGCTTATTTGGCTGCACATGCTGAAGTTGACGTGATCTTAGATACTTTTCCCTATCCGGGAGGCACCACGACTTGTGAGGCGCTATGGATGGGCGTGCCTACATTGACGCTGGCTGGGGATACATTAATTGCACGGCAAGGCGCTAGCATGATGACTGCGGCTGGGCTAAGTGACTGGATTGCAGAGAATAAGGCAGAGTATGTAGATAAGGCATTGTTATTTAGTCGTGATTTAGAGCAGTTAGCTAAGCTCAGATCGCAACTTAGAAAACAAGTCTTAGCATCGCCCTTATTTGATGCCGACCGCTTTGCAACTAATATGGAAGTAGCGCTATGGGAAATGTGGAATGAGCGTGGCGCTTGATTATAAGGATGACCCGCATGATTATTTTCTGAGAATTTGAATCTTTGTGGATCTTATTTGCGTATTTGGCATGTTTTTCGCACACTTTTTGTAGTATCTGCTGGATTTTTCTTGGCAGATAATTTGGTAATGGCTATCAATTAGCCTGCATGCATTACAACATAAAATTTATTCCAATTTAATTGAATGGTAAGCGATGAAAACTTTTTTGCATGTGGGCTGTGGCCCTGTTTATATTGATTCAGTAACGCAACAGCCTGTTCGTCCTAAAGGCTTTTCTGCACAGGATTGGAATGAGCTGCGGCTGGATATCGACCCACTGGTGAAGCCTGACGTAGTGGGTACCATGACAGATATGTCTGCAGTTGCATCTGGTAGTGTGGATGCGATATTTTCATCGCATAATATTGAACATCTATATCCGCATGAAGTGCCAATGGCATTGGCCGAATTTAAACGCGTATTGCGCAGTGATGGATTTGTCGTCATTACTTGCCCTGATTTGCGTTCAGTCTGTGCATTGGTTGCAAACGATAAATTGACCGAGCCGGCCTATATTTCTCAAGCTGGCCCGATTGCGCCGTTGGATATACTGTATGGCTTGCGACCAGCGATGGCTAAAGGCAATCTTTTCATGTCGCATCGTTGCGGGTTTACACTTAATGTATTGCTGGCAACTTTGGAGGATGCTGGTTTTACAAAGGTTGCTGGACTATGTCGATCACAGTATTTTGATTTATGGGCACTTGCCAGTCTCACTAATATTAGTGATGATGCGCTTATGAAGCAGGCGAGTGAGTACTTTCCTCAACAGGGTGATGTCGTTAATAAAGTTAGTCAAACAGAGCATGATTTACAAAATGCGGTGAATGAAGTGTTGGCCCTTGCGCAGGAACATCAAGAAGCTGGTCGTTTAGACGAGGCTGAGCAACTTTACCTTGAGATTATTAATATTCAGCCGCGTCATGCAGAGGCTAATTATAATTTGGGCCTAATTGAGGCAAATCTAAAGGGTGCGATTGTTTCGTTGCCACGACTGGAAATTGCGGTAGAGATGAATCCTGCTAATGAACAATTCTGGGTGACTTATGTTGACGCGCTGATGCAGTCTGGGACTACAAGCTCGATTTTGGCAGTATTGGAGCTGGGTCAGCAGCATGGCCTAAAAGCTGAAACCGCACAAATGCTTGCAGCAGAGTTTGCTGCGATGCAAGGGTAGGGTGTTGCCTTTTATTCACTGTATAGCAGGCGCAAGGTCGTGACGACCAGTGACACACAGCAACTTGAGCAGCGTTTTTTACATGCGATGGCTTTAGCTCAATCAGGGCATGCAGCGCAAGCTGAGCAGGTATATCACGACATTCTGTTGGAGCAACCTAATCACATCAAGGCTAATCATCATCAGGGCATGCTTTTGTTGGAGAGTGGGCGTGTCAATGATAGTTTGCCGTTTCTTAAAACTGCATTAGAGGCAGATCCACAGGAGGAGCAGTATTGGCTGAGTTATATTGAGGCGCTCATGCAGGCGCAGCAGTTTGAAGATGCTCAGCTAGTGCTGTCTTATGGCGTGCAAGCTGGTCTTGCTGGTCAAAGAATCGACGCTTTGGCTGCGGTGTTGGAGCGTGAGCTTAAGGGGATTTTTCCGCAATCAAATCATGCCTTTCCTCCGCCTTCTGTAGAAAATGAGCTAATCAATTTGTTTGCAGCGAAGCGCTATGATGAGGTTGAAAGGCAAGCCCAGCAATTGGTACAGGACTATCCTGATTGGCTTATTGGCTGGAAAATTTTAAGTGATACGCTTCTTGTTCAAAAGAAAGATGCTCGACTTCCGGCATTACGAGCGTTGCAATTGAATGCCGACGACGCAAAAGAGCATTGTTATTATGGGTTGATTTTAAAAAACCAGGGCGATTTAAAAGGTGCTGCAGCAGCTTTTAATCAGGCTATAAAGCTTAAACCTGATTATGCCGCTGCTTACAACAATCTCGGTATTGTTGAAAAAGACATGGGTGATATTGAGGCGGGCATTCGCTGTTATCAGCATGCACTTAAGCTTAACCCGGGCTATGCCAGCTGTTACAGTAATATGCTGTTTTGCCTTTCGCATTCCGAACATGTTGATATAAAAACATTGTTTCAGCAACATTGCCAATTTAGTCAACGGTATGAATTGCCGTTACAAAAGTCATGGCCAATACATACTAACGCTCGTGATACTGAACGTTGTTTGCGAGTTGGCTTTGTGTCGGCTGATTTCAGAGATCATTCGCTTACCTATTTTATTGAGCCATTATTGAAACATTTGTCTCATTCTATAGGCTTATCGCTACATGCTTATGCGACTAGTGCTATTGAAGATGCGGTAACGCAACGATTACGAAGGCAGTTTAAAAGCTGGAACAGGGTAAGTGCACTGTCAAATGAAATGTTGGCTGCAAAAATCCGTGAAGATGGCATAGATATTTTGATTGATTTGGATGGGCATACTTCAGGTAATCGCTTGCTGGTTTTTGCCATGAAGCCTGCCCCAATTCAAGTCAGTTGGCTTGGCTATTTGGCGACGACGGGTTTAAAGGCAATGGATTACTACCTTGCAGATGGTTATCTGCTACCACCGGGAAAGCTGGACAGCCAGTTTTCGGAAAAATTGGTGCAGTTACCAGCCAATGCGCCCTTTACGCCATTTGAGTCCGCGCCTGAGGTTAACCAATTACCAGCGTTAAAAAATGGCTACATAACATTTGCATGTTTTAATCGTATCAATAAGATTACATTAAACGTAGTCAGGCTATGGTCTAAATTGCTTAATGCGCAGCCAAACTCCAAGATGTTATTGGGTGGTATGCCACAAGAGGGTAGTTACGACACGCTTCTTGCGTGGTTTGCACAAGAGGGCGTGACTTCTGAACGCTTAATTTTTCATTCACGAAGTTCAATGGATAATTACCTGAATTTACACCATGAGATAGATATTTGCCTTGATACCTTTCCTTCGAATGGTGTGACGACTACATGCCATGCGTTATGGATGGGAGTGCCCACGCTTTGTGTTGAAGGTAAAAGTCTGATGAGTCGTGGAGCACTTGCTGTGATGAAGCATGTAGACCTCGATGCGTTTGTCGCACTCAATGAAGCTGATTTTGTTAGTAAGGGTCTGTACTGGGTTTCGCATATAAATGAGTTGGCTAAATTGCGCCTGTCATTACGTAGTCGCTTTGCGCAATCCAGTTTAGCGCATCCAGAGTTAATTACAGCTGGGTTGGAAAATGCTTTGCGTCAGATCTGGCGACGATGGTGTGCACGTCTACCAGCACAGTCGTTTAAAGCTACTATTGATTAGTGTGCTACTTCAAGTTAATACTAAAAATAAATCTATATTACAAAGTCCTAAAGAAATAAAAATTTCGACCGATACTCTAAACATCAAGATTGCATATCGGCAAGTTGATAAAAAGAAAATTTAAGGTTCACCCTAAACTTTCTAAAAAGCTTACCGATAACAAGTTTAACAGCAGCGCAATTAGAAATGATTAGCAAAGCTAACGGCAATACGGTGTCATTGAAATTTAATATAAATTTAGGAGATCCATCATGGCTTCAGTAATTAATACCAACGTAGCATCATTAAACACACAACGTAATTTAAGTGCATCACAAAGTTCATTGAATACTTCATTGCAACGTTTGTCATCAGGTTTACGTATTAACAGTTCAAAAGATGACTCTGCTGGCTTGGCGATTGCAACACGTATGGACTCACAAGTGCGTGGTATGCATGTGGCGATTCGTAATGCTAATGATGCAATCTCTTTTGCGCAAACTGCTGAAGGTGGTATTGCTAAACAAACAGATGCATTGCAACGTATGCGTGAATTAGCGGTGCAATCATTGAATGGTACAAATACGACTGATGACCAAGCAAACTTAGATGCAGAGTTTCAACAATTATCTGCTGAGGTGACTCGTCTTGGAACTGCTACAAAATTCAATGGTGCTTCAGTGTTTGGTAATAGTCAAACATTCCAAGTTGGTGCAGATGCTGGCGATACAATTACAACAGCATCAATAGCTGCGGCGACTATTACTGGTGATGTGTCTACTACAGCTAGTGCTTCAACGGCAGTAACAGCTATTGATGCGGCGCTAACTGCTGCTAATACGCAACGTGCGACATTAGGTGCTATTCAAAACCGTTTTGAATCTGTGGTAAGCAACTTGCAAGTATCAGTTGAAAATCAATCAGCAGCTAAATCTCGCATCATGGATGCTGACTTTGCTCAGGAAACTGCAAACTTGACTCGTGGTCAAATCTTGCAACAAGCTGGTACTGCAATGTTGGCACAAGCAAACTCTCTGCCTAGCGGTGTATTAGCACTCTTGAAATAAGCCTAACAAATTTGTGAAGCTTAATGCCTACAGGATTACTAGTAATCCTGTAGGGGTTTGTAAGGGAGATTATTATGATTAAAGTATCTTCGTCAGATGTTTATGGGGCTAGCAGTAGACCTATTGCTGTACAAAATTTTGCTGGTGGACAGGTTGCATCAGTAAGTCCTGCAGGTCTTAAGCCATTTACACCATCAGGCCTTAAACCTGTAGATAAAGTGGAAGGGCTACCATCTTCTAAAGCGGATAATGCTGCGCTAGAAGATGCCGTTAAAAAGCTTAATGCATTTATTGCACCAGCATTGCAAAGTGTTCAGTTTGCTGTAGATAAAGAGTCTAATCGCACAGTTGTTAAGGTGGTGGATTCAGAAACCAAGCAAGTATTGAGGCAGTTTCCAAATGAAGAGGCTTTAGCAATGTCCAGAAGTTTGGATAAGTTGCAAGGGTTGATGGTTAAACAGACAGCTTAAACAGTGTTTGTTCTTTAAAGTGAAGTGTTCACGATTTTGATATCATTTTCGTGAACATAATCTGAAGGTTAAGTTGAAGATAGTTGTGGTTTCTTTGCTTGAATTGCTGAAAGATTGTTGGATTGGAATCGTTTAAAGGAACTCATCATGGGTATTTCATCTACAGGGATTGGGTCAGGCCTAGATGTAGAATCTATCGTGACCAAATTAATGACTGTTGAACAGAAGCCATTAACCGCGGTAACAACTCAAAAAACTGATTACCAATCAAAAGTGTCTGCTTATGGCACACTCAAAAGTAGTTTGTCTACATTTCAAACTGCAATAAACGCACTATCAACGCCATCTAAATTTAATGCTCAGACTGTAACGTCTGGTAATACTAGTGTGTTCACTGCAACTGCTAATGGTAGTGCTGCTCTCGGTGACTACTCAGTGACGGTAAGTCAGCTTGCGAAATCGCAAAAATTAGCCACTGTTGGATTTGCAAATACTACTGATACTGTAAGTACTGGTACATTAACCATTGACTTTGGCACCTATACCGCAGATCCTCTGGCTACACCTCCTGCTACGCACACATTCACTGCCGGTACCAAAAGTACGGTGAATATTACTATCGATAGTTCAAATAACACGCTTGTCGGTGTGCGAGATGCAATCAATGCAGCAAACGCCAGTGTGAGTGCCACTATTATTAATAATGGCACGAATAATCAACTTGTACTTACCTCAAAAGACACGGGGGAAGTGAATAATATGAGGATTTCAGGCATACCCGAGTTGGCTTATGATCTTAGCACTGGCGTCAGCAATATGAGTCAGACGCAGGTGGCAAAGAATGCCTTGTTGAATGTCGATGGTATCGACGTGGTGAAGTCTAGCAATAGTATTACGGATGTTATTAGTGGTGTAACACTTAATCTTTTGGCTACAAACGCAAGTAGCATAAATCTGGATGTCGCTAGCAATCAAGATACCGTTAAGGCATCTGTCACAGCATTTGTAGATGCCTATAATAAATTGGATACTACTTTACGTAGCCTTACTAAATATGATTCAACGGGTAAGAGTTCTGGCGCATTGCTAGGCGATGCTACAGCGCGAACTGTGATTAATCAGATTAAGTCTGTAATGACTAAAACAATTAACAGTGGTGGGGCTATTACGTCGCTTACTCAGATTGGTGTCGGTTTCCAACGTGATGGTCAGTTAGCGTTAGATTCAACTAAGCTGACAGCAGCACTTACCTCTAACTTTAATGATATTGCAACATTATTTACTAAATCGGGTAAGGCAACTGATCCGCAAATTACCTACTCTGGTAGCACCAGTAAAACACAGGCCGGTACTTATGGCATTATTGTGAGTCAGCTTGGTACTAGTCTGGTCAATGCGGCAGGTACCATTAACAGTGTTGTTGCGACAGGCAGCGGCACAAACTTGATAGGCGCAACGGGCGATGCCAGTGAAGGCTTAAATATTAAAGTGGCTGGAGGTGCTTTAGGCGCGCGCGGCACTATTAACTTCACTATCGGCTATGCAGCTCAGCTTGATACTCTAGTGACAAGTTTATTAAGTAGTGACGGTATGATTGCATCTAGAACAGACGGAATCGCTAGCTCAATTACGCGCTTGGATAAGCAGGCTGATGCAATAAATCTGCGTTTGACTGCAATTGAGGCGCGCTATCGCGCGCAGTTTACCTCGCTGGATACATTGTTATCTAGCATGTCTACTACTAGTAGTTTTCTTACTCAGCAGTTAGCAGCAATTAACGCTAATAAATAACAATAAGTAAAGGATACGATATGTTTGGTTTTAATCAACGGGGTGTAAATGGCTACGCTAAAGTGGGTATTGAAACAGGTGTGCTTGCTGCTAGCCCGATCAAACTGATAGTGATGCTTTATGATGGCGCGATTACGGCATGCCACAATGCCATTGGTCATATGGAGCGCGGCGATATTCAGAACAAAGGCGCGATGATCACTAAGGCAATGATGATTATTGAAAGCGGCCTTAGATTAAGTTTGGATAAAAGCGCCGGCGGTGAAATCGCTGTAAGTTTGGATTCACTGTACGCGTATATGAGCAATCAGTTGCATCTTGCAAATATACGTAATCAACCAGAATTGGTGAATGAGGTCATTAAGTTATTGATAGAGTTGAAAGGCGCATGGGAGGCTATTGATAGAATGCAAGTTGCATCTCAAGCGCCAAGTATGACTGCTCAATTACAATCAATCTTGAGCCCTGCCCCAGCGAATGTTGTCGGGAATCGTAATGTTGCCAGTTTTGCAAAGGCTTGATATATGGACTATCAAAATACAATTGCAGTGTATGAAGCTGTTGCAAAATTGACGAGTCAAATGCTGCAGGCTGCGCAGCAGCAAGATTGGGATCAATTGACTAATTTGGAGCATAGCTGTGCTCAGCATGTAGCCATGTTAAAAGTCGTGCAAGATGTTTCTCCTTTAACGAGAGACGCACGAGAACGCAAAGTGGCTAGTATCAAGAGTATTCTTGCTGATGATCGTGAGATACGTAATCTTGTTTCTCCTTGGATGGTGCGATTGAACTCTATGATTAATAGTAATCAGATGGAAAAAAAGCTGACGCGAACCTACGGTCGCTAAACTTTTCATTATCATGATTAAGTTGCCCGATATTGCAGGCATCAACCCAGTGGCAAGAATTCTGCCTACGCTAGCTGTAGATAGTATAGGTGGAACGGCGCAGGAGTTGGGTGATAGGGCTACGCAGTTTGTCAAAGGCCGTGAATATGTAGCGCAAATCATGGAAAAAGTCGGCGAATCCGCTTACCACGTAAGATTGGATGGTGACAGCTTCAAGGGCGTTATTATGAAAATGGAGCTGGGTACAGCGGCTCTGCCAGGCCAAACACTTTTACTTCGATACATGCAGGATAGTCCTGCACCTACATTTGTATTAGCCCCCTCTCCAATAGTATCTAGCGGTGCAACCGCCGAGATTAGCTCTGCTGCGCAACTTATAGGGCAGTATCTTAAAGCCGCTGAAGATGGTGGCGTATCTACGCGCTATCAGGCCACAGAGGTTGTCACGCAAGCACCGGCTAATCCGCAAGTACTTTCTCATGATTTGAAACATGCTGTGAGTAGTAGTGGCTTGTTTTATGAATCGCATTTAGCTGACTTGCTACAAAGTGGTCAGTCCTTATCTTCTCTCAAGCTAGAGCCTCAGAATCAAGGCAATACATCCGTTGCTACTTTGGTGTCGCAGCAATTGGCGATTTTGGATAATCAGCGCTTGTCTTGGCAAGGAGAGGTTTGGTCTGGACAAAAAATGGATTGGGATGTTAAATTGCCGCGTCAGGAAGATGTTGGTGATCATCAGACATCGGCGCAAGTGACAGCAGAAAATCCCGAAACAATTTTTAGTGAAATGACTTTGCACTTGCCTATGCTGGGTAAAGTGTCGGCTCGATTGCAGTTGTTGGATGGCCGTTTGCGTATCAATATACTTGCAGAACAAGCACAGGCACTGGATATTTTTAAGTCTAAAAGACAGAGCTTAGCCGAAGCGCTAGTGAAGAATGGGCAGCAGCTGGATGCGCTGAATGTGATGCAGCATGACTAACGGTGCTGCGGGGCATGGCGTAAACCTCAATCAGCAAGCGATTGCCTTAGCTTATGAATCTGGTGACTATGCACCTAAAGTAGTAGCAAAAGGTCGAGGTTTGATAGCTGAAAAGATTATCGCTAAAGCAAAAGAGAATAATGTATTTGTGCATGAGTCTAAAGATCTGGTCGCATTGTTGATGCAAGTCGATCTTGATGATCATATTCCGCCGGCACTGTATCAGGCAATTGCCGAAATTCTAGCTTGGTTATATAAGCTGGAGCGGGGTGAAGTTAATGTGGACGATGCATTGTTTTAGTGACATGCTTTTTCGTCGTGGTGAGTGTCTGATTATACAAAGTAGGGTCACTATACTTGCATGTTCATGATGTCGTGGTAGGCTGAGACTAGCTTGTTGCGAACTTGTACGGTTGCCTGAAATGAGATGTTGGCTTTTTGCCCTGCAATCATCACATCGGAAAGGCTAACGCTGTCATCTCCCATTGCAAAGCTTTTTCCCAATTTCTCGGCATCCATTTGCACTTGATTCACTTGATTCAGCGAGGCTTTTAATGCGTCTGCAAAATTGAGTTTTCCAGTGTTTTGAGTTTGTTGTAATCCGGTAGTGGGGGCAATGCCTCCTAATGCTTCAGTTTGTGGTCGCTGTGCGGCAGCTTTTAGTTGTGCAAGCATAGATTCAATGCGACTTGAATCAATTCCTTCTATTTTCATAGTGCGCCTCCATTTTTTTCTCTTAAAAAGCCAGTTAAATTTAGCCTTTTTATAGCTATGGTTAATTTAACACTAAGTTGGCTGTATGCAGCTGTTAAATAGGGTTGCGAAAGCTGCTTTATTCTATAGTTTGAAAATATATCCGTATCTGGATAATGTTATTATGTCAGCCAAGCGTCTTTTTGTTTTAAATGAAGTCTGGGGCGATTTGTAGGCTGGGAGCTTTAATATGATAGTTGAGATGTTCGGCAATTGATGTGCGGAAAATTGGAGAAGTATGATGGCAGCAGAAGCTGATGCGGCCTTAACTAATAGCGGAGCAGCCGGACCGTTTGCGCAGATGGGCAATAAGTTGCTTCTGGTGGCGGGCGTGGCGGCGGTAGTTGCTGTGATGGTTGTGTTCTGGCTATGGAGTCAGCAGCCGGATTATCGCGTCCTGTTTTCTAATTACTCCGATAAAGATGGTGGGGCGATTGTGGCTGCCTTGGAGAAGATGAATGTACCGTATAAATTTTCTGATAGCGGCACTGCCATTCTTGTGCCTGCAGCTCAAGTGCATGAGGCGCGTCTTAAGTTGGCATCAGATGGTTTGCCTAAGGGTGGAAATATTGGTTTTGAGCTACTCGAAAATCAGAAGTTTGGTGTTTCACAATTTGTTGAACAGGTGAATTTTCAACGCGCCTTAGAAGGTGAGCTTGAGCGTAGTATTCAATCGATTGGCGCGGTTGAGGTGGCGAGAATTCACTTGGCTATACCTAAAGCATCGGTGTTTGTAAGAGATCAGCAAAAGCCGACAGCTTCAGTATTGTTAAACTTGCGCTCAGGCCGCAGTTTAGATGCGCAACAGGTTAGTGCGGTTGTACACTTGGTTGCTAGCAGTGTGCCTGATTTGCCTACTACGAATGTGACTGTGGTTGACCAGAATGGCAATCTGCTTTCAGATACATCCAAAAAGATGGGAACCAATAATTTAGACCCCGCTCAGCTGAAATATATCGACGATATGCAGCAGAGCATTGTTAAGCGCATTGAGTCCATTATTACGCCTATTGTCGGTGCGAAAAATGTGCGTGCAGAAGCGAGTGCGGAAATTGACTTTTCTACGTCTGAGCAAGCCGCAGAAACATATAAGCCTAATCCTCAGCCCGAAGATGCTACGGTACGTAGTTTGCAAACTAATGAAACAAAAACTGTCGAGAATATGTCTGCTACAGGCGTTCCGGGGGCATTGTCTAATCAGCCTCCTGCACCGGCAACTGCACCGATAGTCACCCCTGTCCCTGCTAATGCTGCACCTGGAGCAGCTGCCAGCGCCGCTGTTGCCGCACCGGCATTTAATACACAAAAAAATATGACCACAAATTATGAGGTTGATAAAACTGTTCGCTATGTACAGCAAGCGATGGGCGGCATTAAGCGCCTTAACGTGGCTGTGGTGGTGAATAATATGCAGGTCGTTGATAAAAAAGGGAAAGTGAGTTATCGCCCGCTTACTGATGCTGAGAAAAAGCAAATTAATGATTTAGCTATGCAGGCCATGGGCTTTAATAAAGAGCGCGGCGACTCTCTTACGGTAGTGAATAGTTCGTTTGCTGGTGAGCCAGCGGAAGTGCTGCCTGTTGTGCCACTATGGCAAAATCCACGTTTAATTGAGTATGGTAAAGATGCTTTACGCTTTATCGTTGGGATTATTGTGTTGTTTATGATTTACTCTCGCGTATTAAAGCCGCTGTTAGCTAAGCTTACTCCACCGCCTCTGCCAAAGCCTACGGAGGCACAGTTGGCAAGAGAGGCTGAAGAGGATGCGGTTGTTAACTTAAGTGGTGAGCAGGCTAAGGTAGCTACCGGTTATGGGGAAACGCTGGATGCAGCTAAGCAACTAGCTAAAGATAATCCAAGAATGGTTGCCAGTGTGGTTTCTGGTTGGACGAGTGGGGAAGAGTAGTAATAATGAGTGATGCTGGAGTGATGAAAAGTGCTGTTTTGATGCTTGCATTAGGCGAGGATGAAGCGGCAGAAGTGATGAAGTTTCTTAGCCCGAAAGAGGTGCAGAAGCTTGGTACGGCAATGGCAACAATGAAATCTGTGGGGCGCGATCAGGTAGAAAACGTTGTAATGGAATTTTTAGGTAAGGTCGAGCAGAGTAGTGATTTTGGTCTGGATTCCGATGAGTATATTCGCTCTGTACTGACCAAAGCATTGGGTGACGATAAAGCCTCTGGCTTGTTGAACCGAATATTACAATCGCGAGATGCAAGTGGTATTGAGAGTTTAAAGTGGATGGATGCATTCACGGTTGCAGAATTTATTAAGAATGAACATCCGCAAATTGTCGCCACAATACTTGTGCATTTAGAAGCCGATCAAGCTGCAGAAGTGATTGGGCATTTTACTGACAGATTGCGGCAAGATGTTATGTTGCGCATTGCAACACTAGATGGCGTTAAGCCTATTGCTTTGCGTGAGTTAAATGATGTGATGACCAAGTTGCTGACAGGTAATGAGAGTATCAAAAAGCAAACGATGGGTGGGGTTAAAGTCGCGGCAGAAATCATGAACTTTATGAGCGGTGACAATGAGGCTAGTGTTATGGAAGGCCTGAAAAGTTATGATGATGATATGGCACAAAGAATCATGGATGAGATGTTTGTCTTTGATAACATTATGGATATCGATGACAAGGGTATTCAAGTCATGTTGAGAGAAGTGCAGTCAGAAACACTGATTATTGCACTGAAGGGTACCACGCAGGAAATGCGCGAGAAAATCTTCAAAAATATGTCATCACGCGCTGCGGAAATGATGAAGGAAGATCTTGAATCTAAAGGCCCTGTTAAGTTGTCTGAAGTTGAGGCGCAGCAAAAACAGATTCTGCAAATTGTGCGTAGATTAGCCGATGAGGGGCAGATACAGCTTGCAGGTAAGGGTGGTGATGATCAATATGTATAGCGTTAAATTACATTTCGCGCGATACATGGTGGTGTTAGTAATCCGCGCTTATAACGCTGCTATTTTTACTTTAAGTCTAAACGTATACAAGGTTTTGCATGTCTAATATAGGCATACCTAAAGGCAAGCAAACAGCCTACGAACGATGGGAAATGTCTTCTTTTGCTGATGCTGGTCAGAACGATACTGCGGCGAAGGCTAGAGCAAAGGAAGAGGCTGAAAACGCAGAAAAAGCTGCGCAGATGTTTGATGAAATGCGTAAAAAAGGCTATGCCAAAGGTATGCAGGAAGGGTTTGCTGTCGGGATGGCTGAAGCCAAAGAGCGTGCACAGGAAGATCAGCAACGTTTTGTTATGCTGATGTCTGCATTTAGTGATGCGCTTGAGCAATCTGATGAGCAGATTGCAGATGATGTGTTGTCTCTGGCACTGGACATTGCAAAAGCAATGGTGAAAGTGAAGTTAAATGTAGATCCTTCGGCAGTGTTGCCTGTAGTGATGGATGCTATCCATTACTTACCGCATATTCAAAAGCCAGCCAGAATATTGTTGCATCATGACGATATCCAATTGTTGCGTGAGTATATGGCGGATGAAATATCAAGTGAACATTGGCAGATACACGAAGATCATAATATTGAGCGCGGCGGGTGTATTGTTGAAACAGGCACTAATCAGGTGGATGCAACCAATGCGGTGCGCTGGAAACGCATTAGTGAGGCGCTATCACAAAAAAGTGAGTGGCTAATACCATGAGTCAGTCCGCCCAGCCTTTGCAAAATATACATCGGCAACGCTGGCATGGTTATATTCGCGATTGCAAAGAAATATTACGTATTGTTGAGCCGCTGGAAATTGCGGGACGTATCACTAAGCTAACCGGATTGGTGATGGAAGCGGTGGGTGTCAAGTTGCCTATCGGTAGTGCATGCTATGTACCCTTAGGAGAAGGGCGCAGAGTTGAAGCTGAGGTTGTAGGTTTTGATGGTGATCGCTTGTTGTTGATGCCGCAAAGTAGTGTAGACGGCGTAGTGCCGGGTGCCAAGGTGTTTGCATTGGAAATAGCCGAAAGTCTACCTAAGCCACGTCATGATCAGCCGCCACGTAGACGAGTTGTAGATCGTACACGTCATCTACCGGTAGGTAATGAGCTTTTGGGGCGTGTAGTCGATGGAGCAGGTAATCCACTGGATGACCTAGGTAAAATAAATGCCGTACAGAGCTCGCCTCTTAATACGCGTCCATTGAATCCTTTAATGCGTGCGCCGATTGAAGAAATACTTGATGTGGGCGTGCGAGCGATTAACAGCATGCTTACCGTGGGTCGTGGTCAGCGTATGGGTTTGTTTGCTGGATCTGGTGTTGGTAAGAGTGTGTTGTTGGGTATGATGGCGCGTTATACCACTGCGGATGTAATTGTGGTTGGGTTGATAGGCGAACGTGGTCGGGAGGTAAAAGAGTTTATTGAACAAATTCTTGGGCCTGAAGGTATGGCGCGCTCGGTAGTAGTAGCCGCTCCGGCAGATGCTCCAGCGCTAATGCGGCTACAAGGCGCTAGTTATGCAACAACAATTGCGGAGAACTTTCGTGATCAAGGTAAAAACGTATTGTTGATTATGGACTCACTGACACGTTATGCCATGGCGCAGCGTGAAATAGCGCTTGCCATTGGTGAGCCGCCAGCTACCAAAGGTTATCCGCCTTCAGTGTTTGCCAAATTGCCTGCACTGGTTGAACGCACAGGTAATGGCAAGCGTGGTGAGGGGTCTATTACGGCTTTTTATACGGTTTTGACGGAAGGTGATGATCAGCAGGATCCTATAGCCGATGCTGCGCGGGCAATTCTTGATGGTCACATTGTATTAAGTCGCGGGCTGGCAGAGAGTGGTCATTACCCTGCAATTGATATTGAGCAGTCGATTAGTCGAGCTATGCATAATATTACGAGTGATGAGCATCAGAAACTGGCGCGTAAACTAAAGCAGCTTAATTCGCGCTATATGCGTAGCGTGGATTTAATCAATGTGGGTGCTTATGAATCTGGCAGTGATGCTGTGCTGGATCAAGCGATAGCGAGGCATGATAGTATTGATGCATTTCTACAGCAGGGAATTGCTGAGCGTGCTGGAGTCGATGAGAGTATCTATCAGTTAACGCGAGTGCTAGATGGTTTGATGCTGAACTAGTATAAAAGATTAAATGATTGTTTTTTTAGAGGCAATATGGCCATTCAGTCTACAGCTACATTAAAAATGTTAAAGGATCTCGCTGCTAGAGAAGTGGAGTTGGCGACAGAGGCTTTGGCAAATGCGATGAAGGTAGCGGATGAGGCTGTGAGTCGACAAAATTTGTTGTATGACTATCGGCAAGGTTATGTGAATAACATGAATAAGACGTTGGAAACAGGCATGGTTGCAGAGTCATATCAGAACTATCAGAACTTTTTTGGAAAACTTGATCAGGCGATAGCGGGTCAGCAAGAAGTTGTTGAGATGACCAAAGTGCAGGTGAAATTAAAGCGAGACCTATGGCAAGAAAGTCAGCGTAAAAAACTATCTTATGAGGTGTTGTTGCAGCGTTCTGATAAGCAAGTATTAAAAGCTGAGCAAAAAAAGGATCAGAAAGTAATGGATGAATTTGCTATGCGCATGAGTAGAACCGGTCGATAGCAAAATATAGGTCAGATGGCGTTTGCAATTATTGAAGTTAATAGTTATTAACTATTGGGATTAAGAATCATGAAAAATTTATCATTACAGTCAATACAGATTGCGCCACTGAAAAGCACATCAGAAGCTATGTCTAAAAGTGATGTGAGTGTAGACAAGTCAGATTCGGGTGCCTCGAAGACTTCATTTCAGGCGGAACTGTCAAACCAAGTGCAAGCTAAACAAGCGAAGAGTTTGCAAAATAAGTCTGGTCAGGATGATAAAAAAACATTAGCTAAAACAGGCGGCCAATTAGCAGGTAAGGAGCCCGTGGCTAGTTCACAGAACAAAGCTAAGCGTACTGCAGCAGTAGATGACCTGCCAGTTGTTGAAGGTGATCAAAATCTAGGCATCAATTATTTGTCTGCAGAGCACACGAAAATTGCTGTGGATGGTGGTGTGCCGTCAGACGAGGATGGTGTGGATGCAAAAGTTAATGATTCACCAGTTGCTGTTGATGCCAGTATCGTGAACTTAACTGCACCAACCACGTTACCAGTGCCATTGATGACTGTGAGTTTGCCAGTGCAGAAAAGCACTGAGAACGCTGTCAGTGGCAGTGGTTTAGTATTGCAATCAGCGCCAGCAGTTGTTTCACAAGGGTCTAGCTTAGATGCTGTCTTGAGTAATGCTTTAGCGTCTAGTAAAGGCATGAATACGGCGGTAAGTAATGATCCGGTTGACGAAAGTGCGAATCAAAATTTGGATGGAAAAGTAACATCAGATAATTCGCGTTGGATAGATAGTATGTTATTGAATGCGGGTAAGCAAACTGCTACGCAAACTTCAATCGAGGATGCGTTAATGAGCAAAGCTAGCCTGAGTTCAAGTAAAGATGTTGCAGTTAACGATCTGGCAGCGCCTTCATCCAATTATCAGTCCGTCTTGCAAGTCGCTAATTCTCCTGCTACGCAACAAGCGGGGAGTGCAAATAATATCAGCGCTTATCCTGGTAAATCCGGATGGGACCAAGCGATTAGTCAGAAGGTGGTATGGATGGTTGGCGCTGGAGAACAATCTGCTACGCTCACGCTTAATCCTCCAGATTTAGGGCCTTTGCAGGTAGTCATTCATGTGCATAATGATCAGGCTGATACGACTTTTATTTCAGATAATGCTGAAGTCAGGCAGGCTTTAGAAAATGGATTCTCGAATTTGCGCGATAAGATGAGTGAGTCAGGCATACAGCTGGGCCAAGCAAATGTTAGTACAGGTAGCCAGTCCCAACAGGCCTTTCAGCAAGCGACTCAAGGGCGTGCAGTAGCGCAACTTAATGACAATGGTTTCATCGCTCAGCCAGAGGTTAGTGCTAATGTGTTAGTGCGAACTGCTAATGGACTGGTCGATACCTTTGCTTGATAGATATCTGTGGTCACAAGGTTTTATAGTGTATATCTGGCCTGTGTGATAAGGCTTAGAAAGCATTAGTAGATTGATCGACAGGCAATTCAAATGCTGGCAAGTGCTATAATTAAAGGTGATGGTGGTTTTTAAATTTATCATCATAAAAGCAATCGTTAATATCGATAGCAATTCAATCAGCCGAAAAGAACAATGTAAAAGGGAACGTATCAGATGGCAAAAGATCCAAAAGCAGCTGAGGATGCTGTAGCACCAGCATCAAATAAAAAATTAATTATCATTATTGTTGCGGCTGTAGTCCTTTTGGCGGGTGCTGGTGGTGCGGCTTGGTTTTTTATGCATCAAAAATCAGGGGCACATAAAGAGGAGGCTAAGCATGAGGAGCCAGCAAAAGCGCCAGTCTTTATGACGCTTGAGACTTTCACCGTAAATTTACAGCCAGATCCTGATGAAAAGTTTTTGCAGCTTGATATGCAACTGCAGGTGGCTAGTCCTGAAGTAGCTGAGTTGTTGAAAACGCAAATGCCTGTTGTGCGTAACCGCTTATTATTGCTGCTTACCAGTAAGACTGCGAGTGAGATTCTCACCATGGAAGGTAAAAAGCATCTAAGTGATGAAATCGTTACCGAAATGAAAAAGCCTTTTTCTGAAGGAGCTAAACCTCAAGAAATTTTAGGTGTGTTCTTTACTTCATTTGTTGTTCAATAAACCTGTTTACATTATTCCATGGCAGATAAGTTTTTATCTCAAGATGAAGTTGATGCCTTATTAAAAGGCGTTGGCGGAGATTCTGACGATGATAAGCCTGTTGGCGACCCCAGCGCAGTACGCGACTACAATCTTGCTACGCAAGAGCGTATTGTCCGTGGGCGCATGCCTACACTTGAGATTATCAATGAGCGATTTGCGCGTTTAGTACGTATTGAGTTATTCAATTTTCTGCGACGTACCGTAGAAGTATCTGTCGGGCCCGTACGAATTACTAAATATAGTGATTTTATTCGTAATCTGGTGGTGCCAACTAACCTTAATTTGGTGCATATGAATCCCTTGAGGGGGACTGCACTGATGGTGCTTGATCCAACCTTGGTGTTCCTAGTTGTAGATAATATGTTTGGAGGAGATGGTCGCTTTCATACCCGTGTAGAGGGTCGCGATTTTACACAAACCGAGCAGCGTATTATTCAGCGTATTTTGAATATCGTGTTCGAAGCTTACGCAAAATCGTGGGAGCCAGTTTATCCTGTAGTGTTTGAGTACATTCGTTCTGAGATGAATACGCAATTTGCCAATATTGCTACTCCCAATGAAGTGATTGTTGCGATCACCTTTAATATTGAGTTGGGTCCTGCAGCAGGTGAAATGCATTTCTGCTTTCCATACTCGATGATTGAACCATTACGCGATATATTAAGTTCACCATTACAAGGTGAAGTGTTGGGCGTGGATTCGCGCTGGGTCAAGTTAATGACACAGCAGGTACAGGCGGCTGAAATTGAAATTGTTGCTGATCTGGCTAAAACAAAGATGCAGCTGGGCGATGTGCTCAACATGAAGGTTGGTGATGTTATCCCGATTAGTATGGATGAAGCAATTGAGGCGCAAGTAGATGGTGTGCCTGTCATGCTGTGTAAATATGGGATATTCAATGGTCAATATGCACTGCGCGTAGAGAAGCTTTTAAGATCTAATTCAACGGAATATATAAAAGGAGAACCGTATGGCGATTGATCCTACGGATGAGAATAGCGCTGGAGCCCTGGCAGAGGATGACTGGGGAGCCGCTATGGCAGAACAGACTGCTGCAGAATCTACAGACTCCATGGATGATTGGGGTGCTGCAATGGCAGAGCAGACTACTGCCGATGCTTCAGTGCTACAAGCTAAGAATGTTGAAAAAGCGCAAGTGTTTACTGAGTTTACGCCCAACAATAAGCTGCACGAAACACACAACGACATTGATTTTATTCTGGATATTCCTGTTCAACTAACAGTGGAGTTAGGACGTACCAAGATTGCTATCAAGAATTTACTGCAATTAGCGCAAGGTTCAGTCGTTGAGCTTGATGGCATGGCAGGTGAGCCTATGGATGTTTTGGTGAATGGATGCTTGATTGCACAAGGTGAAGTAGTTGTTGTGAATGATAAGTTTGGTATTCGTTTAACAGACATCATCACACCGGCAGAACGTATTCGTAAGATTAACCGATAGCTATAGGTTCCAGTGTTTTAGTCTTGCTTTAACCTCCCATCATCTAACAAAACTTGAATAGACCACTTTATGAATAAGCGCCTAAGTTTGTTGACTCTCAGTTTAATTGCCTTATCTACTAAGGTGTCTGCTGCAGATGTCGCTGTGACATCAACATCAAGTGGTTTGTTTAAAATGATTTTAGGACTTGTGATTGTGCTGGCTGTAATGGCAGTTTTGGCATGGCTTTTAAAGCGTATTTTGCCTGGAGTAGGCGGGCAACAGTCTGTTGCACGTATTGTTGGTGGTGTCAGTGTTGGTTCACGTGAACGGGTAGTGGTGGTGGAGGTTGCTGGTCGCTGGATCGTTGTTGGTGTGGCTCCTGGGCAGGTGAATGCTATCGCTAACTTGGATATTGGTTCAGTTCAACTTTCAGAAAATATTTCTGATACAAGTAGCCAATTCCCTCCAGCCTTGAATGCACTCACGCAACCATTTTCACAATGGCTGAAGAAGTCATCAGGGAAATTTACAGAGAATTCAAATGTTGAAAAATAAGCTAATGAGCAAAGGAGCTTTAATTCCAGCTTTAGCATTAATCCTTGCGACCATCATGTTGCCATTGCCTGCATTCGCAGAGAGTGGCTTGCCTTTGATTAACGCTGTACCAACAGGTGGCGGTGGACAGGACTATACCTTGAGTTTGCAAACATTGATTTTGCTGACATCATTAACTTTCTTGCCAGCAGCGTTATTGATGATGACAGGTTTTACGCGCATTATCATAGTGCTATCTTTGTTGCGGCAGGCGTTAGGTACGCAATCGGCTCCACCTAATCAAGTATTGGTTGGCTTGGCATTGTTTCTGACATTCTTTGTGATGAGTCCGGTAATAGATAAAATCTATGTAGATGCATACAAGCCGCTGTCTGAAAATAGCATCACGATGCAAGAAGCTTTAGATAAAGGCGCAGCACCACTCAAGGCCTTTATGATGAAGCAGACACGTGAGGGTGATTTAGCACTCTTCATAAAAATGGCGCAAATTGAGAAAATTGATACTCCTGAGCAAGTGCCCTTGCTGGTACTAGTGCCAGCCTTTATGACGAGTGAGCTTAAAACTGCTTTTCAGATCGGCTTTGCTATTTTTATTCCATTTTTGATTATTGATATGGTAGTTGCTAGTGTTTTGATGGCTATGGGGATGATGATGGTTTCACCTTCAATTGTTGCTTTGCCATTTAAGTTGATGTTGTTTGTATTGGTTGATGGTTGGCAGTTATTGCTTGGTTCACTAGTGCAAAGCTTTTATTAGAATAAGATAAGTGTAGGTTCAGGGAAGCTCAATGACTCCAGAAGGCGTGATGAATCTCGGCAGAGATGCCATGGAAATAACACTAATGGTGGCTGCACCAATATTGTTGATAGTGTTGATTATTGGTTTAGTCGTCAGCATTTTTCAGGCAGCAACACAAATTAACGAACAAACGCTATCCTTTATTCCCAAGCTGGTCGGAGTGTTTGTTGCATTAGTTTTTGCAGGGCCGTGGATGCTTACCACTATGGTGGACTATATGCGGATTGTATTTACCAGCCTGCCTGCTATGGCTAATTAACTTTGTTCAAACGCCAGATTGTAATTTGAATGAGCACTAAGGTGTATTGTTATGGTGTCAGTTAGTAGCGAGCTACTTCAAACATGGATTATTGCTTTGCTATGGCCTTTGACGCGTGTCTTAGGTGTGATTGCCGCATCACCAATTTTTAGTCATGGCTCGATTCCTAATCAAGTAAAGTTAGGATTAGGTATTACGCTTACATTGATAATTGTGCCCACATTACCGCCCCTACCACAGTTCAATATATTCTCATTTCAAGGGCTACTGATATTAGTGCAGCAGCTGATTATTGGGTTGGCGATTGGTTTCAGTATGCGGCTGGTTTTTTCAGCAGTTGAGTTGGCCGGACAAGTGATTGGCATGTCTATGGGTTTGGGGTTCGCTAGTTTTTATGATCCACAGACGCAAGGACAAAGCACAGCAATTAATCAGTTTTTAGTGCTGCTTGCAATGCTGGTATTCTTGAGCCTAGATGGGCATTTAATGATTGTTACAGCATTGGCTAATAGTTTTATCACCATGCCAATTGTGGTAGATGGAAATAGCATTAATCCAATGAAAATTGTGCTGTGGGGCGAGATGATCTTTAGTGCGGGTTTATTGCTTGCGCTACCGGCGGTCGCTGCGCTACTGATTACTAATATGGCCTTAGGGATACTTACCAAAGCCGCGCCTCAATTGAATCTGTTTGGTATTGGTTTTCCAGTAACGCTAAGCATAGGCTTCGTTGTGCTGGCACTTTCAATTCCAACCATGCTTAAACCGATTACAAATTTTATTGAGCAAGGCGTCAATAATATGTTTCAAGTGGCCATTCCCAAGGCTGAGTTAATTAGCCCTAAACTAACACCGCCAAAGTCCTGAAGTCCCGAGTAGGCACTTAAACTTTAATCGACCTTAGATTAGTTTAAATAGCGACAGGCTGGTCGTACTAATAAATGACTTCTGTGCTGCTTCCATAATTGTTTGGTTTTTAGATAGGTCAGAAAGCGCACTGGCATAGTCTAAGTCTTGTAAGTCAGAGAGTGATTTGCTGTACTGTAAATCACGGTCTGAACCTGATAAATCTAGCGAATCAATTTCATTAAGCTTGTTGCCAATAGAGGCTCGCACGTTTAGTACGTTATCAGTTGCACTTTGCAGCTTGGTGAGCGCTGATGCTAGCCCTGTATTAAATGCTGTTCGTGAAGCATCATCAGTGATAGGTGTGTTAAGCAGCGTTACAATGTCACCCATTGCGGTGAAAACATCATTACTGCCATTTGCTTGAAATACGCTATCACCTGAAACACTCACTGCCATCAGACGATTGGATTCCACTTGTAGTGATTGTTGATTACTGTCGCCCATATATGTAGCGCTAGTTGTTGTGATAGAACCGTTTGGCGCGGTACTAGTGCTTGCAGAAAATGGTTGTGTGCTAGTTTGATAGCCTGAATAAAGATAATTGCCTGAAGCATCTTTGGTATTCGCTAGGCCGATCAGCATTTCTAATGAGCCGTTGAGCTCAGAGCCAATAAAAGCTCTTTCTTGATCAGTGTATGTAGCATTCCCCGCGCCAACTAGCGATGACTGTGCAGAGGTAAGCACATTAGTCACACTCGTTAGACTCGACTCTAATGTGTTGAGCTTTAACTGTGCGGTTTTTCTGGTGTCAGCAAACTTTGCGTTAATACCTTGTGCATATGAGAGTTCTAGCGCGTGTGCTGAGGCGACAGGGTCATCAGATGGCGTTCCAATACGCCTACCTGTAGAAATCTGTTGCTGTAGTTTTACTTGTTCCGCTTGCAGGGAGGTAATCTTATTGATGCCTGACTGGTACATAGTGTTGGTGCTAATGCGCATGATCTTTCCTTTAACTAATATCTGTCAGGCCTATTGGCCTAATTGCAATAGCGTATCGAATAGCTGACTGGCAATCTGCATCATTTTACCTGCCGCCTGATATGCTTGCTGGTAACGAATAAGGTTGGTGGCTTCTTCATCCAGATTAACGCCAGACAATGATTGTACAGCTGCCGTGTTTTGTTCTAATACTTGCGCTTCAGCCGCTGCTGTTACTTTTAACTCACGTGTTTTATTGCCAACACTATTAACAAGTTGTGAAAATGCAGCAGAATAACTAGTGCCTGCACCACTACTACTGTTTATTGTTGATTGGCTTTGCAGACTAGCTAGTAATAATCCATTACTGTTGTCCCCAGGTGCTGTTGTAGTCCCCATTGCGAGTTTTCTAGGGTCTGTGATTGCAAGACTTAATGTGGTTGCAGCATTATGCGTTGGACGAATGATAAATTCGTCTCCAGCTGCCATTGCGCCAGAGGATATGTCGAAATCTATACCATCTATTGTTTGTGGCAGGCCGGCATTAGACAAAATCTTATTGTCGCTTTGTCGCGTAATTGTGTAGTTGGTACCGTCAAACTTTAAATGGTAATCACTACTAGTAATTGCATGCGCATCTGAAATGACACTTGAAACTGTTGCATTCCCAGTGTTGTTGCTATTGGTATTGACTACTGGGGCGGGAATGTTAAATAGATCCCCACCAGCGTTACCATTTAAGTCAATTCCGAGTTTGTGTTGTGTATTGAAATCGCTCGCCAGTACGACGGCAATCTGGCCAATTTGATTTTGTGCTGGATCAAGCGACTCTGAACGAAATTGTAGTAATCCACCAATTGTGCCGCCCGGCAAGCTATTGGCACTAAGCACAGTCGTTTTACCATTGCTCTGATAAGCGACTTCTAATCGCGTGGGGTCTGTTGGTGAACCTGTTGTAGTTAATGACATGGTTGATGCACCAACAACTAATGGCAAGCCATTACCGACATATATGTTGTAGCTACCTTGGCCTTGAGGTACGACTGTAGTTTTGACGAGTTTGCTGAGCTCTAAAACAATCTGATCCCGCTGATCTAAAAGGTCATTTGGCTGGTCTCCACCCGCACTAACTGTTTTTTCAATAGTGTCATTTAAGCTTGCAATTTGTCTTGCATAAACATTGACCAGTCCAGTGCTAGATGATAGTTGAGTGTTAATTCCATCGCGAATTTCATTCAAGCGATTGCTGGTACTTTGCAGTCGATTGACTAATGATTGAGCATTTGACAGCATTGATTGGCGGGTAGGTATATCACTTGGATTGGAAGAAAGATCTTGCACGCCAGAAAAGAAGCCATTTAGTGCCGGATTAATGCCAGCAGAGGCATCGGAAAGCATATTGTCTATGGTGCTAAGTTGTGTGCTGTAAGTATCAGCACTAGCACTAGTCGATTGACTACTCACTACTTGACCAACGAGTATGTCATTGTAAACGCGTGAAACGCTTGATACTTCTGCACCTTGGCCGATAAAACCAAAACCATAACTTTGTGCTTGAGCCGCAGCCTGAACTACGGTTTGCCTAGAGTAACCAGGGGTATTGACGTTTGCGATGTTGTGCCCAGTAACGGTGAGCCCAACTTGTGCCGCATTTAATGCGCTTTTACCAATACTAAGTATGCCTGACATGATTTGTACCCTTTGAAACCTATAAGCTAATTACGGCAAAGATGATTATAACTTTAGGCCACAATTTTTGTTTACATCTTATGATGGTGATATTTTCTGGATAACACTGGTGAGTTTAGCCGCGTAATTAGGGTCTGTGGCGTATCCGGATTTCTGCATGGCTTGAGCATAATCATTAGTGTTCTGCAGATTTGCCATTACATTTTCATAGCGAGGGTTATTGCGCATCATGTTTGCAAAGTCTTTAAATGAATCTGCATAACTGTCATAAGCGCGGAATTTTTCGATACGCTTTTGTTTAACGCCGTTGATGTACTCTGTAGTCGCAGCTTCAACAACTTTGCCATCCCAGTTGCCCGTAGCTTTAATTCCAAATAAATTATTACTGGGCGTACCATCTATACCTTTAATTTCTCGTTTACCCCAGCCACTTTCTAGTGCCGCCTGACCTATCATCAAATGGGCGGGAACGCCCGTTGCGCGACTCGCCTCTTCTGCATGTTGTGCCATACGGCTTTGGAATTCTGTTGAATTGTCACTCACAGGTTTTAGTGTTTGTGTTTTATTATAAGTAGGCTCAATGGCAGAGCCACTATTTTGCTTAAATGATTTGGTGTTGCTGGTTGGAAATGGGGTACTTAATGTATTTGGGCTTAATGGGTTGATTGTCTCTGGGTTCGGTTTGTCATCAGTAACAGCTTGCTGCAAGGTGCTGTTATTGGCATAACCACTACGGCTGAGTTGCTTGGCGAGCACATCTGCAAGTCCTAACCCTTTTGAGGCTAAATTACTGCTCAATTGTTGGTCTAACATGGATGTAAACGTACGGCTTTGCTCATTGTCGAATGGATTATCTTGAGGTGAAGCGTCACGCATGCTTTTTAACATCATATTCATGAATATTGCCTCAAACTGCTTTGCAACACCCTTGATGGCTTCTGGAGAGTTTTCTTTTGCGGCTTGCTTTAGATTATTTAAGCTATTGGCATCAAAAGCGACTTTTCCTGAGAGATCTGCGCCGGTTACCATATTAAATGACCTCCAACTCGGCGCGTAATGAGCCTGCGGATTTCATCGCTTGTAATATCGCGAGTAGATCTTGTGGAGTCGCGCCAATTGCGTTGAGGGCTTTCACGACATCTGAGAGATTGGCTCCGCTGTTTAATTGAACAACCTTGCCGGGCTCTTTAGTGATTTCGATTTGAGATTTTGCTACGGCCACTGTTTGGCCTGTAGATAGTGCGCCAGGCTGGCTAATGACTGGCGTTGTGCTAATAACAACCGTGAGGTTGCCGTGTGACACGGCGCAATTTTCTAAAGTCACGGCCTGATTCATTACGACTGAACCCGTGCGCGCATTGAGTATGACTTTAGCTGAAGTTGTAGCTGGCGAAATGTTAATAGATTCTAACGCGGCTAAAAACGCGACCCTGCTTGTATTAGGGGTTGGTTGCACGCGAATGACTCGTCCATCTTGTGCAAATGCTGTGTTCTGTCCAAAGCGGCGGTTGATTGCATCCACTACCAAAGTAGCCGTAGAAAAGTCGGATTCTTTTAACTCTAGATTGATAGTGTCTGTTTGACTAATGCTGCTAGGCACGGAACGCTCAACGGTTGCACCAGCGGAGATGCGGCCTACACTCAGATGATTAACTTGTGTTTGAGCGCCATTCGCAGATGCACCAACGCCGCCTACTACCAGATTACCTTGCCCTATCGCATAAATTTGTCCATCAGCACCTTTGAGAGGAGTCATCAGTAATGTGCCGCCACGTAAGCTTTTAGCATTCCCCATAGAGGATACTGTTACATCAAGTGTTTGACCTGGCTGGGCAAAGGCGGGCAGTGTACTTGTAACCATGACTGCGGCTACATTCTTTAATTGTAGGCTAGTGCCTGGAGGTAAGCTCACGCCCATCTGCTGCATCATGCTGATAATGCTTTGCACAGTGAATGGGGTTTGCGTAGTTTGGTCACCGGTACCATCAAGCCCGACCACTAGACCATAACCTAAAAGTTGGTTGCTTCTGACCCCTTGTATAGATGCTAGGTCTTTTAGTCTTTCTGCATAAGCTGGTTGTGGCATAGCAATGATGCATAAGCACAGTGCGCATGCCTTAGTTAGCCAATTCTTTAAGCTATAGATATTTAAGTGACTGTGCATTATTTCGGTTTTACCACGGAGTTATGCTCAAGAAGAAGCGCGCAAATATTGAGGCTACAGCAGCCGCATCAATTTTGCTATTAGTTCTGTATTCGATGCGAGCATCTGCAACTTTGTTTGATGTTACAAAGTTACCTAGCGTAATCGTATCGGGATTAACCACTCCAGAGAATCGAACGAACTCAGTACCTTTATCAAAAGATACTTGTTTGTCCCCACTCACAACTAGATAGCCGTTAGGTAATACTTCAATTACAGTTGCCGTAATGGAGCCTGTAAATACATTACTTGCATTCTCTGCAGCTTTATCTGCAAATGAATTAGCTGAGCTTGCAGAAAATGCTGCTAAATTGCCGAAGGGAAGCTTAGATGCGACACCACCAACAATTGGTACATTACTTTTAATAGATGCATTGGTTGCGAAATCTGCTGCACCGCTTTTACTGCCAGAACTCGCACCTGCTTTGGTTGCGGTGGTATTTTCAGTGATATTTATTGTGACAATATCACCTATGTAGCGAGGGCGTCTATCCTCAAAGATCGGATGATAGGCTTTTGCATTAAAAATTGCACCACTGTTAGCTGCAGTTGCTGGAGGGTCGTACGCTCTGGCTGTTGTTGGTTGTTTAACTATTGAGTCTGGAGTGATAGCGCAGCCATTAAATAAAATAAGAAAGCCAAAGAATAAGCAACGCAAATAATATTGCGAAGTGCAAAAGAAATTGCCCATGTGGGCAATTGTCGATGGAGTAATGAGTTTAATTTGTTGCATCAATTGAGTTGTGTAGTAAGCGGTGATGGTCAGATTACATCTGCGTTAGTTTTTGTAGCATCTGATCAGAGGTTGTGATCGCTTTGCTATTAATTTCATAGGCGCGTTGCGTCTGAATCATGTTAACAAGTTCCTCTACAACGTTAACGTTGGAGGTCTCAACAAAGCCTTGTGTCAGCAAGCCGGCACCATTTGAGCCAGGTGTATTCGTATTGGCATTACCAGATGCTGCAGTTTCTACAAAGAGATTTTCACCTTTACTTTGTAAACCTGCTGGATTAATGAATGTTGCCAATTGCAATGAACCCACTTGGGTGGGCGCTGGGGTATTGGCTAGGGTGATTGAAACTGTACCATCCCTGCCAATCGTTATACTTTGCGCATCAGCCGGGATTGTGATTGCTGGTTGTACAGGGAATCCGCTGGCGGTTACAAGCTGGCCTTGGCTGTCTGTCTGGAAAGAGCCATCCCGTGTATAAGCCGTTGTGCCATCTGGCAGTAGTATCTGGAAAAAACCGGCACCCTGAATTGCAACATCCTTGTCGTTGCTGGTTTGTTGCAAGTTACCTTGAGTAAAAATTCGCTCTGTGGCAACAGGTCTTACACCTGTACCGATTTGCAATCCTGAAGGTAGCTGGGTTTGTTGTGAGGACTGCGCTCCCGGTTGACGGATATTTTGATAGAGTAAGTCTTCAAATACTGCACGTTGGCGTTTAAAGCCACTGGTGCTTACGTTTGCCAAGTTGTTGGCAATCACATCCATCTGGGTTTGTTGGGCATCTAAGCCAGTTTTTGAAATCCATAGTGAGCGTATCATGTTGTTTCCTTACAAAAAGTAAGCTTCCAGTTAAGACTGCAGATTTTATTCTGAATCAAGTCTAGTTTAAGCTAGGTTAAGTCAAACTCAGGAGTTGACTTGCTTTGTTAGCGTTGTTCTCTGCGCTTTGCATTAATTTCATTTGTGTTTCAAATTGCCTAGCTAAACTAATCATTGTGACCATTGCATCAATCACGTTGACGTTACTATTTTCTAACGCACCACCAACGACATTGACGTTAGCATCGACTTCCGCTGGTCTGCCATCTTTGGTGTTAAATAACCCATCCTCAGCTCGTACAAGGTTACTTTCAACTGGGTTAACCAGTTTTAGTCGACCAATCGTATTAGCCGGGCCTGGTAATGTGTTGTTGGATATGGATGAGATTGTGCCATCTTTACCAATTGATACGGCAATGTCAGGTGGAATGCTGATTGGACCACCATCTCCCATTACAGTAAGCCCTGATGCCGTTTGTAAAATGCCATTTTCGCTCACTTTTAGTGAGCCATTGCGAGTATAGCCTTCGGAACCGTCAGCACGTTGTACGGTAAGCCAGCCTTTACCTTGAACTGCTACATCTAGCTCACGGTTGGTATGTTGGATGGCGCCTGGGTTAAAGTCAGCACCTATTGTTGCATCAACAACAAAAGCACGTGTGGCTAATCCTTCGCTAACCACCGGTACAGCGCGAAACGAATCTACCTGAGCTTTAAATCCTGTAGAAGTGGCATTCGCCAAATTATGGGATGTGGTAGCTTGCTGCTCAAGTATGTGCTTCGCGCCTGTCATGGCTGTGTAAATCATGCGATCCATAGCAGCTCCTTAATACTTTCAATCATTTATTAACGAAGGTTAACCAATGTTTGCAGTACCTGATCCTGTGTTTTAATCGTTTGTGCATTAGCTTGGTAAAAGCGTTGTGCGGTAATCATGTTCACCAATTCGGCAGTTAAATCAGTGTTTGAATCCTCAACTGCTGATGATTGCAATGCACCTAATGAACCTGTGCCAGGTGTGCTGACTAGTGGTGGGCCGGAAGTTGCGCTTTCTGACCATGCATTACCGCCTAGTGACTGTAGGCCGTTAGGATTGACGAAGTTAGCGAGTACCACTTGTGCTAACGTTTTTGATTGTCCGTTACTATAGCGACCAAGAATCGTACCATCTGCTCCGACATTAAATCCTGCTAAACGTCCAGATGTATAACCATCTTGAGATAAGCTATTGATGCTGAAACTGGAGCCGAATTGCGTACTTGTTGAGTAATCTACGGTTAAGTCTAGTGGAGCTGTAGCACCCGTGGTTGGTGAGAATGACACTACAGGTAGGCCTGTTTTAGAGTCCGGTGTGGTAGGTGTTACAAGTGGTTTAAGGCCTGTGCCATCAAAATCAAGCGTGGCGGTCACTACTGGTGCTGCTGGTGGCGTAAACGTTGTGGGTGTACCATCTACACTGGTGTATACACTCCAGCGCGTTCCTGTGCCTGGAGATGCCGCTAAACTCATTGCATCAGCTAATGCTTGGGCTGTCGCTTGAGCAGCTATTTCAGCTGGAGTTGTTACTGGCATAGCTGCGGCTGCAGCTTGTCCTGCTGCTGCCTCCGCTGCAGTTGGGTGTTTAACAAAGAAGGTTTGCATTGTGTGTGCATTACCTAGACTGTCATAGAGAGTAATCGCAGTTGAATCCGAATATGATGTTGGGTCTGTGGAGTCAAATTTTGCAGGATCTAGTGCAGTTTTTCGTGAGTCCAAGTTTACTAAGCCTGTCACTGCTGTAGTAGTCGCAGGTTGTATGTCAGATGTGTCAATTTTGAGATCTAGCTTGTTGCCAGCATCTATTTTTCCTGCGGCATTGGTTAGATAGCCTGTCAGGTGCTTATTGCTTGCATCTACGATAAAGCCATTTTTGTCCATTTGAAACTGACCGTTCCGAGAGTATGTAATTACACCATTGTTACTCATGCGGAAAAATCCGCCGCCATTGATGGCTACATCCAAGGAGTTGCTGGTGCTGGTAACGTTGCCTTGTGTAAATTGTTGAGCTACCGTGCTTAGATTCGTACCAATGCCTATTGCAGCACCACCACCGCCGGAGAGTGAGTTAGCGTATACGTCAGCAAATTCAGCACGCGCTTGCTTGAAACCTA
>JAZJYS010000122.1:18904-21204 GCA_040390265.1 Pseudomonadota bacterium | reverse complement strand
GTTGTAGCAACATTTAATTTGATACCGTGCATTTTATTTCTCCTGTATTTCTTATGAGATATTTCTATAGCGAACTAACGTTAGTTATCAACTATCAGAACTCTGCTTTTTATTTGCAGATGGTCATTTAACGCGGCAATTTTAAATTAGGCATACGTAAAAATTGTTAAGATATGTAAAAGTTTGATATTGATGAAAAATACCTGCCCCATAAAAAAGGCCGCAATTAATGAGCGGCCTACTATCGAATGCAAACAAAACACCATTAACTATCACTATCACCATCGCCCTCCACTACTAAATCAGGGATATGATTAAATGCAATTCGCATAGGCGCATCCTTTAACGCCTCATGCGCCCCACCAAAATAAATCGTATTCTTACCAAATTTCAGGTTGAGGGTATCAATCGCTTGATTCAGTTTCTTTTCACTTTCTAATGGCACCACTTGAAACAGATCACGCGCCACTTCATCTGCCGTGACTAAACCTAAAAAAGACACGCCCACCGCATAAGGCTCGGTATTATCAATAGGATAATGCTGCATAAAATCTTCCAGCGCATCAATCAATCGCAACGTATTATCCGTGGGAGAAATAGCGCTCTCCATGTTCCAACTAGGAATGGGCTTATAACCAACCGTACCCCTAAATTTCACTTTAATGCTGATTTTTGAAGTGAGTAACTCGTAGCTACGCATCCGCATGCAAGCTTTTTGCAGCAATCGGTGCAACACGGCTTTTACGCCAAGATAATTCCGCTGTTCCGGCGGAAGTACATGCGAGTGACCGAGGCTACTCCGCGCATTCTTCACGTAATAAGGCTCCAAGCCGCGCAGCTTGTCGTACATGCGTTCACCCTCTATGCTGCCCCACGCAGTCTGCAATTGCTGACGATTAGCCGCATATAAATCTGCCACTGTTTTGATTCGATAGCGATTCAAACGCGCTTCCATTTGCTTTCCGATGCCATTTAAGTCACGCAACTGCAAACCATACAAGCGCGCAGGCAATTCATGCGGCTCAATCATCACGCAACCATCCGGCTTTTGCATGTTGGAAGCCACTTTGGCTAGAAATGTATTCGGCGCAATACCTATCGAACAGCGCATAAAATCGCCTGCATGTTTAGCAATAGCGCGCTTGATTTTTGCCGCAAGCTTCAATGCATTTTCAGGCAACTGCTGGCTACCAGTGAGTTTGCACACCATTTCATCTATCGACAGTACTTTTTCTACGTGCGTGCAACTCTCTACTATCTCGATGAGCTTATGATGAAACTCCACATAAATCGATGGTCGCGCTTCAACAAACACCATTTCTGGGCATAGCTTGCGCGCCTCTCGCACTAATGTCCCGGTCTTGATGCCAAAGGCTTTAGCCTCATAACTCGCGGCAATACAACAAGTCGTTTCTGCCATCACCGCCAACACACCAATCGGCTTGCCACGCAGCTCAGGACGTAACTGTTGCTCTACTGAAGCAAAGTAAGAGTTAAAATCAACGTAAAGAGCGTTTAGGCGCATAACTAAAATATTGGCTGAAGAAAAGCACTAAAGAGAAAACGGATATTGAATGTAATGTTATATGCAATAGATTGACTAACATAAGGTTCGCACACATCCATATTTTAAATGAATTAAAGGTAGATCATCATGAACAATCAACAAATTGCAATTTTCGCCGGCGGTTGCTTCTGGTGCACAGAGCCTGTGTTCAGCCAATTAAAAGGCGTAAGCAAAGTGGTTTCTGGCTATATTGGCGGCCACACGCTCAACCCAACCTACAAAACAATCTGCAATGGTGATACAGGGCATGCCGAGGCGATACAAATTTACTTTGATGCAGACCAAGTGAGTTTTGAAACTTTGCTGGAAATATTTTTTGTATCACATGATCCAACTACACCCAACCGTCAAGGCAACGATGTAGGCACACAATACCGCTCCGCCGTATTCTGCCAGAATGCAGAGCAGCATGCTGCTGTAGAAAAAATGATTGCATCGCTCAATGAAGCTGCAATATTTAACGCACCGATTGTCACACAAATCAACGACGCGGAAACTTTTTACCCAGCAGAAGACTACCACCAGTATTATTTTGCCAACAATCCACATCAGCCCTATTGCATGGCAGTAGCGGCACCCAAGGCAGCAAAGATTCGTGCAAAATATGCGCAGCTCATCAAAACATAAGCTATTGTTAAGAATCTCTTAAGAATCGCCATTTACTATGGGCAACATATCTTAAAAAGGACGCTTCATGCATGCACTCCCTGTAGCAGGACTTGCCCTAATGCTG
>JAZJYS010000122.1:17489-18804 GCA_040390265.1 Pseudomonadota bacterium | reverse complement strand
CCCGCTGCACCAGCCGTGATTGTTGCTCACCAAAATGATGTAATCGGTAGCAACCGCAATCTTAGCCAATGGGAAGCCGGCGTAGAACTTCCAATCTGGATGCCGGGACAGCGCAATGCGCGTGAAACGGTTGCACGCGTAGCAGAAACTGAGCTGCAATCATCTCGCAATGGTCTGGCACTGGAAGTGGCTGGTCAAGTCAGGGAAGCAATCTGGGATGTCAATATGTCTGCCAGCGCAGTCGAACTGGCAGACTCGCAATACAATGCCGCGCTCGCTTTACAGAATGACGTTGAAAAACGCTGGAAAGCCGGCGAGCTAGCTAAGACCGATGTCATGCTGGCACAAAATGGCACATTGCTGGCGAAAACAGCCCTGCTCCGTATGCAAGCCGAGTGGAAGCATGCAGAACACCGCTATTGGGCGCTGACTGGGCTAAAAGAAATGCCGCAATCTGCGGAGGAACAACTCAGTACGCGCGATACGATTGATGACAACCATCCGTGGCTGGCGGAAATTTCCTCCAAAGTGGAAATGGCACGTGGTCAGCGCGATCTGGCGCGTGCAGAACGGCGTGAAAATCCACAGGTTTTAATCAATGCACGTCGTGACCGTGGCGCTTTCGATAGTCTGTATAACGATAGCGTCGGCGTCTCTTTACGCTTGCCACTAGATGCTCAAGTCCGCTCTGCGCCTATGCTGGCGGGCGCTGAAATGGCAATTGCCCAAACCATGAGCGAGCGCGACCAGCGTCAACTGATCTTGCAAACCGCACTGCATGAAGCAGAACACAATCTGGAAGTGATTCGTGAAGAACTGAGTATTGTTGAAGAGCAACACAAGCTGGCGCAAGAAAACTTACGGCTGGCAAAAAAATCATTTGCGCTTGGTGAGGCCGACCTCATCACCCTGTTGCGCGGCCAGTCCATGGCCTATGAAGCTGAACGCACACTGATTAACCGCCGCACCCAACTGCAATGGAACATTGCCCGCTATAACCAAGCTATTGGAGTTTTACCTTGAAAAAAACAGCCTCACTATTTCTGTTATTACCCTTACTCGGCCATGCTTTACTAAGCCATGCGGAAAGCACCATTGCCATCAAACCACAACAGATACAGACCTTAGGCATCACCGTCGCGCCGCTTACCGCATCTAGCCACGTCAAAAGCAGTATGTTACCCGGTGAAGTGGTGGTGCCTATTGGTCAAGAGCGCGTAGTGAGTGCTCCGCAAAGCGGGCTCATTGATACACTTTACGTGGCGGCTGGGCAATCTGTTAAACGGGGTCAAGCCATTGCGCACATTAGTAGCGC
>JAZJYS010000122.1:0-17389 GCA_040390265.1 Pseudomonadota bacterium | reverse complement strand
TGGCGGCTGGGCAATCTGTTAAACGGGGTCAAGCCATTGCGCACATTAGTAGCGCCGAGCTGGTCGCGCTGCAACGTGATTATTTGCGAGGCAAAACCCAGCAGCAGTTGAGTAAAAATATGCTGGATAGGGATAGAGAGTTATTCAAAGACGGCATTATTGCTGAACGCCGTGTACTCACTACCGAAAGCGGCCATAAGGAACTCTCCGTTGAAGTGCAACAACGCCGTCAGGCACTCAAGATGGCGGGCATGGGTGATGACTCGATTGCAAGTCTGGATAAGCGCGGTGAAATGTCTAGCGGACTGACACTGACTGCACCGATTGACGGCACGGTACTGGAGCAAATGGCTTCTACCGGTCAGCGCGTAGACATGAGTACGCCTATCTACCGCATTGCCAGACTCAAACCGCTCTGGTTAGAAATTCACGCCCCGCTCGACGTGCTGAATTTTGCCAAAGAAGGCATGCACGTCAGCATTCCTAAATATCAGGCGTCAGGCAAGATTACAACCATTATCCGCAGCGTTAATCGCAACGATCAAACCATTCATTTACGTGCTGAAATTTCCAGCGGCACAGAAAAGCTGTCTCCAGGTCAGTTGGTAGAGGCTGAGTTGGCGGGCGAAGGTGTATCTAACCAGTTTTCAGTACCGAAATCAGCGTTGGTTAGAAACGGTATGAATAGTTATGTGTTTGTGCAAACGCCACAAGGCTTTATCCCCACGCCAGTTACCGTCGTCAGCGAACAAACAACGCAAGGCATTATTACCGGCAAACTCACAGGCAATGAAAAAGTGGCGGTCACCGGCACGGCTGCCATTAAAGCGGCTTGGAATAGTGCTGCTGCACAATAGTCATCCATATCGAGTGCAATAGCGCGCCATAGGAAACAACACAATGCTTAACAAGATTATCCAGTTCGCCCTCACGCAGCGTCTATTAGTGCTGCTGCTCACCGTGTTACTCATCGGTGCTGGCGGCTACGCGTTTCAGGAATTGCCGATTGATGCATTCCCGGATGTATCTACCACACAGGTAAAAATCATCATCAAAGCGCCGGGCATGACGCCGGAAGAAGTTGAATCACGCATTACCGCACCGATTGAAGTAGAAATGCTCGGCATCCCTAAGCAAACCATGTTGCGTGCGGTAGCGAAATATGCGCTGACTGACATTACTGTAGACTTTGCCGATGGCACAGACATCTACTGGGCGAGACAACAAGTGGCCGAACGCCTGAATGCCATCTGGAGCAATCTGCCGCCGGATATCAATGGCGGTATCGCCCCAATGACTACGCCACTCGGCGAAATGTTCATGTTTACCGTAGAAGCCGACAACTTGAGTCTGGAGCAACGCCGCGGCTTGCTGGACTGGGTAATTCGTCCTGCGCTACGCACGGTCACTGGTGTGGCAGATGTCAACTCACTTGGCGGCATCGTACGCAGTTTTGAAATCATTCCTGATAATGCTCGCCTGTATGCACGCGGCGTAACTTTAAGCAATTTGCAAAGCGCGCTTGATCTGAACAACCGTAATGATGGCGCAGGCCGACTCAGTGATGGCGAAGAGTCATTATTGGTCCGCGCCGAAGGTCGCTTCCAGACTGTAGACGATGTCAGCAACACCGTTTTGCGTTCTGAACAAGGCATGCCGATACGCGTCAGTGATGTGGCCGAAGTCAGAATGGGCGCATTAACGCGCTACGGCGCAGTCACAAAAAATGGTAAAAGTGAAGCCGTAGAAGGCTTGGTACTAGGGTTACGTGGCGCCAATGCCCAGCAAGTGGTTAAAAACGTACGCGCCAAGCTTGAAGAGATTCAGCCTACGCTACCGAAAGGCGTCACCATTAATGTGTTTTATGACCGTGGCGGCTTGGTCGAGCGTGCGGTGAGCACCGTGACCCATGCGTTATTTGAAGCCACTGTGCTGGTGCTGGTGTTACTGGTTCTATTCTTAGGCAATATGCGCGCAGCGCTGACAGTGGCTTTGGCGCTACCTCTCGCGGCACTGGTGACATTTATTCTCATGTCGCAATTCGGCATGTCTGCCAACTTGATGAGTCTGGGCGGGCTGTCAATCGCCATCGGCATGCTGGTGGATGGCGCGGTAGTGGTGGTGGAGAATATCGTTTCACACTTGGCGCATGGCAAGGATAGCAAGCTGCCACGTCTGCACCTGATTTACCGCGCGGTGCGCGAGGTAAGCGTACCCGTCACCTCAGGCATTCTCATTATCATTACTGTTTTTCTGCCGCTGCTTACCCTGCAAGGCTTGGAAGGCAAACTATTTAGCCCTGTCGCGCTGACGGTTGTGTTTGCGCTGGCAGGTTCGCTACTGCTCTCGCTCACGGTGATTCCTGTTCTGGCCTCTTTCATGCTGAAAGAAGTCAGCCATGAAGAACCTTGGGTGGTGCGTCAATCACTGAAGTTTTACGAGCCGATACTGCTTTGGGCGCTGGCACACACCCGCACCATCGTCATCGGTTCAGGCATCGCACTGGCATTGACTGTGCTGGTGTATCTGCAAATCGGTAAAACCTTTATGCCGGTGATGGACGAAGGCGACATCATCATGCAGGTAGAAAAGCTGCCCTCCATCAATCTGCAAAAAAGTCTGGAGATGGATCAAACCATACAGGCCAATCTGATGGCAAAAGTGCCTGAAGTGAAAGGCGTCGTGTCACGCGTAGGCTCCGATGAGCTTGGGCTAGACCCGATGGGCTTGAACCAGACAGATAACTTTCTGGTGCTCAAGCCTAGAAATGAATGGCGCATGGATAGCAAAGAAAAGCTCACCGATGAGTTGCGCAAAGTGCTGGATGACATGCCTGGCATTACTTATGCCTTTACGCAACCGATTGAAATGCGCGTGAACGAAATGATACTAGGGGTACGCGGCGACCTGGCCATTAAAATTTTCGGCAACGACTTGGTTAAGCTGGATGAAATGGCGCAACAAACCGTAAAAATCCTCAAAGGCATTCCCGGTGCGGAAGATGTCTACACACCACAAAATAGCGGTGTTCAGTATATGCGCGTTGCTATCGACCGCTTGGCCGCAGGCAGATTAGGCTTTGACATTGCCGAGATTGAAAGCGCCTTGCGTACACAGCTAGAAGGTCGCCAAATCGGCATTGTGCAAGAAGGCTTACGCCGCACGCCTGTATTGCTGCGCGGTTCTGAAACCTTGCGCGCATCGCCGTCTGATTTCGCCAATTTAATGCTCACCTTACCCAATGGCAACAACATCCCGATTTCTGCCGTTGCCAAGCTGGAACGTGTGGAAGGTCCAGTCAAAGTAGACCGTGAAAAAGGCGCTCGCATGGTAGTAGTGGTTGCCAATGTACGTGGTCGCGATTTAGTCGGCTTTGTTGAGCAGGCTAAGGGCGTGGTGTTGCAACAAGTGAAATTCCCAGAAGGCTATTCTATGCGCTGGGGCGGTCAGTTTGAGAACCAGCAACGCGCTGCGGCTAGGTTAGCGATTGTAGTGCCGATTGCACTAGGCTTGATTTTCTTGCTGTTATTCGCGACCTTCCGCTCCGTCAGACAATCGCTATTGATTCTGTCTAACATCCCATTCGCCATGATAGGCGGCGTGTTTGCCTTATGGATTTCAGGCGAATATCTGTCAGTGCCAGCCTCGGTCGGCTTCATCGCCCTGCTCGGCATTGCCGTATTGAATGGTGTGGTGATGGTTTCTTACTTCAACCAATTGCTGGCGCATGGCATGACACTGGGTGAGGTCGTGGTTGAAGGGGCTAAACGTCGCTTACGGCCTGTACTCATGACCGCAAACATCGCGGCTTTTGGCCTGCTACCTTTGTTATTCGCCACTGGGCCGGGCTCTGAAATTCAACGCCCACTAGCCATCGTGGTGATTGGTGGCTTAATGAGCGCAACCGTGCTGACACTGATTCTGCTGCCGATTCTCTACCGCAGATTTGGCGTAGAAGCTAAATAATAGTCACAAAAATAAGAGACTAAAAATGAACAAAACCACTGAAACATTAGCTGGAAACTTGACTGAGAAAAACCCAGAAAAATGCCTAGTCACGCTATACGCACCGCCAGCACTAGAGGAAACCTTAGTCGACTTTCTCTTAGAGAACGATGAAATCGGCGGTTTCAGCACCACCGAAGCTTATGGTCATGGTCAGCGACCATCAGGCATGACGCTACTTGAGCAAGTCACAGGTCGTCAACGACGTATACAGTTTATGGTTGAGACAGAACAAGTCTATGTCGCAACACTGCTCGAATTACTGGGGAAAAAATTTGTAGGGCTGCACTACATGGTGACACCGCTACTAGCGGCGGGACGGTTGTAAGTCTAGCTAGCAGGATTTTGCAACATGACATTTAACTGCATAAGTAATTCCTCGCGTAGCTTATGCAGTTCAACTAAGCCAGCCAACGCAAGCTCGTCCTGACCTTGTGCTTTAAGGTTGCATAATCTTTCTGCCAGCAAATGCGCCTGCTGATGCAGCGCATCTACCACAGAAAACGATGGCTGTGACCCATGGCTAAGCAAGCCCTCTCCATCTAACCACTGACCAAAATGACAGTCTTGATGAGGCAATACTGGCGGCGCGTCACGCTCACCAATCAGATAGTTTTCGATAGCTTTGGTCCATGCGCGGTGCTCGGCACTGGCAAAAAGCACTGGCAAATCACCACGACTCAACGCTGGCTGACCTGACCAAGCGATATCTGGCAGCCAATTTTTCGCCCATTCAGGCATTTGGTTAGCGGGCATTGGCCGTGCAATGCCATAGCCTTGCGCCAAATCACAACCGAGTTGCAATAGCACGGCGCCATGCTCCAGCGTTTCGACGCCTTCCGCAATGACTTGGCGTTGAAATGCATTGGCTAGACTGACAATACCTTCCAGAATTGCCAAATCATCCGGGTCATCGAGCATGTCACGCACAAAGCTCTGGTCAATCTTAAGCATGCTGACAGGCAACCGTTTCAAGTAAGACAGTGAAGAGTAACCAGTACCGAAATCATCCAGCGCGAACTTCACACCCATTTCTCGGCAACGATTAATCGTCTCAGAGACTTGCGTAATATCTTCTAGCGCACTCGTTTCCAGCAACTCAATTTCAAGACAACTCGGCGAAACTTCAGGATGCCTTGCCAGAATCTCGCGTAATTTTTCCACAAAGCCGGTTTCTTGCAACTGACGCGCGCCGACATTAACACTGACAGGAATAACTAATCCAGCCGCATGCCAAAGCGCCATTTGCTTCAAAGCGGTATCAATCACCCATTCACCAATATCAACGGCTAACTGATGATTCTCGATCACAGGTAAAAATACTGCTGGCGGCAAAATACCTTTATCAGGATGTTGCCAGCGAATCAGTGCCTCTGCACCGATAATAACGCCCGTACGCAAGTTCACCTTAGGCTGGTAGTACAGTACAAACTCACGCTCGAGCAAGGCATGTTGAATACGATCCAGACTTTCGTGCAGGCTACGTACACTATGATCCTGCTCAGCGTCAAAAATATGGTAACGATTTTTACCAGCCAATTTGGCCTGATACATCGCCTGATCTGCTTGGCGTTGCAGCTGGTCGGCATCCATTGACTCGACTTGCGGGTAAAAGGTGACGCCTAAACTCGCCGTCACCTGCAAAAGACTGCCATTCACCTGCACAGGCTCAGAAGCCGCCGCCAACAAGCGACTGAGCATTGGAATGCTGGCTTCCACATCAACAAGATCGAGCAATACTGCTACAAATTCATCGCCACCGATACGCGACAAAGTATCGCCGTCACGCAGCGCGCTCTTCATACGGCTGGCAGCAGCGATTAACAACTGGTCGCCAGCATCATGCCCGTAGCGATCATTGATCGTCTTGAAACCATCTAGATCCAGAAAAGCCACTGCCAGCAGTCGCCCACGCCGTTGTGACTGTATCATAGCCTGATGCAGACGATCCGCCAGCAATACGCGGTTAGGCAGATTAGTCAGTGCATCGTAATGTGCGATATGTTCGAGCTGCTGCGCGTGCTCTTTGAGCGGTGTGATATCAGAACAAAGTGCCACGTAATTTTTAACACGGCCATGCGCATCATGCACGGTACTGATGGTTTTCATTTCGGCATACACTTCACCATTCTTACGCCGATTCCAGACCTCACCACTCCAGTGTCCGCTCTCGTTCAAGGCATGCCACATATCGGCATAGAACTCCTGACTATGCCGACCAGAGCCGAGTAAACGAGGGTTTTTTCCAAATAACTCATCGATGTGATAGCCAGTAATACGTGTAAATGCATCATTGATATCAATAATGTCACCATCCGCATTGGTAATCAAAATACCTTCACGGGCATATGTAAATACATTGGCATAGAGCTGAAGCGTCTCTTCAGACGTTTTACGCTCGGTGATATCAATATGTGTTCCGATAATGCGTAATGGCTTGCCATCATCACTAAACTCAACGCCCATGCCGCGACTAAGTATCCACTTATAACTACCGTCCTTACATTGCCGACGGTACTCAACAACATAAATATCAGACTTTCCTGCCAGATAAGTCTCTATCGCTTGCATCACTGTATCTTTGTCTTCAGGGTGAATATGTGTTTGCCATTCGCCCTTGCTAGGCAGGACATCGTCTTCAGCATAGCCCAGCATTTCCTTCCAGCGTTTGGAAAAATGCGCCTCATCCGTTCTCACGTCCCAGTCCCACATGCCATCGCCAGAGCCTTCAATCGCAAACTTCCAGCGAAACTCGCTTTCTTGCAACTGCTGCTGTTGCGACAGTAAAGCACGATGGTGTGACTCCAGCTCTTTCTTGGTAAATAACAAGCGGAAAGCAAGCAATACAATCCAGCCAAAAGCAATGAATGCGCCGATCAATTGCCATTGGTAGCGGCGCCAAATATCTAATGCGGAAAATTCCGGTGCCATGTCAAAAGGCGATACGTGCAGCTCTTTGAGCAAATCAACCACAGGCGCGTAATCCGCCGGCACGACAAAGCCATGAATGCCAATCGCCTGAGTCGCGGCCTTGTTTTCTTCCAACATAAATAGCGCTGAAACAACATGCCGAGAAAGGTTTTCATCTACGCCGGGCACTGCAGAAAAAGGCCACTCTGGGTACAGCCGAGTTGAGACTTGTACTGGGAAATTAGGGACATTCTGCCGATTAAGCACGTGAATCTGTTTCATATCCAACCGGCCTTCATGCGCCATGGATTCGAGCAAACCAGAACGTACAAAACCAACATCTGCACGCCCAGAAAGCACTGCATCCACCACGTTATCTTGCGGCAATCCAACACTAACTAGCTTGGCATCCTGCGGCAATCGAATGCCAGCATGCTTTAAGGCATAGGCCTGCATTTGATAACCCGCGAGAGAGTTTATATTGACGGCAGCTATCGTTTTACCTTTGATATCGTGCAATACGCTCAAGTCATCGCGATCAGCACGTCTAAAGATCACACCGCCAAAGACCATTGTACGTTGACCACCCTCCAAAGCCGCCAATGTAGCAAGTGGTGCCGATAAGCCAATCAGCTTTTTCATTTGCACATAATGTGCAGGATTCGTCAGCACAAAATCCAACTGGCGGCTGGATGCTGCTAGTTGCAACTCGGGCAGTGTCAGCGCCTCAATCTCAAAATCACGCTCTGGCATTGCTTGTTTAAGCACGCGCGCTAAGGGCTGCCATTGCGCCAACGTTTGCGATTTAGAGCGAAATGCCAGCACCCCTACTTTTACAGGTTCGGCAGCATAGGCCGGAGACACATCCAGCAAAGCACTTGCCAGAGCAAGCAATAACAGGCCTTTGAATAAATTTAGTAACCTATTCATCGGTACTCAAAAAGTCCGTAGGTAAGAATTCAGCGTGTATCAATGACGTTAACGCATCATTTTGCTTAAGCAATTTATTCGTAAACATGATCTTGGATAGCTTGCTCGCATTCACTAACAATTCCGGCTTGGTGCCCGACATTAACTGGTAATTATGTGCGGCATTTGGTAACTGCAAACCTTTGTAGGCAGAAATCACATAGTCTGCCGGCAAGCCGAGATGCGGAGCCATACGGTAAGCGGCATCCTGCGGATTGTGTGTGAGATGCTCCAATGCCTGAAAGTGGGCAGAAAGCAGGTGGCGTATTGCCTTGGTGTGACTGCGATCCAGCATATCGGTACGTATCACCAGCACATCTACAATCGTATTTGGTATCTGGCGACTATCGAATAGTTTTACTGCATTCAAGGTTTGCAATTGTGAGGCCACGGGCTCGTAGCTAATGAGCGCGTCTACTTGGTGGCTGTCCCAAGCATTTAAATGCATATTGACCGGCATTGGTACCAAGGTAATATCCTGCTTGGTCAATTTAGCAAAGCGTAATACTTCCGCCAGCATGACCTCAGCTACAGAACTTTGCTCCAACCCAACGCGTTGACCTTTTAGATCAGCTAGTTTTTTGATATTGCTGCGCGCCAGCAACATATCCGCACCAGCCGAAACATTAAAAATCATCACCGCAGAAAGCGGCAATCCATCCGCACGTGCTCTTAGCATCTCGTCCAAAGTCAGCGCCGCACCATCTACCTTGCCCGCGGCAAGCAGTTGTAAAGACTCCGTAGCCGAGTGCGTTTCCACCAGATGCACTTGCTTTGTATCCAGCCAGCCTTCTTCCCGCGCCATAAACATTGGTTCGTATCCCAGCCAAACATGGGCGGCAATAGCAATGGGTTTATCTTCCATCCATGCACAACCCGACAATTGCAGCGCAAGCATCAAGCTACCTAAAACGGCAACACTCCAACGACGGCAAATTGTATTTAGATTCCGCATAGATTGATTTTTTTAATTTTCTACATATTACCACGCACACATTGCGGATTTAAGTCTTACTACCCAACCATTGCCGGCGCCAGAAAATCATGATCATGACTAGTGCAATACCAACCATCAGCCCTATCGACCACCAGAAGCCATTTTTATCTGCCAGCCAAGGCATCTCATGAAAGTTCATGCCAAAAATACCTGCAATCAAAGTTGCTGGCATAAACAGCATGGCGACAACCGTTAATGCCCGCACCTCAAGATTGACGCGGTTACTGACACTGGCCATATAAATATCCATCATGCCACTCAATGAGTCGCGGATTGATTCGAGCGACTCGATGAAATTAATCGTGTGGTCATACACATCACGTAGATAAGGCATGGTAGCCGGTTTGAAAAAGTCACTTTCGTTACGTGTTAAATTATTGATTACCTCACGTAACGGCCACACGGCACGGCGCAGTTCAATACTCACATGCTTGAGCTGATGGATGCTATATAGCTCGGTATTCGTCGGTTTGTGCAGCAATACTTCTTCAAGCATTTCACTCGCATCCCCCACCTCCTCCAACACTTTGAAGTACTGATCCACGATATTATCCAACAAGGCGTATGCCAGATAATCAACGCCCAACTCCCGAATATGCGCACGGCTCACACGCAAACGTTCACGCACTGGCTCAAAAATACCGGTTGAGCGCTCTTGGAATGTCAGTAAAAAATTGCGGCCTAGCGCAAGGCTGATTTGCTCAGAACTCACCGACATACTATTTGCGTGATATGAAAAACTACGCGTTTCCAGAAACACATACGCATCATACTCATCAATTTTAGGACGCTGTTCGGTATTTAAAATATCTTCCTGCACCAGCGGGTGCAAATGAAACAAGTCGCCAATTTGCTTGATAAGTACCACATCATGTACGCCATGAATATTCAGCCAGCGCTTCTTATCAGAGTGAGTCATGTCTTCCGACTTGAGGGATGCCAAATCATCGCTACTTAACATGCGCTCGCTAAAATCAACACCATCATACTCAATCAAGCTGACGACAGGCTTATCCACTTTAATCTCGCCAATATGCACCAGTGACCCAGGCGGCATGCCTATTTTCTTAAAGTGATGTTTTTTATGTTTACGCATGTTTGACATCCATACCTATTTAACTTCGGACCTATTCAATGAAGCGTTATTCCGCACGCAAAGCTTCAATCGGGTCTAAGCGTGAAGCGCTCCTTGCGGGCAATACGCCAGCCAGCAAACCAATTGTAGCCGACATCGCCAGAGCGCCTAACGCAAAGCTCCACGGCGTATGTACTGGTAATGTAGGTAAAAAAAGGCGAAGAAGCTGTGCTAATCCGATACCGAGTAACAAGCCCATGGCGCCGCCCAGTGAAGCCAGCATGACCGACTCACTCAGAAACAAACTCAAGATAGTACGCCGGCGTGCGCCGAGTGCAACCAGCAAGCCGATTTCATTGGTACGTTCGGTCACTGAAATCGTCATAATCGTGACAATGCCCACGCCACCCACCAATAACGAAATACCACCCAGCGCACCTACTGCCATGGTCAGAATGTTCAGAATATTCGACAGTGTTTTAAGCATGTCCTCTTGTGTGGTCACAGTGAAATCTTCATGCCCATGCCGCAACTTAAGCTGCGCTTTAACGGCCTTAGCCACGCCGGCGGATGACACGCCTTCTTCATAGGTCACATGAATTTCCATCAACCCTTCACGGTTATAAATCTCCAGCGCACGCTCTGCCGGAATAAATGCCGTATCATCCAGATCAATACCAAGAAACTGGCCTTTAGGTGCCAGCACACCAATCACGCGAAAGTGAAATCCACCAATGCGCACTCTGGCGCCGAGTGGGTTTGCACTACCAAATAGTTCATCTCGCAGCTTACTGCCCAGCACCACAAAAGCACGCGAGCTCCCAGCGCCTTCTCGTGGTAAAAAGTTGCCGATATGCACGGTAGAGCTGAATACCCGCGTGAAATCTGCATCTACGCCATAGATGGTGGAACGCCGCAAACGGCCATTCGCCTCGACCTCAGAGTTACCCCACACGGTAGGCGTCGAGCCAGTGACATGCGGTAATTTTTTGAGAGACGCGGCATCTTCCATGGTCAACAATCTGGAGGTCGTCGGAATACCTGATGGTGGCTGACCGCCAGTTTTTACCTTGCCGGGGGTAATGCCAATGACATTAGTACCAAACTGCGTGAATTCTGCCAGTACAAAACGATGTACGCCCTCGCCGATAGAAGTCAGCAGAATGACTGCCGCAATACCAACGGCAATGCCGAATAAGGTCAGAAAGCTACGCATGCGGTGTGAAGTGATGGCTTGTAACGCGAAACGGGTGGAGTCGGCAATCAGCATAAGTTTTGATTACCGTTTCGACAACGCTTGTATCGGGTCAAGCTGTGCGGCTCTACGCGCTGGCATGACACCGAAAATCAAGCCGGACAATAGCGAGGTGCCCAAGCCCGCCAATACTGCCCATAGCGGTGGATATGCAGGAAAAGTGGGATACACATGCCGTAACACTGCAGCCCCCAAATAACCCAAACCCGTACCGAGCAAACCACCACTGAGCGATAGTAGCAGGGCCTCCGCCATAAATAACTGACGTACCGCCGCCGAAGTGGCGCCCAAGGCTTTAAGCAGGCCGACCTCTGCCGTGCGCTGCGTGACAGATACCAGCATCACATTCATCACCAATATGCCCGCCACAGCCAAGCTAATCGCGGCAATACCCGCCACGCCGAGTGTGAGTACATTCAAGATTTTATCAAAGGTTTTAAGCACGGCATCCTGTGTGATAACGGTCACATCCTCTTCGCCCTCATGCCGTTGAGTGAGCATTTTTAGCACGTTCGCTTTAACTTCGCCGATCTGCTCACGGCTGCGTGCTTCAACCAGAATACGAAATAAAGTATTGGTGTTGAGCATGGCTTGCGCAGTCGCTATCGGCACAATCAGCAGCTCGTCCGTGGTCATGCCCATGCCTTGCCCACCTTCCGCCAATACGCCAACCACACGCAAACGCCTATCGCCAATACGCACCGTTTTACCTAGCGGATTTTCCGAGCCAAAAATATCCCGCCGAATCACTGCGCCTAACACCACTTCCGCACCACCATTGCCTAAATCACTTTTAGACAAAAATCGCCCCAGCGCTACTTTTTGCTGACGCACGTGAATGTACTCATCGTTAGTGCCCAGCAGCATGGCCTCGCGAAGCTTGCCTGCTGCATTCACCTCAGTCGTCGCAATCAAAATCGGTGAAATCCGCGTAACGCTTGGTAGCCTAAGCAAGGCTGAAGCATCATTCACGGTTAAATCTCTAGGGGTGCTGGTCACTAGGTTTGCTGGATTAAAACCGCGTGTTTCTGAACGACCTGGCAACACAATGACCAGATTACTACCTATGGCAGAAAACTCACCCACCACGTAACGCCGCGCACCATCGCCCAGTGCAGTCAAAATAACCACGGCCGCAACACCTATCGACATGGCCAGCATCAGCAAACCTGTACGCAATGGCGTACCCGTTGCAGCATCACTTGCATAACGTAGTGTGTCGGTGAGTTTCATACGGAAGTTATATGTTTAAGTAGATGAAGCCTGCGCATTTGTGGTGTCACTCACAATGCTGCCGTCTTCCATTCTGATTTGACGTCGCGCACGCGCGCCTAGTGCTGGGTCATGCGTCACAACAATCAGCGTAGTGCCTTGCGCATTGAGTGCTTCCAGCAGCCGCACCACTTCTTCACCTGTGACACGGTCAAGATTGCCTGTCGGCTCATCGGCTAGCAGCACAGCAGGACGCTGCACGGTAGCGCGCGCAATCGCCACCCGCTGCCGCTGGCCGCCAGAAAGCTCATTCGGGCGATGTTGCGCACGGTCAGTTAAACCATATTCTTGTAGTGCTTGCGCCACACGTTTGGCGCGCTCGGCGGCAGGCACACCAGCTAAAGTGAGCGGCAATTCAATATTCGCTGCGGCAGTTAAACGTGGTACAAGATGAAAACTCTGAAAGATAAAACCGATGCGTTCGCTACGCACTTTAGCCAATTCATCTGGGTTAAGCGTAGTCACGTCACGGCTTTCTAGCTGATACGTGCCGATATCAGGCCTATCCAGCAAGCCAAGCAAATTCAGCAAGGTCGATTTACCAGAGCCAGACGGCCCCATCACAGCAATGTATTCACCGGGTGACACATGCAAATCGACATTACGCAATGCATGCACGGTGCTATCACCAAGCTGAAAGGTACGCGAAATACCACTGAGGGTGATCAGGCTTTGGCTTGCATCTGACATTGAATGTATAACCTTATTTTACTTTGGCTGATTCTGTGGCAGTATCAGGCTTCACTAACACGCCAGCTTTTACACCTTCACGCTCTAACGAAGCCACCACGCGGTCGCCTTGTTTTAAGCCATCCAACACTTCGGTGTACTCCCAATTGGTAATCCCCGTCTTGATTGTGCGCTGTTCCAGTTTTTTGGTCTCAGGCACATAAACCAGCACTTTGTTGCCCTCTTGCAAGGTAGAGGTCGGAATGCGCAACACGTTATCGTGGCTACTCAGCACAATTTCCACATCCGCACTGTAGCCCACCAATAAAGGCTGCTTGCTGTCGATATTGCCTTTAAAATCATCCAAATTCACTTCCACATCCACAGTACGTGCCTGCTTCTCAACCGCCACCACATAAGGCGCGACACGTTTCACATGCCCCGCTAACGATTGCCCCGGCAGCGCATCTAAAGAAACTCTGGCAACCTGACCTACCCGAATCTTGGGCGCATCCACTTCATCCATCGGCGCCTTGATATACAAGCAAGAATCGTCAATCAAATCAATCGCTGGCGGCATCGCCACACCTGGTGGAGATGGCGTGGTGTATTCGCCCAACTCACCAACAATATCCGCCACAATGCCGTCAAATGGCGCAATCAGCACGGTGCGATTTTGCTCAACTTTGGTCACATTTACACGTGCGCGAGCCTGTGTCACATCGGCTCTAGCAGCATCACACGCTGCCCGCCGCGACTTAGCCTCGTAACGTGATTTCTCTTCGCCACCTTCTGAAATAAAGCCTTTAGCACGCAGCTTGCTCATACGCGCCGCTTCACGCTCGGCATTATCAGCAACGGCGCACACTTCGCCAATACGTTTTTGACTGCTTGCCACCTGCGTTTGCGCCAAGCTACTTTGTGCCTGCTGATCTTCATTCCACAGCTTGAGCAGCACCTGTCCTTTTTTAACATGGTCACCTTTCTTCACTCCCAGAAAAGCAATTCGCCCACCACTAATGGGTGAAAGTCTAGTCCGCTGACAGGCCTCAACACTGCCAGCCCGAGTGTTTGCGACGCTAGACTCAACCTTGCCACGCGCCACTTCAACCAACGCCACGGCAATCGGCTGTGAACGGTTAAACCACCAGAATGTAGCGGCAATGGCTGCGATAACAGAGAGAATAATGAGAATTCGGCGCATAGATTTAAGTGGTATCAGATGTATGATGTAACGACCACCAGCCTAATACATTCACAGCGATTACTCAAGGTTTGGATTTATTTTAAAGACGCCGCAATAGCGGCTCAATAGAACAGCGACAACACACTATGGATACACTCAGTCACGCACTTTGGGGCTACGGCCTATTTGGCTACAAACGCCACACTTGGCTCGCACTCGCATTTGGCGCCTTGCCAGACTTATGTTCATTCGGCGCATACATGGTTTTGCGCCTCATGGATGGTAACTTTCACTCAGGGCCGCCGCCACTTGTTGACATGCCAAGCTGGCTATTTATCTCTTATGACATCTGGCACAGCTTTGTGATTTGCATACCAGTGATTGCACTCGTCGCACTATGGCGTCGTGACATTGCATTTGCCATGCTGGGCTGGCCATTTCATATCGTGCTGGACTTCCCTTTCCACAGCTTGAGATACTTCCCCACGCCGATATTCTGGCCAATTTCAGACTTCACCATTGATGGCATTCCGTGGTCTAACCCCAAAATATGGCTACCAAATGTGGCTGGGCTGATTGTTTTATTTGCCTATCGCCAACGTAAAAAACGCCAACAACTTATAACGAAGCCTTAACCGCGGCACCCGTCACAAAAAACTCACCACCAGCAATATGATGCAGTGTGCGCAACTCTTCGTGTCCTTCAAAATGCCAATGCCCATCAGTAAACACACGCGCATCGGCATAGGCCGCCACTACTTCGGCAATGAATAAATCGTAAGTGCTTTGATTATGCGGCTCGGCAATCAGCTTACACTCCAGCCAAGCCACACAACCTTTAACTAAAGGTGCATCAATCTCATGGGCGGCAAAAGCCTCCAAACCGAACAACGCAAACTTATCGGTATTGTCCAAATCACGCCCAGAGCTTGTACCCACTTGCCGCACAGCCTCTATCTGCGCCACACACGGCACACTCAGCGCAAATGTGCCTGAGGCCTCAATCAACTCGCGGGTATAGGTGCTTTTATCCAGCACAAGGGTGATTTTTGGCGGGTCGAAATCCAGTGGGGTGACCCAAGCCGCCGCCATGATGTTTTGCTTGCCGTTATGCAGTGCCGAAACAAGTACGACAGGGCCATGATTTAAAAGGCGATAGGCTTTCTTTAAGTCCGTAGGTGTCATTTTCATTTATAAAAACTTATTAAATACACCAATTAATCTCAGCATAGCCCAACGCTTTTAAGTATTCATTGGCCTTTGAAAATGGCTTGCTGCCAAAGAAACCACGACGTGCAGACAGTGGGCTTGGGTGTGCAGAACTAATAATCTTATGATGACTGCCAATCAAATGTTGATACGACTGGGCATGCGCGCCCCAGAGAATCCACACCAACGGTCGACTACCCTGCCCAAGGTCACGTATCCAATGCTCGGTGAATTCTTTCCAATATTTAGCATGCACACCCGCTTGCCCTTCAAGCACTGAGAGTGATGAATTCGCCAGAAGAACGCCTTGCTCCGCCCAACTTGTGAGGTCGCCATGACTTGGCATGTCACAGCCAATGTCATCGACCAACTCGGTAAAAATATTTTTCAGGCTTCTAGGCAGCCTTTGACCTTTATGCACTGAGAATGCAAGCCCGTTGGCATCGCCTACCGTTGGATACGGGTCTTGTCCCAATAAAATCACGCGATATGCTTCTGTTGGCTGGAATGTAAACGCGCGAAACGTGTGCTCTTTTGGCGGCAGAATGTGCTCGATATTGGTAATCTGGGGTGGAATCGTCAGGCTTACTGCGTTAAACATCATCATTAAATCACTTTAGCCAATACTCAAATACAGTTGTTGAAGATAAAAAAACGTTACGAAACTGGTGGTTTTTATGTGTATCACAAAGCTGACCACACCAGTAACACAGATGAAAGTCGTCACTGTCCAGCAAGTAAACGATTCATTGTAACAAATAGAATTTAATTAGTATTCTAAGTATGAACATACTCAATAGATCCATTCATGCGCATGGCATAGAAACACTATTCTAAATATCCTCCACCTCTCTGCCATGCTTTAGTGGTGGGTTATGCACCTGATTTGTGCAGAAGCGATGGCTCCGTATAGAACCGACACGCCTTTAAGAAAAAAGTTATTCAATATAATCATAATGATAAATATAAAACAAAAATTTGGAATGCTAATTGCTTAAGCTAAATCAATCATTGATACAGATTTTTTAAAAAGCTAGTTATCTAACACAGAAGCTACAGAAATACTCTAAGCGTTAAAGAGCAGCAATCAAACACGGAAATATAGGGCCAAAGATGGCTCAAAAGCAAAGGTAATTCAAGGCAAAGGCGTCTTGATAATAAGTTGATTCTTTTTTAAGAATTGATTTGTTATCAGACGCCTTTTTTGTTGGCCGTAATTTTAGAAACAACAGTTTAGATTGATTTATCTTAAATGAAATCCAATAAGGAGAAAAAATGACGGCTCATGACAAAACATCGAATAGCAAACTAACGGCTGCAAAGACAAACGCTGTAGACAGACGCTCTAAATCACACACGATGCTATTCACACAAATTATGTGCATTAAGGAACATTCATGACTGAAGCTACTAAAAACAGTTCTTTAAGCAAATACCGTGGCATTTTAATTGCGGTTACGCTCTTTTTAATTTTCAACTTGAGTGTACTTGGCCTTAACTTTTACACCTCATCTACACTTGATAATGACGCCGTATCCATCAACCTTTCTGGGCGACAACGGATGTTGTCACAACGCACCACCAAGGTCTTGCTCTCTATGCAAGTAGATGCAGCTCAAGGCCAGTTTAACGATAAAAACACTGAAGAGCTCAGAAAAGTAGTTTCTCTTTTTGATGGTACGCTAAATGGATTTAAAACGGGTGGCATGGTCGTCGGTGGCGATGAAAAACCGGTCTTTCTTAGTCCTGCAAGTGACGCAGTATCCATACAGTCTGTGGATGAAGCTTTGCGTATTTGGCAACCTTACAAAAAACTCTTAGTACCAGTCATTAATAGCAAAG
>JAZJYS010000121.1:0-3555 GCA_040390265.1 Pseudomonadota bacterium | reverse complement strand
CGTGCGCAGGCTGCACATCAGCAAGCGAGTATGTTGGTTAAAACCATTAAATGCCGTGTTGCTGGTAAAACGGACTTGCCGGAATATACCTATCTTGACTATGGTTCATTAGTGAATTTGGGGCACCATACTACAGTTGGTAACCTGATGGGGGCAATTACAGGCGGTAGCTTGTTTATTGAGGGTATGTTTGCAAGGCTTATGTATAAATCATTATACAAAATGCATTTGATGGCGCTACATGGTGTGTGGGACGTGGTATTGAAGACGATAGCGCGTTTAATTAGCCGGCGTACAGAGTCTCAGGTTAAGTTGCATTAAGCTTGAGTCTATGATGATATCTTGCAGGTTAAGCTTTAAAGATGCGGCTTAACCTGGCAGCGGTAATGTCGATTAATCATACTCATGGAAATGATGACGAACAGACCAAATACGATCACAATATTGTTAATTTCCATGTGTGCTTTGACCATTAAAGTATAGCCACCACTCAATAGTAGAATACCCAAATTTTCATTGAAGTTTTGTACTGCAATGGAGTGCCCTGCACCGATTAGCAAGTGACCTCTATGTTGCAACAAAGCATTAAGTGGAACAACAAAAAAGCCGCTAAGTACACCGATTATAAATAATAGCGTGGCTGCCAGATGCCACTCCGTGACCCAAATCATGGCAATCACCAGTAAACCCATGACAATGCCCGCAGGTAGGACTTTTACCGAGTTCTCTAGTGTGATGTAGCGTGCGGCAATGATGGAGCCAAACGTTACGCCTAATGCTACAGCGGCTGTGAGTTGCGTTGCATAATCAAAAGTAAAATTAAGTGTAATGATTGCCCAAGCCACGACAACAAGCCTTAACGTCGCACCTGCTCCCCAGAAGAGTGTGGTTACGGCAAGTGAAACCTGCCCTTGAGGGTCGCGCCATAGTGCTACGAATGAGCGATAAAAGTCACTGATAATATAAAAGATATTCTTTTTAGGGATGGCATGGTCAATAGGTAGCTTGGGAATGAACATATTGAATCCAGCCGCAATCAGATACATGGCTGTGATGACAATAATTGCACTTTGTGGAGAGATGCTGGCTAGTTTTCCGCCAAGTATTGCGCCTAAAATAATGGCAATAACGGTTGAGCCTTCCATCCATCCATTGGCGCTGACGAGTTTTTCTGGAGGTAATAGCTCGGTCAGAATGCCGTATTTTGCGGGAGAATAGGCCGCTGCCCCTATGCCAACAATACCGTATGCGTACAAGGGTGGCATGCCTAGCAACATGGCGAGACTGCCGACAAACTTGATTGCATTTGAAATAAACATCACTTGCCCTTTGGGGCGCGCATCAGCAAATGCGCCGACAAAAGGTGCGAGAACGATGTATGAAATCACAAAGAATTGTAATAAGAGCGGCTTATGCCAATCAGGGGCGCCAAGCTGTCCTAGCAAGGCAATGGCCGCAAACAGCAGGGCGTTATCTGCGAGAGCGGATAAAAACTGTGCGGCCAGTAAAGTGTAAAACCCCTTACGCATGTGCATTATAAAATTTCTGCCGCAAAGTCTGCTAAACGTGAACGTTCACCACGCATTAAAGTGATATGCCCGTTGTGACCCCAGCCTTTGAATCTATCAACCACATAGGTAATACCTGAGCTGCCTTCGGTGAGGTATGGGGTATCAATTTGAGCAATATTACCCAAGCATACAACCTTCGTGCCAGGGCCTGCACGTGTGATGAGTGTCTTCATTTGTTTTGGTGTTAAGTTCTGCGCTTCATCAATAATCAAGAATTTCTGCAAGAACGTACGGCCACGCATGAAGTTAAGTGATTTAACCTTGATGCGACTGCGTACTAAATCTTGTGTGGCGGCACGACCCCAGTCGCCAGCTTCATCATCTGATTTATTTAGTACATCTAGATTGTCCTCAAGCGCGCCCATCCAAGGCGCCATTTTCTCTTCTTCGGTGCCCGGTAAAAAGCCAATATCTTCACCAACAGGTACGGTAACGCGCGTCATAATGATTTCGGCGTATATTTTTTTATCCAGCACTTGAGTTAAAGCTGCGGCTAAAGTCAGTAAAGTCTTGCCTGAGCCTGCTTGGCCTAGCAGGCTAACAAAATCAATTTCTGGATCCATCAATAAATTGAGCGCAAAGTTTTGTTCACGGTTGCGTGCAGTAATGCCCCATACATTGTGTTTTGGCAGCATATGGTCTTTAACGACTTCTAGTACCGCCGTGTTGCCTTCAATGCTGCGCACGATAGCATGAAAAGGCTTTTCAAATTCGTAAAAGACAAATTCATTAATGAGGAACGTTTTGCATAGTGGTCCAGTCAAGCGATAGAACATACGGCCTGATTCTTGCCATGATTGTAATTCCTTGCTGTGCTTATCCCAAAAGTCCGCAGGTAGTTCTTTCATGCCGCTGTACAAGACTTCGGTATCTTCTAATACTTTGTCATTAAAGTAGTCTTCGGCAGGCATGCCCAGTGCGCGAGCCTTGATGCGGATGTTGATGTCTTTACTGACAAGAACAACTTGGCGGCTTGGGTAGTGTTTGCGCAAGTCGAGTACCACGCCCAGGATTTGATTGTCAGCTTTGCTGCCGGCTAAACCGGGTAATTCAACAGTGACCTGTGATGTTTGTAGGAACAAGCGCCCAGTGACATGTTTATTGCCATTAATGGCAAGCGGGCAGCCAAGTTCGAGATTAACTAAGTCCGTGCCTACGATTTCTTCCAGATTGCGGCTGGCTTGGCGTGCATTGCGCGCTACTTCAGTCAGGCCTTTTTTATTGTTATCAAGCTCCTCTAGCGTGACCATTGGCAGGTAGATGTCGTGTTCTTCAAAGCGGAATAAGCTTGAAGGGTCATGCATTAAAACATTGGTATCGAGAACGAAAAGTTTAGTTGCACCAGCCTGTTTTTTAGACATAAGTTAACTTTCTATAAAGGCGATTGAAATGAATTAAAGAGATTGAATGAAATTGAGTACTTCTTCAGCATGGCCATCTACCTTAACGCCACGCCATTCCTTTACGAGTATTCCGTTTTTATCTATTACAAAAGTGCTGCGCTCTATGCCACGAACTTGCTTGCCGTACATATTCTTCATCTTCATCACACCAAATAAAGTGCAGGCCAATTCATCGCTATCCGACAGCAACTCAAATGGAAATGTGAATTTAGCTTTAAAGTTTTCGTGTGATTTTAGACTGTCACGTGATACGCCAAAAATCTCAGTATTTTCTTGTTGAAATTGAGGGTAGGAATCTCGGAACTGCATGCCTTGAGTGGTACAGCCTGGAGTTGAATCTTTCGGGTAAAAATAAATGACTACGGTCTTGCCGATGTAATCAGAGAGTTGGAAGTTCTTGCCGCTAGTCGCGGGTAGCTGAAAATCTGGCACTGGTTGATTAAGCATTACAGTTTCTACCATCGTCTAAATTAAAGTCTTCTACCATTGTTGATAAAAACCAATATTAAGGCAAGAGGATAAGTTGTGAAAAGCACAATATTTATCAAAGAGGCGCATAAAACGTGGCATTGCGATTGTTT
>JAZJYS010000120.1:0-17323 GCA_040390265.1 Pseudomonadota bacterium | reverse complement strand
TCATAAATTTGAAACATTTCATATTTATCATTTAACGTACTTGCTGCACTTCTTTACTGGTTGCGGGAACAGGATTTGAACCTGTGACCTTCGGGTTATGAGCCCGACGAGCTGCCAGACTGCTCCATCCCGCGTCCGATTCGACCTGTGTTGCGTCGAGAGGTGAGACTATAGCAAACCTCTATTACTTCAGCAAGAACTTTCTTGAAATTAATTAAAAAAGGTACAAAAACTAAGTTCACCAAACCGGGCCTAACCCTCCCGCACTATGCTACGCACGTACTCCAGATCAGCTTCCGTATCGACTCCTGTAGCAGGGGCATTACTAGATATGCTTACCGCAATTTTATATCCATGATGCAATACGCGTAACTGCTCCAGAGATTCAAATCTTTCAGTTGCAGCCTGAGGAATGTTGGCATACTCACTCAAAAAGCCAGCACGATATGCATATATCCCTATATGGCGATAAGCAGGCATATCTACTGGCAGCGCCTGATCCGCAGTAAAGGAATCTCTGGGATATGGAATTGGTGCGCGACTAAAATAGAGTGCATGGCCTTGTGCATCTAAAACAACTTTCACGACATTCGGGTTCACAAAATCCACTTTACTGTGAATAGCATGACATGCCGTAGACATGACTGCATCAAGACTATTGGCCAATGCTACAGCGACTTCCACTATTAGTGCCGCCTCAATTAACGGTTCATCACCTTGCACATTCACGACAATCGCATTTTTTGGCCAGCCCTGTAGTAAAGCGACTTCCGCAATACGGTCTGTTCCACTCGCATGATCCTCTCGCGTCAACACTGCCTGATAGCCATAAGCATGCACCGCATCAAGAATACGCACATCATCTGTAGCAACAACCACCTGCTTTGCTCCGCTTTGCATAGCCCGCTCAACCACCCAAATCACCATCGGCTTGCCCGCTATATCTAGCAATGGCTTGCCCGGCAACCTTGTGCTGGCATAACGTGCAGGAATGACTACATAAAATTCCGGCAAATGCATGGTTTGCACCGAACCCTGTTGCGCTTGTGCTAACGATTCAGAATTACGCAACTTCTTCATCTTCCGCTAATTTACGGGCTTCATCCTCAAGCATTACGGGAATTCCATCACGAACTGGGTAAGCCAAACGCGCAGATTTAGAAATCAACTCATTTGTGGTTTTGTTGTAAATCAGCGGACCTTTGGTCACGGGGCAAACTAAAATTTGCAATAACTTAGCATCCATTTTTACCACTCCTATTCTCTACGACTCAATTTATTCAATATAATTGCAAGCAGGCCATCTTTTATTAACGCATTAACAGGCAATACCCAAAAGTTTTGCTGCGCAAAAGCGTGGCACTTAACCGCATCTTTCTCTGTCATCACAACATTCTCGTTAGCCACTTCAAAGTCATCCACTGAAAATGCATAATGATCGGGATAAGACTTTCTGGAGAAACTTATCCCCATGTGATTTAGCTGCTGAAAAAAGCGCTCAGGATTACCTATCCCAGCTATTGCCAACACTTGCTGACCAGCAAATCCGGCCGCCGTAGACCGTTTACTAACGTCAAGTAAATTAAAGAAGTCTCCTGACTGAAGTTGCATCTCAATTGGCTTCACGCCATAGAGGCTCACAAACTGCTGCACATCAGCGACCGTACCATTAGACACAACCGTATCAACCGACCTTAATCTAGAGACGTTTTCGCGCAACGGACCTGCCGGGAGCAATGCTTCATTGCCAAAAGCTTTTACACTGTCAAACACAACAATTTCAACATCACGTTGCAATTGATAATGCTGCAAACCATCATCACTGATAATCACATTACATTCTGGATGTGCTCGCAATAATGCTTGACCGGCAGCTACGCGATCCGGGCTTACAAAAACAGGGCAATTGGTACGCTTTGCAATTAACACCGGCTCATCGCCTAACTGCTGCGGGTTACTATCAGCAAAAACAGCTTGCGCAGCCTTGATCTGCCCACCATAACCACGGCTGATGACTCCAGGCTTATATCCCGCTTGCAGTAACTGCTCAGCAAGCCAGATGACTAAAGGAGTTTTGCCTGTACCTCCGACATTTATATTACCAACAACGATAACGGGAACAGATAAGCGATAACTTTTAAGCCAGCCACTTTTATAGAGCCTGACCCTGATACTTGCCATCACAAAAAACAACCAAGAAAGCGGAGTAAGCAAGAGTTGCCACAAGGTGTAAGTTGCCCACTGCTTTTGTAGCCAATCAGTCATTTTTACGAAACAACCTGACGCTTAACTAAATTGCTTCTGATACAGCTTGGCATAATGCTCACCCTGCTTAATCAATGCATCATGTGTGCCACTTTCAACAATTTTGCCATGCTCCATCACCATAATCCGATCCGCATTTTCAATCGTGCTGAGACGGTGGGCGATGACGATACTGGTTCTATTTTGCATTAGCGTATCCAATGCGGCTTGCACGTGTTGCTCAGACTCTGTATCCAAGGCCGAAGTTGCTTCATCCAGCAACAAAATTGGCGCATCTTTCAAAATCGCCCGCGCGATAGCAATGCGCTGACGCTGGCCGCCAGACAGCCGTACACCGCGATCACCGATTTCATTTTGTAAGCCATTTGGCAGTTGCTGAATAAAATCCCACGCATGTGCAGCTTTTGCCGCAGCAATCACTTCTTCTTCACTGGCATTACGCAACACACCGTAAGCGATATTGTTAAACACCGTGTCGTTAAACAAAATCACATCTTGGCTTACCAGCGAAAATTGTTGTCGCAAATTCGCTAATGGTAATGAGCGCATATCCACGCCATCTAACAGTACTTGCCCTTCTTGCAACTCATAAAATCTGGGCAACAAATTCACCAACGTGGTTTTACCGCCGCCAGAGCGTCCAACCAAAGCCAGCTTTTCACCTGGTTTGATATTAAAGCTTATACCACTCAACGCTGGGCGCTTAGCATTATTGTAAGTAAGACTGACATGCTTGAATTCAATTCCGCCTTTACTGCGCGACAAAACTTGATTGCCTTCATCAGACTCCGGCGCCACATCAATCACACCAAATACACTTTGTGATGCTGCAAGCGCAACCTGCACCTCTTCATTCATTGCGGTCAAATGCTTGATTGGTGCAATTAACATTAGCAATGCCGCGACGAAAGCAGCGAACTCACCGGCACTAAAATTGCCTACTGCATAATACACAACCAAACCCAAAGACACCGCAGCCAACAGCTCAACAACCATGCTATTCATACCGGACATTCGCGCTAAACGAATCTGCATACGCCTATTTTCTGCTGTAACTTTTGCAAAACGCTCATTTTCGTAACTACTTGCGCCAAAGATCTTCACTATTCTCTGCCCAGAAATTGCCTCCTCTGCAACTTTGGTCATTTCACCCACGGACTCCTGTACAGCCTTACCCGCCTTACGCAAATTAGGCGTCATTTTTCTTAAATAAACAGCCATGACAGGTGCAACTAGGGCAAATATCAATGTAAGACGCCAATCCAGATACAACATGTAACCGATGATACCAATCGCAGTTAATGTATCACTCACCAAGGCAATAGCTGAGCGCGTGGCAGCATTTGCCATCTGCTCAACGTCATAGGTCAATTTGGAAACTACAATTCCCGCTGATTGCGCATCGAAATAACTAATAGGTAACAGCATCAACTGACGAAATACACCGAGCCGCAAATCCTCCACCATTCGACGCGCAACCCAGCGCATAGCAAAGTTAGAAACAAAACCAGCCAAAGCGCGCACAGCCATTAAGCCAAACAACATCAAAGGCAGATATGCTACTTTATCGGGTGATTGTTTTACGAAACCCTCATCAGTGACTTGCTTGATAGTAGCAAGAAAAGCTGTATTGGTCGCAGACAATATAATCAGCCCGACAATACCCAGAATAAAGACCACTTTATACTTCCATGCATAGCCGAACAGGCGCATGTACAAAGCTTTGGAATTAAGGGGATTGGTGGCGTTTAACTGCGCCTTGATTTCTTTAGCTGTTGATTTCGACATAGTTAACGCCGACGTGAGAATCGACAGGTTAGGAAGTTAATAGAGTTGAATTAGGAGCCGGCTTTAGCCTGAGTTGCAAAGGTAATGTGCGTATAACCAGCCATACGCGATGCCTCCATCACATTTACCACAGATTGATGCGTACTAGTAGCATCCGCGCTGATGATAATGGTTGGCTCTTTGCCGCCTTTTGCTGCAGCCTGTAGCGCAACACTAATAGCTGTCACGGTCGTCTCGGCAAGGCCCTTACCATTCACAACATACTTTCCACTGGCATCGACACCAACCTCAATGGTTAAAGGCTTCTCTTGTGGGGCATTAGCTTCAGCCGTAGGCAGATTGATTTGCAGTTCACTGGTGCGAGAAAAAGTAGCGCTCACGACCAAGAAAATGATAATCACCAACAACACATCAATGAGTGGCACAAGATTCATTTCGAGATCTTCGTGGCGCTTTCCACGTTGAAAATTCATATAGCTTTCCTAGAACTTAATCAGATAATTTCAAAAGTCAGATTACAAACGAATTAATTACGTTCACCATGAAGCATTTCAACGAGCTTAATCGCCTGCTGCTCCATTTCCACCAACAAACCATCCACTTTAGTGCGGAAATAACGATAAGCGATCATCGCGGGCACAGCCACAACAATACCTGCTGCAGTGTTGTATAACGCAACTGAAATACCTCGGGCAAACTGGGCGATATCATGACCAGTCGATGTAAACGCGCCAAACAGCTCCACCATACCGATTACCGTACCCAACAAACCTAGTAATGGAGCGACTGTAGCGATTGTGCCCAATGTAGAAAGATATTTTTCCAACTCGTGTGCGACTGCACGACCCGTTTCCTCAATCGCTTCTTTGGTGATTTCTCGTGAGTTTTTAGCATTAGATAATGCGCTTGCAAACACTTGGCCGAGCATTGAGTGTTGCTCTAAACGGCTAATGGTCTCTTTAGTCACACCACCTTTAGCTAGCCATGCCTGCACTTCTGGCAATAAATCTTTTGGTGCTACCGCGCTCTCACGCAACGCTAAAAAGCGTTCGCCGATAATCGCTACAGCCACAACAGACGCTATGATAAGCGGCCAAATTGGCCATCCTGCCGCTAAAATAATTTGCCACACGGTGCAACTCCCTAAAATTCAAAAAACATGAGATTGAGTCAAAATTGACTGCATTTATATCTGCGACACTTTAGCGTGTCGCCCGCGTTTGAGCAAGCGTCTATTGTCAAATGGAGTCATGCCAGTAACGTTTATATTGACTACGCCAGCTTGCCACTTCTATCTGACGCCTACCAGCCAAACCGCTGACAAAGTGTAATGCTAAGGCGCCATGGTAGTCAGAGCGATACGGTATACTATGAGCGGCTTGATAGCGTGCCACCACCTCTGGGGCTGGATGCTTAAATCGATTCAAATATCCCGAAGTAAATATGCTGATGCTCGGACTTACTGCTGTAATAAAGTCTACAGATGAGGATGTTTTACTGCCGTGATGCGGCGCAACAATCACATCACTCTTTAGCTGCCCAGCATTGATATTGAGTAACGACATTTCGGCGCTTCTCTCAATATCCCCAGTGAACAGCACACTTCCAGACTGGCTTGTGACCTTAAGCACGCAGCTGCGATTATTATCTTTAATTGTTGCATCTGCGTAACTTTCCAACTGGGGATACAACACTTCAAAGTTTACGCCATCCCATGACCATTGCTGACCGGCATAACATTGCATGGTTTGAGCGGATTTCAACACAGCACCGCTTTCAGGCAAAGAACTGGCAAACCACCCTACGGGCATTTGCGCAAAGACAGAGTTCATGCCGCCACTATGGTCATTATCATTGTGGCTCACAATAAATCCATCCAGCTTATTGATACCCTCTCCACGTAAAAACGGCACCACAATTCGGCTACCAGCATCACTTTGCTCACTGTATATAGGGCCAGCGTCATATAGCAAAGTATGACTCGCCGTCTGCACAACAACACTTAGACCTTGCCCGACATCCAGCACAGTGACGTTCATGTCGCCAACCAATGGGCGAACTGGCGTTATCAGCAGCATAGGCAAGAATCCTACCCAACCTAGCCAACGCATAGGAAAACCACGTGGCAGTAACAGCCACAGCACACCAAGCATCGCAGGCAATAATGTCCATAATGCCGGAGAATGTTGTTGCCATATTGGCATAGGCAATTGATTGAGCCACTTCATCGCCACCATGCAAATCTGTAAGGCTTGATATGACAGGTGTAGCGGCGCGTCAAATGGCAGAAAACTGCCTAACAATGCCAAAGGCGTCACCACAAAACTAATCATTGGAATAGCAATAGCGTTGGCAACAGGTGAAGTAATTGAGGTTTGGTTGAACATCACCAACAGTAACGGCACCATACCAATGGTGACCGCCCATTGCGTTTGCACTGCGGCTATAAACCAATGCGATTGTCCAATACGAGCACCTAGCGCATACGCCAACATTGCCACAGCACTGAAAGAGAGCCAGAATCCCGGCGCAACAACAGCCCAAGTATCAAACAGCACGACAATACACAAAGCCACGGTAAGCACCTGAGAAATCACCAGTTGCCGCCCAGACCATAAAGCCACAGCAAACACCATCAACATATAAAAGGTTCGTTGCGATGGCACGGAAAACCCAGCGATCAATGCATAGCCTAACGCAGTCATGACGCCTGCAACCGTCGCGGCTTTACGTGTTGGTAAGCGCAAGGCCAGCTTTGGAATGCGCCGCCAGAAAAATGCGACCAACCCAAAAGCTAAACCTGCCAACATAGTGATATGCAAACCAGAAATCGACATCAGGTGACTAGTGCCTGTGCGTAAAAACACCTGCCAATCATCTTGATTGATTTGACTGTCATCCCCCATCACCAGCGATTGAATCACGCCGAACAGCGGCTTGCCTGCCAAAACACTAGCAATGCGCTGTTTAACCTTCTCTCGAAGACGCTCGACTACATACTTAGGTTGCCAGACAAAAGCACTCAGCCGGGCATTTACACCTACGTTTTTATGACCACTTTTAATACTACCCATCGCACGGATATTTTCGCTTAACGCCCAAGACTCGAAATCAAAGCCAATACCAAGTGCGAGGAGAGGCAAAATGGACAATAGATATCGTATAATAAATATAAGCTTAACAGATGACAGATTGTCCATCGATATGATAAGTAAATGGACAAATATATTTATATTGTCCATTTTTTAATACACGTGAATGTTTGCTGTTGTATCTTACTTATAAATGCCAGTAGTCTGCGGTCGCCATTACTTTATGCAATACAAATCCATAGTTAGCTTGAGATGCTGGGTCAGGGTTTATAATGTGAATATGTTTTTCAAACCATTCATTTGGTATTGGATCATTTCTCATAACCATTTCCAACCAAAACATTCATCTTAGCCGCATACTTGGCTTTTGCTTCTTCAATTGTCTGCCATTGCATATTGCTCGGAACATCAGGATTACTGCGTTTTAGTGGTATTACATGATCAACAATATACCCTTCACAGCGTCCTTTTGGAGGGTTTAATGAGAAGCTAAATGATCATTTAGCTTCTTATTTGGCTGGCATTCTTGGTTTGAACTAAATGATGATGTCGTTTAGTTGTGTAATTTAAGTGCATTAAGTACGAATTAAATTTATTTACAGTTAAAAAAATGAAAATTTGTAGCTAAAGCATTTAGCTTGCTGGTTTTCAGTCAGATATCCATCAGATCTTTTGGTGTAACACCTAAAGTTTCAGCTAGGCGACAGATATTTAAAAGTGCAATATTTCGCATTCCACGCTCGACACCGCTCAAATAACTCCGAGCAACTCCACTTTCAATAGCAAGCCTCTCTTGTGACCAGCCAAGATCCTTTCGAACCATTGCTAGGCGCTTTCCAAAAAGAACGCGCGGATCATCACTTGTTGTAGGATTAAGATTAACCATGTGGTCAATCCTATGCAATGAGCCACTATAAGACCACGCTATATGAGTGACACTTTTGGATATTCCGTTTATTATTTAGTTTTTTAAGTTAAGGCATTCTTTGAGTAATGAATAAATATTTACTAGATGCCAAGCTTGCTCATCTCACTGAAGATGAGGTTAATTTGCTGCTCAAAAGATATTACGAAAACGAAAAAATTGCATCCTTGCTTAATGAATTTAACATTCAGTGCATACCGCAAACCTTCGCAAAACTTTTACCATTACTTATTCATGAAGATCGCAAGTGCCCATGCTGCAACTCTCCAATGGGATTGCAAATGCAGTCAAGGACTAGTCAAAAATCAATACTGAATAATATGGAATGTATTCATTGTGAGCACATTGAATTGCCACAATGCCGTTGCAGTTACTGTAAAAAGTTAAAAATGACTGCAGCTGTCAATGAGCAACTAAAGCTAAATACTTTAATCCTTGAGTACTGTGAGTCATTTACATACGACTTGTCTAAACCTTCGCCACAAGAACTATCGTTCCGTAGTGCGGTTGCTCTATTAGCTCTAGTCCGAACATGTAAGTTAAAAAATGATGGATCTTATGGCGCCATAAGTAACAATACCATTCCCTTCGCCCCTAAACACGATATCTATAGGGAGCTGCTAGCATTACTAATAGACAACAATCTTATTTGTCCATCTGCAACTTCACCGCAGGATGCATTTAAATTTGAGAGCGGCGTTATTACCTCACTGGAAATAAGCCTGTTGGATTGGCGATTAAATAGTGAGCGCCCAGAACTGTTGGTTTCTCAGATTGAAGATTATGGCCTTAACGGCAACTGGCCTACTTGTTGGAGTTATGAGGATATTGAAGGTTTAAGATTGGAACTTGCCTTGGCTGAATGTAAGGAATTTTATGAATATTGCATGTCTGAGCGTAGCTTTCATTATATTGAGGGACCAGCCATTCAAACTTTGCTACTCAATTTGCTACGAGATTTCTCAGTCTCACATTGCTGTTACTTCATTTGGAAGGGAGCACAGTTGGCTTCCGATTATAAAGTTAGAAATCAGGTAAATCCACGACATGCCGCTAATTATGTGCCAGGAGCATGCCTACGGTGGGCTGACAGAGCTAGAACAGAACGCTGGGAGATTAAGGGTTTTGATCGTAACTCGAAACTTCCACGCAGCATGCTGAGTTATGTCCTTTATGACGTGATGCTAAAAACTGGAGAGAAAGGATTTACTGAACCTCTTCGTTGCAATATGCCAATATGAGTTCATACCGCAAAATTAAATTAATGCATGGTGAAAATTATGTCAGTACAAAATAACAAACTTTAACTCTCACAATCAAATGACAGCAGAAGCAGTGGCTAGAATTCAATCTGCTACAGCAGTGAAAAATGGCGGACAAGTTCCGATTTGCGTGAATTATATTATAGGATTTCTAATCGACCTTACCTATGAAGTCCTTTTTGCCAATTTCAACCCCGTTGTGACGCAAAATCGCATAGGCGGTGGTTGTATGGAAATAGACATTAGGCAGCACATAATCCAGCAAATAAGCTAATCCATTAAATGTAAGCGTTCTATCACGCATAGGCAGCGTAATGGTGTTGTCTTCAGAACCATCGATATTCTCAGGTTTGAAGGTTTGCAGCAGCGCAATGGTTTTGTCGAGACGTGCCACTAATTCAGGAAACGTAGCTTCATTGTCTTCATATTTTGGCACCTCATTACCAGCCAGACGTGACGCGGCACCTTTTGCCATATCGGTGGCAATTTGCACTTGGCGTGATAACGGGAACATATCTGGATACAGGCGAGCGTTAATCAATACCGCAGGATCAATCTTCTTGGCTTCAGCATGCGTTGCTGCCTTCTCAAGCAATTGACGCAAATTGGACAGTGTTTTAATCATCGGTGGCACTGAAGCCTGGTACATGGAAATTGTCATGGTATTTCTCCTAAAAACTACAGTAGTTAGTATTTACAGTGAGCTTAATCTGAATCCAACTATAGTGGGGATTACAATGTTGTTTAGTAACAAACTCACACATGAAATTAAAGCCAACCTAGTTACCACTTATTAACAATCGTTTTACCAATCGGCGCAACGGCAATACCTGCAAGCTTTAGGTGTTGAATGCCAAAAGGAATGCCAATAATGGTAATAAAGCACAGTAACGCCGATAGCAAATGTCCAATTGCAAGCCAGACGCCGGCGAAGATAAACCAAATCACATTGCCAAGCGTGCCTAGTGCACCTGTGCCAATGTCATCTTTGGCATTGATGAAAGTACGGCTAACCGCCTCTTTACCAAACGGTATAAATGCAAATTGGCCAATGACGAAACAGGCTTTACCCCATGGGATGCCAATGATGGATAGGTATGCCAATAGACCGACAATCCACCAGCTAATGCCCATGACAGCACCACCTAAAATAAACCAAAGAATATTACCGATTAAACTCATGTTTGCCTTTTTACATATCTCTTAATACACACATGTTACTCTTTAGCATTAGCGTTATTTAAACATATTCGTACCAGCCAAAGCATTCATAAGAAAATGTAGTCATGGCTGACTGGCTCAGACACTTAATGCAAATTATTCAACATCATAGTCATTTAATACCAATGGCAAACCCATATCAATCCTGGCCAGTCGTTGAGCCATCTTGATCATCGATTCAGTGAAATACGTTAAGTCAGTATCAGCGAGAGAGATTTGTTTGTAATTTTCATAAGCTAATTCAAAAGACACTTGTTGGATATAAGCAATAAGATGAGTATATCTATCCCGTTGTTTGGTATCTTTACTTTTAGTAGTTTCACAATAGATGTTTTCAAGATGCATAGAAAAATAAGCTACAAATTCGAGCTGAATACTATTGACGATATTAGTTGTATGCATGGTCTTAAAACTAAACTATTTTGTTTTCTTCTAAAAAATCTTGAATTAACTCTAGCCTTAAAATCGGGCTTTCCATTTGCATCAACCGTTGTTTCTGCACTAGTGGCAAATCTAATATTTCTAGCCAGCGATTTGCAACCCAAGCAGCATTATCAAATTGATAAGATTCCACAGTTAGCAAATTTGTAGGCGCTAGATTTTGAACAATTAAAGAATTCAGTAATTGCTTTAGAACCCTAACAGAAAAGTTTAAATCGTCGGGTATAGGCATGGGTAAATCATTTGGAATATCCATGACTTCACCTATCACTAAACCATCGGGTTTCTGTGTAAATGAATCAACTTTAACTCTATGTTGGCCAACGCAACGAATCATCATCAAACCAACCGTAGTGACATCAGCCTCTACAATGTTGACCAAAGTGCCAATATTGGCAAAAGGAAAGTTGCCTTCTGGGTCTGTTTCGCCTTCAGGTAATATTGTAACGATTGCAAATGAGGATTTATTTCGTAAGCAGTCGCGCACCATGTCGAGATACCTTGCCTCAAATATTTTAAGAGGCAATGAGCCATCAGGACAAACTACAACATTGAGTGGAAATAGCGGGAGAGAATAAGTATTCACAGAAATTAAATAAACGAAAATTGTGTATTATCAAATTTGATTATATTGCGAGAACTGCTTAAAGCTTTACCAATCAACCGATAAATATCTAAATCAAATTGTAAGCTATATTTAGATTGTATGGCTTTCCCTACACATAGCGGCTCAAATTCCAGATGAAGATCAGATAGGATTAATAATCTCATTACTGACTTTCAAAAACACACAACCATCGCCAGGTTCAACGTCTATAACATCACCTATAGCCCAACCAGTTTCAGCCAAGAGGTCATCAGGTAATTCAATGATAGCGTCACCAGTACCATCGCCAGTATCAATGAGATGAACTTTCCATGTTTTACTTTTTGACATGGCCCTCTGCCTTAGCGGCAGCGGCTAGTTCTTCAGCAATCCTGCGTTGAGACTCGGCTTTTAAAGCCGCAGCTTCTTTAGGCTCGAAGCCTAAGTCAGCGAAGACGTTCCCGTCCGCTGGAGTGGTGTGTCTTATTTTAGTGTCAATTTTTTTCATAAATATGCCCTCGGTGGGTGATAGTACGATAGTAAAAGTAGGCAACTTGCCCACTTTATAGTTCACAATTTGCAGCTAAATCTAAGCGACCAACCCTACCACTTGTAATTTAACATTTAAGCAGCAATATGCCTTTTTCAGGGGCACTCTGCCTGGAGAAAACGACAAACAATAGAATTTTTACAGGCGTAGATTTATGCCTGATTTTACCTTAGGCAACAAGCGTGTCACCCCACTTAGTCGTGTAGCTAGGGCTCTTATTGCCTTGCTTCATTTTCCAAGGGCGCTTAAAGCCTTCACTTGCAAGCTTAATTGATTCCTTGCCCATTTTACGGTTGATGCTGTCCATAGCGGACATTAGCGCTGCTGATTTTGGCGAGGCTTGCGCGGTGCTAAATAAATCAGATTGAACGCCCTGCCCTGAAATAATCTCACCAAGCATCACACCAGCCTTGGCGTAATCGTAATTAGGTCGATAAATCTGTTTTAAGCCCCAAAGTGCAACGTTGACTAGCTGCATAGTGTTGTCGGTCGCACTAGGTAACGGAATTGTCATGCCGTTGCTGTATTGCGGGGCATCAGGCTTAAAAGGACTAGTTCTAATGTAAACGTGCACCGAGCCTGCAAAGGACTGCTGCCTACGTAACTTTACCGCTGCACTGCTCATGTACAGCGTAATCGACTCAGCAAGACTGTTGTAATCGCGTACAGGCTGCCCAAAGCTGCGTGAGCGCATGATTTGCTGCTTTGGCGGACTAATATCTTCTAGCTCAATGCAAACTGTGCCGTTAAGCTCACGTATGGTTTTCTCCATCACCACACTGAATTGCTGCCGTAATCGTTCAGGATTAGCACGTTTTAAATCTAGTACGCTATTAATGCCTAGTGCCTGTAGCTTTGGCGCAAGTTTACGACCAATGCCCCATAACTCACCCACATCAACTTGACTGAATAGGTCATCAATTTCAGCAGATAACATTACATTAAAATTGCACACACTGTTATATACAGGTCGCTTTTTAGCGCAGTGATTAGCGAGTTTGGCTAAGGTCTTGGTTGAACCTATGCCGACACATACAGGTAAGCCAGTCCACTTGAGAATGCGCCTACGCATGTGTTGACCGTACTTAATCAGGTCTAGTCTTTGAAAACCCGTTAGGTCTAAGAATGATTCGTCAATCGAATAGACTTCTTGGTCAGGGCTGTATTCGCGCAATATCGACATAACACGATTGCTCATGTCGGCATAAAGCGCGTAATTGCTAGATAAACCGATGATGCCGTGTTGCTTAGCCAAGTCTTTTAATTTAAACCAAGGCGCGCCCATAGGCACACCCAATGCTTTAGCTTCGTTGCTACGAGCTACGGCGCAGCCATCATTATTGCTCAATACGACAACTGGCTTGCCAATCAACTTAGGGTTAAACACACGTTCGCATGAAACGTAGAAGTTGTTTACATCAATGAGGGCAATGCTACGCACTTACTTAAAACGCCGAAACGAACCCGTTACCACACCCCAAATCTCAAAGTTCATTTCTTCAGTAATTTCTATTGGCTTATACGCCCCTGTTGAGTTAGCAGGTAAGAGCCGCGCATTGCCATCTTTGCTACGCCCAAGCGTTTTAATCGTAAACTCACCATCTAGCACTGCCAGCACAATATTGCCGACAGAGGGTTGTTTAGAGCGGTCAACAACAGCTTTATCGCCTGGCAACAAACCCACATCTATCATTGAGTAACCTTGTATGGTGACAAAGAATGTTGCATCTTTCTGGTCAATCAAGAACTCACTAGGGTCTAGTCGCTTTTCTACATGCTCTTCAGCAGGGCTGGGAAATCCAGCCGATACTTTAGAACTATAAAGCGGCAACGCAATCGGCTTGGCATTGAGTACTGGCAGTTCAATCTCAGTTACTGCATCTAAATCTGATGTTAGCCGCTTACGTTGATAGGCAGCTAAGAAGTCTTTAATGACAGGCGCTTGGCTGGTAGGAATGCGTAGCACTGACGTAGGCTCACGGAACTTACCTGTTCCGACTTTACGACCAGCGCCAGGGAGGTTTTTGCGGGGAGCAATTTTACTTATGTTTAAGTTTTCAGAATTCATATAATTATTGTAACAACAATTATATGTTTTTGGTATTAACTTGGCAAAGTAACTATTTGACTAAAATTTAAAGGGTATCCGTTTTTTGTGATTGATTTTATATTTTGTTGCAGAGGTATCGGTACGTGGGTCAATTTCTAGTGCAATTTATATCGCTAGGTGGGTCAATTCTGAGTGCAATTCAACAATTACTAGTTCTTGCATAAGAATTTGGCTGAGCAGGCTTAATGACGATATCTGTTTTACAAGAAGGGCAGCGAAGGTGGCGACCATTAGGCTGCATTGTAGTTTTTTGTTTTTTATCCACGCAGGATGTACAAAGATAGTGCATTGGCTGGCCTTCAGCCATAGATGGCTGCAAGGCATAAGCAAGCGTACCCGTTTCAAAAGCGTGAAGTTTATAGCGCTTCATTTGACTTTCCCAATTTTCTATTTCTCTCAATTGGTTTTCAAGTTCGCGTACCCTATCGGAGAGCGCAGATTGTTTCTCTTGACTGGCGAGAGTAACAACGGTGGCATCAACGAGCTTTGCATTAACCTCAGAGACTGCGGCAACAAGCTCATTGTAATTAGTAAGGCCATTCGCAGCCTTGGCAATATCAAGAGCTACTTTTGCACTAGAAACGGCAACAATTTACCTGCAACATAACCTAACCCCGCCAAACAAAAAAGGTGAAACATTAAGCAATGCCACCCCATGTAAAAAACACGGCTTACGTCGTGCCGCCTAACTGCTGCCTGCCAGACCACCAAAGCCAACTAAGGCATGACGGAAACGGACAGAACGATTATTACCTAAGACCGCTAACTTTACCAAACCTTGCCAACCGAAATGGTCACTAAAACCACTGAAATAACCAACTGCTGAAACCTGCAAACTGACCAAAAGCTCAAACGGTTTTAACAAAGCCCTAACGTTTGACATAAGGGGCGCCGCTAGGCGTCCCGCTTAATGGATGGGTTGGGCAACACGCTCACAATAGACCTAGTGGCACTTTGAGGCGCGCGATGTATTCACGGTTTAGCCGAACCTCACATTGCAATCGAAGGTCACCAGCACCATTTCCGCCAGCTGCGGCTGTCGCCTCAAATTCACACTGAGTACGGCGATAACGACGGAACTGCTTTGTAGCCGCGCGAAAGTGTTTGAGTATGTTGTCCTTCACCGTGGTTTCTTCGTCCAGATGTGTAATGCGATTGGTCGCATTACACTGTACTAGAGCGACTTCTGCGGCTGTTGTTGCAGCCAATTGTTCCAAGCACGCCCTCTGCTCGGAATGTGATGGGGCATTGGCGCAATCGTTTGCGCCAAATGCTACTGGAGCAACGAGTGCGAGAGCCAAGAAAAAATGCCGATTCATTCGTATGCCCAACGTTTGAATTAAGGGGCTGGCGTTAGCCAGTCCCGCTTGAATGATGGGTTAGCCGATTGGTAAATGAAATACCTAAAATAACTCCGGTTAATAAATAAAAAATAGAATTTAAGGTAAGCGTAGCATTTGATGCAATGGTAGGAATGCTTGACTGGATAGAATAAAAATGAATAGCTAAACCAATTAGTAGAATGAACTTACCATACGAACTGTGGAAAGAAAGAAGCAACATTGCGATGATTGGAATGATTAGACCTAGAAAGTAAGCCTGAACTTGAAACGGTAAAGGGTTTGGGTCAATTTTATATTCAGCCCACTGAGCATATGCAATTGCCTCGGGCGGCCAATTTCCCCAACCGTCAAGGCCAATAAGTGTGAAAACACTAAGAACAAACCAACATAAGATGAGCGTTCTCAAAGAATCAAATTTCATAGTGGCTAACGTTTGAGTTAAGGGGCTGGCGGTAGCCAGTCCCGCTTGAACGACGGGTTAGGGCTTAAACAGCAACAATTTACCTGCAACATAACTAACCCCACCACATAAAAAAAGGTGCAACATTAAACAATGCAACACCACAAAGAAAAACTCGGCTTACGGCGTGCCGCCTAACCACTGCGTGCTAGACCACCAAAGCCAACTAAGGCATGACGGAAACGAACAGAACGATTATTGCCTGAAACCGCCAACCTTGCCAACAACAGCAAACCCAAACGCCAAAATAAACCTAAAAACGAATCCCTGCAAACCAATAGGGACGGGCATGCCAGAGCAGAGGTTTTGAAGCCCTAACGTTTGACATAAGGGGCTTGCGGTAGCAAGTCCCGCTTGATGGATGGGTTAGAGCTAATTACCACATGACTCTCCTTGTGCCGCCTGTATTTCACGATATTGACGCTGAAGGTCAATATACTTTCCCTGCTGCGTAACACAGGCCTGCGAAGTGAAAAACTCGATTTGAGAGAAGCCTGCCATGAAAAGAGCAACTAGGGCAAAAGCCAAACTACGCAACAATATTGACCACTGACGGTAGCGCAGAAGCAATGCGCAGACACAGACCGAGAATAACGCCCCAACGACGATTGATGTGTTTGCAAACGACCACGGAATGCTGCCAGGAAAGAATAGCCCAACGGCAATAACCATAAGACTGGGTAACAGTGGCAAGACCAGCACTGACGCAAGCATGGTTGGCCACCAGAAAGTTGAACGGCTGAGTGTCATTGCCATAGCTCTAACGTCTGACATAAGGGGCGCGCTTTAGCGCGTCCCGCTTGATGGATTGGTTAGGCCTATTTATTAAAACACAAATCATTAAGAACCTCGCGTGATTGTTCTTTCGATTCAAGCCTGATTCGAAATAAGCCATGATTGCTTGATGCCTTAAAGCGCCGCCCAGTGGATGAAACTTCAAATATCCGTTCACCAAGCCATGTTGAGTAAAATACCTTGAATGCCTCATTTTCAGGTGCTGGCGTGAATGAAATCATCAAATACCATTGATTTCCCTCATGTTCCAAGGCTGGTGTTTGGTTGGGTCCAGACTCACTAACAAAGGTGTTGCATGGGGTGTCTATGCGCACCACCCATAAATTCAGTATTGCAACCCATGCCAAAGCGAACACCAAGACCGAAGCTAAAAACATTTTGAGCCGCAATGTCATATGCCTAACGTTTGAATTAAGGGGCGCCGGTAGGCGTCCCGCTTGAATGATGGGTTAGCCATTAATATGCTGGAACGACTTATATGGTTC
>JAZJYS010000119.1:0-2393 GCA_040390265.1 Pseudomonadota bacterium | reverse complement strand
ATTGGCGTGCAAGGCACGGTGACGGCCGAGCCGATGACATTGATTAACGGCAATGACACCTTTACCTTAAAGTTCGACTGCAAACCATGCGAAATGCATGTGATGGGGAAAATTCGTAAGCCAGTGTTGCAGATGTCCGCGCCGCAGCCAGTACACTTTATGCAAAGAAAGTAATGTTGCGCATCTAACCTATTGCGGGCGTTCCTTTTTGTAGAGGCGTTTATTTTCATACATCCGCGTATCGGCCAAGTGCATCACCATACTGTAATTAGCTGGATGCTCATGAATGAAAGCAGTACCAGCACTAGCGCCCGCAGATTCAAAGCCATGTGCTTGCAAATGCGCCATCGCATCGCCTAGCACAGCTCGAATCCCAGCCTCATTGCCAGTAGGACAAGTAATGGCAAACTCATCACCGCCCAAACGATGCAAGGTAGCCAAACTACCCAGCTTCTCACGCAGCACAAGACTAAACTCACGCAACAATTGATCGCCATAAGCATGACCATAGGTGTCGTTATAGTATTTAAGATGATCCAGATCCAACATCGTAATGCTACCGCTTTCTGGCAGTGCCTGAATCGCTTGTTCTAGTGCAATTCGATTTGGCAAGCCTGTCAAATTATCTGTTTTTGCCTGCGTTTCACTCACTTGAAGGGCTGCCAATGCAAGCTCTTTCTCTCTTAACAACTCACTGAATTGATAACTTAGCACTAACGATAACAACAACGCTTCTATGGTCACCGACACTAAACCCAAATGTTCAACATAAAAAGTATATCCAGCAAAATTTTGAGTGGTGATAGTCAGGATACCTAAAACAAAAAAAGTAAGAATCGCTATCAAATAATAGCGAGCCGTCATATTCTTTTTTCTACTCAAATCAATACTACACACTAATCCCAAGAAAAGAAAAACACCAACGCCATAGCGTGCCATTTGCATCATCCAGGTTGGTGAGAGTAAGCCCCAAAGCGCAAACACAACCAATATGCCAAGCGCATATTGAATAAGGCGATACATATCAGGATGATTTTCCCGCTCTATATTGAGCAAGCCTTTTACAAAGAAAACGTAAGCGATATTGGAAAATAAAATAGGCATCGCACTCAAATAAAACCAGTGCATGCCAAACGTATCAGAAAATACCAACAGTGATGTGCCCTGCAATAGCAGGTTACCTAAAATAAACAGTGCATACATGCCATGCACCATCTGCTTTCTAATAAAGCCCAGCACAATGTAATAGGCCATTAATCCAATCAATATCCCGAGACACAAAAGCGCAATCACATTACCAAGCTTAATCGCCTGCTGATAATGCTCGAATGAGTCTATATACAGGGCTGGTTGCGCAATGAGATAAGGCGTTTTAAGTGAGGTTTGCAGCGTATAGTTGCCCACCTCTAAATGCAGCACTCGCCCATGTCTTAACGCAAAAGGATTAACAACAATACTGCCAACACCACCTTCCAAGTGCGCCACCACAACTTGGCGATCATCTAAAACCGTATGTTTAAACGATTCGAATGTACTGGTATTTCTAAAGTCGATGACATACTCACCAGACTGAGCAACATGCAATTGCCCTTTAAATACGAAGTCGCCACCAGTTAGGGGCAACGCCGACATTGCTACAGATGCATGGCTGGCTTCATGCCAATATCCAGCAATTGAGGCAGGATAAGCAGATTTTAGATGAGCAGGCCCAGAATCAGCACGACAAGGTGATGTAAGAAATAGAAAGAGACCGATGAAAACTACGAGGTATCGCATCAGAAAAGAAAAACGTGCACGGATATTTTGTTTGTTGTTACGGCACATCAAAAGCATCCCTCACTGCGGTATCTGTTGTTATGTATGCCTAGAACTATATACTAGACTTAGAGATTCTAAGGCATATTCTTTATGGATAGTAAACAGACCTTAAATTATTATAGCCTTGATACAAGATGCCACATACAACACGTAACGGGCGCAGCAACAAAATACGATTGCAACGCCCAGACGAATGTCCGATTAAGCTTTTTTCACAAACTCGGACTTCAACTTCATCGCGCCGATACCGTCAATTTTGCAGTCAATATCATGGTCGCCATCAACAAGGCGAATATTTTTGACTTTAGTACCGACTTTAACCACCAATGAAGAGCCTTTCACTTTAAGGTCTTTAATCACGGTAATGGTGTCACCATCTTGCAGCACATTGCCATTCGAGTCACGAATGACTTTAGTTTCTTCTGCGCCGGCTTCAGCAGCATCCTTACTCCACTCATGTGCACATTCTGGGCAAATATACATATCGCCATCTTCATAGGTATATTCCGAATTACATTTAGGACACTTAGGTAAATTACTCATACTTACTTTCTTTATAAATTAATGGATATTCA
>JAZJYS010000118.1:0-22634 GCA_040390265.1 Pseudomonadota bacterium | reverse complement strand
TTCAATTAGATCTAACTTACAAGTTCTAATAGTTAGCACTTAATCGTTTTAAACTAAAACGGCATCCTTAGGGATGCCGTTTTTTTTATGTTGCTTTTGCAATCGCTTGCTGTACTAAGCATGTAACTATATGCCGGTGCGTTATAATTCAGCCATATTGTTCTGAGAGGTATTAAAGCATGTATAAACACCCATTACTTAATCGCGACAAGATGTCTCCACAAGAGGCGTTGGATATTTTAATTGAAGGTAACCATCGGTTTACCAATAATTTATCAGCGAGTAAAGACTTGCTGAACCTTGTGATGTTAACTAAAGATAAACAGCATCCTTTTGCCTCAGTGTTAAGTTGCAGTGATTCGCGTGCTCCGGTTGAGATGTTATTCGATCAGGCGTTAGGCGACATATTTAGCGTGAGGTTGGCGGGTAACATTGCTTCAGATAAGTGTATAGGTAGCCTGGAGTTTAGTTCTAAGTATCTGGGTAGCAAGATTGTTGTGGTATTAGGTCACACGGATTGCGGCGCCGTGAAAGCGGCGTGTGATGATTTTAGAGAAGGGCATATTGGTGAAATTATCAATTTAATTCGTCCTGCAGTACGTATGGATAAAACAACGGTAGAAAATCGGAGTTCATCTAATACTGATTTTGTAGATAGAGTCTGCGCGCTAAATGTACGTGTGCAAATTGATGAGATTCTTCATAGCAGCGACATTATTCAAGATCTGCTCAGTGACAAGAAAATTGGTATTGTCGGAGGCGTTTATAATTTAGCCACAGGCGAAGTGACTTTTTTACCTGACACATTGATGTTATAAGCGGCCAATAGAGGCTAAAGTAATTTCGAATATTGTATCAATGTATAATTGGCCAGATTTTATCGTTTTCAACCTATATTCTGAAAGTTTTCAATATGAGCCATAGGCAAGATAGCAGCACGTTATTACGCACACTGAAATTCTACCTTAACCCTAATGATGGTCGCTATGAAGATTTAGCCAAGGGAAATGTCACTAGAAATGTTATTAAAGACTTAACTGCTGGTTTGGTTGTGGCGATGGTAGCCATTCCACTGGCGATGGGTTTTGCTATGGCAAGTGGCTTGCGTCCTGAGCAAGGTATTGTCGGAGGCGCGGTTGCTGGTTTACTCGGCGCGTTGTTCGGAGGTAGTAAGTATCAAGTCTACGGCCCAACAGCTGCGTACATACCAATTATTGCAGGCTTAATGGCAACGTATAACCATAGCTTTTTAGTGCTGGTGTCTATGTGTGCTGGCGTAATGTTAATGCTGACTGGGTTATTGAAAAAAGGCAAAATAGTGACCTTGGTGCCTCATTCTATTGTGGTTGGCTTTACCATCGGCATTGCCGTGGTAATCGCCTTTTCGCAAATGGGCGAGGTGTTTGGCTTTCACCATAAAATTGGGTATGACTTCATCGGTCAAATCAAAAAAGCTATTGAGTACTTTGGTGAAATGAATATATACGCGGTGGTTGTGGCGCTGAGTACATTTGCTATTTGTAAGGTGTTGATTAAGATTTCAACTTTTATTCCCGCACCAGTATTTGGGCTGGGTTTGGGTTGGTTAGCTGCGGCAACCTTTTGGAAAGATAAGGGCTTAGTGCTGATTAAAGATAAGTATGGCAGCATTCCAACAGATTTTTGGAATGTCACCATGCCGGCATTGCCTGATATGACAACGAGTGCCGTGTGGTTTGATCTGCTTTATTTTGCAGTAGCTATTTACTTTGTTGCAGCCATTGAAAGCCTCTTGTGTAGCCGCATGGCAGATCGCATGGCTAATAACAAAGGTATACCATTTAATCCTAATAAAGAGCTTTGGGGGCAAGGTCTAGTCAATATCTTTACGCCACTCTTTAATGGCTTCCCGCATACCGGAGCACTAGCTAGAACAGCGGTAAATATACGCTTAGGCGCAGTTTCTCCACTTGCAGGTATTGCAAAATTCACCTTCAAATTATTATTGGCTGCATATTTGGCAACTTATTTAGAACAAGTCCCCATGGCCTGCATTGGTGGTATTTTGCTCTATGTAGCATCAGGCATGGTCAAGTGGAAAGAGGTGCAAGAAGTACTGGATATGAAAAGTAAATTCCATTTTTGGCTGATGATTTATACAGCATTTATGGTGCCGCTCACTGGCTTCCTGACAGCAGTATTAAGTGCAATTGCGATATTCGTGGTGGCGGTGTTGATGAAAAAAATACCGTTACATCATGCAAAAGAAGATACGGTTGAGTTGGAGCTTGCAGAAGCTAACTAACGCTTTGTCGACAGCTTGTAAATGAATAAGGGCGCATTTAATGCGCCCTTTTTTTTTGTTAGCGGTGACCTTCTTTTGCCATGTTGATGCTGTATTTCGGTATTTCTACTACTAAATCTTCAGTACCCACCAATGCTTGGCAGGATAGCCTTGAGTTTGGCTCCAAGCCCCAGGCTTTATCGAGTAAATCATCCTCTTGGTCGCTGGATGGATCTAATGATTTAAAGCCTTCACGAATAATGACATGACAAGTGGTGCAAGCACAGGCTTGGTCGCAGGCATGGTCAATGTCGATATGATTGTTTAATAAAACATCGCAAATGGATTCACCGCTTTTTGCCTCAATAGCTGCGCCTTCTGGGCAGAGTTCTACGTGGGGCAGGATGATGATTTGTGGCATGGTATTTCCTAAGTATTGGGTTTTATGCTTTTTTGTGGCGCACATCTTGCGCGCCACAGAGAACATTGGTGCTACAGGTTAATATCTTCCAGATTCTTGCCGGCTAATGCACGGCTTACGCTCGCATTCATACGCGCTGCGGCAAAGGCTTCTGTTGCGTGGTTGAGTGCATCTACCGCAGCATGTATGGCTGTATCATCGTCTTTGAGTGCAATCGTCTCAAGGCGCGCTATTTCCGCTTCTATCGCTTGCTTTTCCGTATCACTGAGCAGGTTGCCATCAACATCTAATGCGATTTTGACTGAACTGATGATTGCACCTGCACTCACGCGTGCTTCGGCCAGCATGCGGGCTTTTTTATCAGCTTCCGCGCTATTGAATGAAGATTTGAGCATCGTTGTAATTTCATCTTCGCTTAAACCATAAGACGGTTTTACTTCGATATGTGCTTCTATGCCTGTGCTTTGCTCACGCGCTGAAACAGAGAGTAAGCCGTCAGCATCAACCGTGAAGGTAACGCGAATGCGGGCTGCGCCGGCAACCATCGGTGGTATGCCACGCAGTTCAAAACGCGCGAGTGAGCGACAGTCGCTTACTAATTCCCGCTCGCCTTGTACGACATGAATACTCATGGCGGTTTGGCCATCCTTATAGGTAGTAAATTCTTGTGCGCGGGCAATCGGTAAAGTGCTATTACGCTGGATGACCTTTTCTACCAAGCCACCCATTGTTTCCAGGCCTAGAGAGAGTGGCGTGACATCTAACAGTAATAAGTCGGCATCATTTTTGTTACCAACTAATATATTGGCTTGAATGGCCGCACCCAAGGCAACCACTTTGTCTGGGTCTAAGTTTGTGAGTGGTTCTTGCTTAAAGTAGTCTTCAACTGCCTGCCGAATATGTGGCATGCGCGTTGCGCCGCCGACTAACACTACACCGTTTATCTCTTCAATAGTTAAACTGGCATCGCGCATGGCTTTGCGGGTTGGGGATAGCGTTTTTGTGACCAGATGCTGTGTGATTTCTACCAATTGTTGTGCTGTAAGTGTCACATCTACCACGATGCCATTGCTTAAGCGGCACACGATTTGTGCTTCAAAATTATCCGTCAGCCACTCTTTGGCTTGGCGTGCTTTGGTGAGTAGTAAACGCGTATCTTCTTCGCTTAACGGCGCAAGTTGAGCGTTACTTTCACGCACTTTGTCTAATACCCAGCAGTAGATGCGATGATCGAAATCATCACCACCTAAGGCTGAGTCGCCATTGGTAGCAAGCACCTCGAACACACCTTTTGAGAGGCGGAGGATGGAAACGTCGAACGTGCCGCCACCCAAGTCATAAATGACAAAAGTACCTTCAGAGGCGTTATCCAGTCCATAGGCTACAGCCGCGGCAGTAGGCTCGTTGAGTAAGCGTAAGACATTTAAGCCTGCTAGGCGTGCCGCATCTTTAGTAGCTTGGCGTTGAGCATCATCAAAGTAGGCTGGTACGGTAATCACTGCGCCAACTAACTCCCCTCCTAGTGATTTTTCGGCTCGCGCTTTCAGTGCCTTAAGAATTTCCGCAGAAATCTCAACCGGACTTTTTAAGCCAGCACGGGTCTGGATCTGCAATATGCGGCTGGTATCACCTTTAGTTGCATCAGTGCTAGAACCATCAACAAAATGATAAGGGATATGCGCTCTATCGGTAATGTCATTCAGGCTGCGCCCCATAAAGCGTTTCACTGAAATAATGGTGTTGATCGGATCTGCGCTTTGCTGCGCTTGCGCCTCGTGACCTACGATGACCTCGCCATTTGGGCTGTAGCGCACGACTGAGGGTAATAGGGAATGACCAAAATTGTCTTGTAGCACGGTACTCATGCCGCTACGAACCGTGGCTACCAGTGAGTTGGTGGTGCCTAAATCTATGCCTACAGCCAATCTATGTTGGTGGGGTGCGGCACTCATGCCAGGTTCGGAGATTTGGAGTAATGCCATTTTTAGTGATTAGTGAGTTTTCGTTAGCTGGGTTTTAATTAAAACAGACAGTGTAAAGTTATTCTAGTTGCTCGATAGCTTTGTAAATATCCGCGCACACTTTATCAATAAAAATGAGTTTGCGGGTGATTTCAGTCGCTGTGGCGTAGTCTTTTTTTTCGTCTAAAAACTGAGAGAGATTCGCTTGCAAGCTTTTTGACTCAGCCTGCATCTCGTGATGCAAATCTTCTAATGTGGCAATGTCTTTTGCAGCTCTGGCATCTTCCAATGCTTCACGCCATTCCATTTGCTGCATGAGAAATTGCATCGGCATGGCAGTGTTACTATCGCTGACCGCCGTAACGCCATTTAATTCCAGCAAGTACTTGGCTCGATTAGCTGGATATTTGAGTGTTTGGTACGCTTCATTGGCAAGTGTTGCTGTTTGCATCGAGGCTAGCTTCTCAGCAGCTGACGCTGTGACAAAACGGTCAGGATGTGACTCCGATTGAATCTTGCGGTAATTACTTTCCAGTGTCTTAAGCTCAATATCAAATGCCGGGCTTAAGCCAAATAGCGCGAAGTAGTTCTGGCTCACACTGTAAAGCTTTCACCGCAACCACATTCGTCTTTCACGTTAGGGTTGTTAAACTTGAAGCCTTCATTTAAGCCCTCTTTGGTGAAATCGAGCTCAGTGCCATCAAGATAAACAAGGCTCTTAGGGTCAATAATCACTTTTACGCCGTGGCTTTCAAATGCCGTGTCTTCTTCGTTTAACTCATCGACGAACTCAAGTGTGTAAGCCATACCAGAGCAGCCTGTGGTTTTAACGCCCAAGCGTAAGCCTAGTCCTTTGCCACGGTTAGCCAAGAATTTTTCAACGCGGTCTGCGGCGGTTTGTGTCAGTGTGATTGCCATAATGAGTTTCTTTAACGTTTAAATTAAGCTGCTTCTTTTGCTGACTGTTTTGCCTTGATGTCAGCCACTGCTGCTTTAATTGCATCTTCAGCCAATACTGAACAGTGAATTTTCACTGGTGGTAACGCCAACTCTTCTGCAATCGCAGAGTTTTTAATGGCATAGGCTTCATCAATCGTTTTGCCTTTTAACCATTCTGTGACTAATGAGCTAGAAGCAATCGCAGAGCCGCAACCATAGGTTTTGAACTTTGCATCTTCAATAATACCGCTGTCATTGACTTTGATCATCAATTTCATTACGTCGCCACAAGCTGGCGCGCCGACCATGCCCGTGCCTACGTTCGGGTCATTTTTATCTAAAGTTCCCACGTTACGTGGGTTTTCGTAGTGGTCTAATACCTTGTCTGAATATGCCATTTTATGTCTCCTGTGCATTTAAAATACATCGCAAACTCATCGTTGACTGCGCCTTGCCGTACTAATCGTACTGTCTGCGGCTTGTCGTCTTGATTTTGCTTCCTATTTTAAATCCTTGTTATGTCTCAAATTTTCACTTTAAATCTTTATTTAAAAACGCTACTTAGTAAGTAAATTAATGTGCAGCCCACTGGACTTTGCTTAGATCCACACCGTCTTTGAACATCTCCCAAAGTGGAGAGAGTTCTCTTAATTTATCAATCTTGCTTTTCATGAGTTCGATGGTGTAATCCACATCGGCTTCTGTCGTGAAACGACCGATAGAAAAGCGGATTGAGCTATGTGCCAATTCGTCAGAGCGACCTAATGCACGTAATACATAGCTAGGCTCAAGGCTGGCTGAAGTACATGCAGAACCGCTGGATACCGCAATGCCTTTTACCGCCATAATCAGTGATTCGCCTTCTACATAGTTGAAGCTGATGTTCAGATTGTGCGGTACGCGATGCTCTAGATCGCCGTTCACATACACTTCTTCAATAGATTGTAAGCCATGTAATAGTTTGTCGCGCAAGTAGCGAATACGTTCATTTTCAACATGCATTTCTTCGCGTGCAATGCGAAATGCTTCGCCCATACCCACGATTTGGTGCGTTGCCAATGTACCGGAACGCATGCCGCGCTCATGACCGCCACCGTGCATTTGTGCCTCAATGCGGATGCGTGGTTTGCGGCGTACATAGAGTGCGCCGATGCCTTTTGGGCCATAAGTTTTGTGTGCGCTAAAGCTCATTAAATCAACCGGTAGCTTGGTTAAATCAATGTCCACTTTGCCAGTGGCTTGTGCAGCGTCGACATGAAAAATCACGTTGTTTTCGCGGCAGATGTTGCCAATCGCGGTAATGTCTTGAATCACGCCGATTTCATTATTCACAAACATGACTGATGCTAATACGGTGTCTGGGCGAATGGCTAATTTGAATTTCTCTAAATTCAGTAAGCCGTTTGGTTCGGGTTGTAAATAAGTCGCTTCAAAGCCTTGGCGCTCTAGTTCACGCACCGTATCAATTACCGCTTTGTGTTCGGTAGCCACGGTAATAATGTGCTTACCTTTGCCGCTATAGAAATTAGCCGCGCCTTTAATGGCAAGGTTGTTTGATTCTGTCGCACCAGATGTCCACACGATTTCACGTGGGTCAGCGCCTACTAATTTAGCGACTTCTTCACGTGCGTTTTCAACCGCTTTTTCAGCAGTCCAGCCATAAGGGTGGCTGCGTGAAGCTGGGTTGCCAAAATGCTCGGTAATGTACGGAATCATTTTTGCTGCAACACGTGGATCTACAGGCGTAGTTGCAGAGTAGTCCAAATAAATCGGCATATCGTCTTTGGCAAGACCATCTTCTGTATACGTATCTTTCATTACGGGCATTTCTACTGACATTTGCTTTTCCTTGCGTTTTTTCTATTCAATACAGCGTTATGCCGCAATAGAAGTTAATTGTTTCAATCTTAAAATTTCATTCTTTAGAATCACTAAAAAGTCATTCACTTGTTCTGACGTATTGGCTACACCAAAACTAACGCGTATCGCGCCTCTGGCTAAGTCCGCTGGCACGCCCATCGCTAAAAGTACGTGGCTAGGTTCTGTGCTGTCACTGGAGCAAGCTGATCCGCTGGCAACCGCATAACCTTTGCGATCTAGCGCCATGACTAAGGTTTCACCTTCAATGCCATCTACCGCAAAAAAACAGGTGTTCGGAATGCGCGCTACTTTTTCACCAAAAATAGTGACATTGAGTTGTTTTAAGCCTGCTTCAAGCTGGTCACGCAATTTTTGCGTGTGGCTAGCAAAGCGGCTGGTATTGGCTGCTGCAAGTGTACATGCTGCACCAAAGCCAACAATCGCCGCTACGTTTTCAGTGCCGCTACGTAAGCCTTTTTCTTGCCCACCGCCGTGCAGCAATGGTTGAATATCAACGCGTTTATCTAGAATGAGGGCTGCTGCGCCTTGCGGGCCGCTAATTTTATGGCTCGAAATCGTCATGGCATTAACGTTTAAGTCTGAAAAGTTAACGTTAATTTTCCCCAAAGCTTGCACTGCATCGGTATGTACAAAAGCACCTGCCGTATGCGCAATTTCGGTAATCGTTGCCAAGTCTTGAATCACACCGGTTTCGTTATTCGCTAACATGACTGAAACCAAGCCAGTTGGTGCTGTAAGTAGGTTTCTTAATGCGGCTATATCAATCTGCCCATTGGCATCTACTGCAATCTTTTGTGCCAGCCAGCCTTGTTGCTGCAAAGCTAACGCTGGGCGAGTAACACAAGGGTGTTCAATCGCACTGGTCAGAATTTGTTTATTAGGCTTAGCTGCTGCGATGCCTTTAACTGCAAAGTTATTGGCTTCCGTACCGCTGGCAGTAAAAACCACTTGTGAGGCATAGGCACCACAAGCATCTGCAACCTGACCGCGTGCATACTCGATTGCATCACGCGCTGAGCGACCAAATACATGGCGGCTGGTAGCATTGCCTGTTTGCGCGCGCATCCACGGCAACATGGCTTCTAACACGCGCTCATTCAGCGCGGTTGTTGCATTGTGGTCGAAATAGATGCTGTTCATGGCGATTGCAGGTTGCTTTAAGCCGCAACTGCTTTGGTGTCTAATTCGCTGCTCTGACAATTACTGCGCGGCACCATGACTATTTTTTGGCCGCTTTGTTGTGACGCCACCATATCAGCCAAGCTTACGCCAGCCAGATAATCTAAAATTTTGCTATTGAGTGTTGACCATAAATCATGCGTCATGCAACGACCTTCGTCACGGCAGTTCTCATGACCGCCACATTGGGTAGCATCAATATTTTCATCGACCGCGCTAATGATTTCAGCAACAGAAATATCGGCATGCGTTTTTGCAAGCATGTAGCCGCCACCCGGCCCGCGCACGCTGGATACCAAGCCTTGACGACGCAAGCGGCTAAAAAGCTGCTCTAAGTAAGAAAGTGAAATTCCTTGACGTTCGCTAATACCAGCCAGTGTGACTGGTTTGATATTGACGGAGTCTGCCACCTCATGCATCGCGAGGTCTAGCATTGCGGTAACGGCAAATCTACCTTTGGTGGTGAGTCTCATTTTTCTATCGGAGCCTAATTAAGTGTCGTAATTCTATAATACCCGACAACATTGGTCAACTATTACCTGCTTAAGTTCCAGATTCCACTTTTGGTTTCTTTGTAGCAAATGCGGCGGCTAAATCTGCATTAGATTGCACGTCTGCTTGCTGGCTAAGCGTGAGTTCCGCGAGCTGCGTTTTAAGTGCTTGCAACTCACGATCCTGCTTGGCGGTTTGTCCTAGCAATGATTGCAGTACTTTAATTAAAGCTTCTGGATTCAATGAGTCGTTTTCATCATCACCTACCGCATAAGCCGCGAAGCCTACTTTTTTGCTGACTTCTTCCTGCTTTTTGTTTTTTCCTTCTTCTAGGATATGCGCAGGAATACCGACTGCCGTGGCATTGGCTGGTACATCTTTTACCACTACGGCGTTAGACCCGATTTTAGCGCCAGCGCCCACAGTAATTGGCCCTAGTATTTTAGCGCCGGCACCAATCACCACGCCGGCCTCTAGCGTAGGGTGACGTTTGCCTTTGTTCCAAGAGGTGCCACCCAATGTGACGCCATGATATAACGTGCAATCGTCGCCAATCACAGCGGTTTCACCAATCACCACACCCATGCCGTGATCAATAAACACGCGGCGACCAATCGTTGCGCCTGGATGAATTTCAATGCCGGTCAACCAGCGGCCAATATGTGAGCAAAAACGTGCTAGCCAGTAAAAGCCTTTGCTCCACAGCCAGTGCGATAAACGGTGCATGAGTAAGGCATGTACACCGGGGTAAGTGGTGATGATTTCCCAGTGTGTTCTTGCGGCAGGGTCGCGCTCAAAAACAATGGAGATATCTTCTTTTACGTGATTAAACATAGTTGTGAACCATTTAATATTTATCGTGTTTTCTGGGTGTTACGGTTAGAGTAAGTATGCCACGTAACAAGTTCACTTCTTCTTTTTCTAGCCGGACTCTTGCGTAAATACGCCTTAAGCGTTCCATTAGTTTTTTCGGTGCGGCAGGGTTTAGGTAGCCTATGTGTAGTAGGGTGGCCTCTAAATGGGCATAAAAACCTTCTACACTATCAATCGTGGCAAGCTCAGCAGTAGTATTGGGGCTGATGGTTGTATCTTCAAGGGCTGCCATTCTTAGTTCGTAACACATGATTTGCACGGCGGCAGCTAAGTTAAGCGATGAGTATTCAGGGTTGGCTGGAATCATTGCCAGCATCTGGCATAGATCAAGCTCCGCATTGGAGAGTCCACTCATTTCCGTGCCAAATACTAGCGCTACAGGTTGTGTTGTGGCAATTTCAATTGCCTGTGTTGCAGCAGCGCGTACATTCAGTAACTCATGTGACAGATTGCGCTTACGTGCGCTCATGCCGATGGCAAAAGCGCAGCCGGTGAGTGCCTCAGCCAGGGTTTCGGTGACGATGGCATTTTCAAGTAAATCAGCCGCCCCAGTAGAAAGTGCCGTGGCATGCGCATCTGGAAAGCTATCTGGTTTGACGAGATATAGGTGCAGCAAGCCCATTGTCTTCATGGCGCGCGCTGCGGAGCCTATATTGCCTGGGTGGCTGGTTTGGCAGAGCACTACACGGAAATTGTGTAAGGTGCTTAATTTAGTTGCGGCTGGCGCTGGATTATTCGGGGCTGATGTTGGCGTCATAAATTGAAGTATGTATTTCCATCGCCTAAATATTTTGAAAATATAGCGTTTTAAAAAACGTAAATTTTGAAGTATAGGCAATAACCGTTAAAATGCTATTTTATCAGTTCTTTAACACTACTTTAATTTTAGATTTATCCTACTCTGTAGGGTAAATTAGGCTAGGGTATTTAAGCTAAAGAACAGACCACTTACATAGATTCGAGAAAATATGCATCCTATGCTATCAAACGCAGTGAAAGCTGCACGCCGCGCTGGCAGTATTATTACACGTGCCTCAGAGGACATTGGTTCTCTTAAGATTCAAACCAAAACCTACAATGATTTTGTGACTGAGGTTGATAAAGCCGCGGAACAAGCCATTATTGATACGCTTAAAGAACTCTATCCAACACACGGCTTTTTAGGTGAAGAAAGTGGTGAGTCAAACATTGAAGCTGACTTCATTTGGATTATTGATCCGTTGGATGGCACGACAAACTTCCTGCATGGTATGCCGCAATATTGTATTTCGATTGCGCTGCAAGAGCGTGGTGTGCTGACGCATGCGGTTGTGTATGACCCAAACAGAAATGACTTGTTTACCGCAACTAAAGGTCGTGGCGCATTTTTGAATGACAAGCGTATTCGTGTAACACAACGCACTAAGCTGCAAGAAACCATCATCGGTACTGGCTTTCCATTCCGTGACTTCACACATTTAGATACTTATTTAGATATGTTGAAAGACATGATTAAAAAAACCACCGGCATTCGTCGCCCAGGTTCAGCAGCTTTGGACTTGGCTTACGTTGCAGCGGGTTGGTACGATGGTTTCTGGGAAATTGGTCTGTCTACATGGGACATTGCTGCTGGTGGTTTGATTGTGCAAGAGGCAGGCGGTATCGTTGGTGACTTTGAAGGTAACGAAGCTTGGCTGAAAACTGGCAATATCGTTGCAGCTAACCCAAAAGTGTTCGCACAAATGCTGCAAACATTAGCGCCGCACTTAACAGACGCGCTTAAAACACCGAAATAATTAACGCCAGTTAAGTTTTCATATCGCCAGCCACGCATTAAGTTGGCGATATGAAAATATTAGTTTTACCTTTGCAATAAGTTCACCTCCAAACTCCACGCTCCCAATCGCACTCTAAAGACTACCCACTGAAAGGTTGGGATGGTTTTTCCTATTTTTTATAATAGTTTTGTATAAAAGCGTTTAGACTACTTTCAAACGCGCAGTCTGCGTTCAATCTAAAATTGCGAGTATCAAAGCACAAAAATGATAGAACATGTATTTGAGCGATATATTAAGTCTCCCGAGCGGACACCTCAGTTCATTGCTGATTTAGTCGCGAAAATTCGGCCGCCTAAACCGCAGCAAACAGAGGCGGCTGTGAAGGCCATTCAAGCGCTTTGTTATTTACTGAATGAGGATGCTGAGAAAGCACGGTTGCTGCGCGAAGCTCTGTTAAAGCTGTTAAGCGAGCATAAGCCGATTTCATTGTTTTTGACGGTGCGGCATTCTGTATTTTCTGGTTTTTTTACCGAAATGCGCCGCCGTCTCTCTCACAAGTTTTTGCCAGAGGCGGTTGATTCCTCTTATTTAATCGACTTGTTCGCACTGTTTTTCCCTAAGCCTAGCGATGCGTTATGGGTGTTGGATGTGCCGGATACAGTATGGGAGCAGCTGATTGTTGCGATGCGCTTTAATGAGGCGCCAGCCGAGCTCACTGAACCTTGCCGACAAAATTTGTTGGCGGCGACACAGGTGCTGTCTTATCGCATTGCCGCACTGGGGCTTGAGCCTGAGTTGCTGCGCAACCATCCAGAGCTTGAGCAGCATACTTCGCCATTTATTACGCAGCAGGTTGAATTGGCTGAATTCCTAGCCTGTAGCAACCTCAGCGTCATCAATCCTGTTGCGCCGATGGATGCTATAGCGAGTGAAGATGCCGACATTAAGCATATTTTGGTGATGCTTGATCAATGCAATACCATCATTACCAAAATTCGCCGCAATAGTACGCAAGCTGGCACCAGCATTCATTTGACGTACCTATTGCAAAAAATGTCGCAGCAACTGGCACGATTGGAGTGCCTGCTACATATTCTCAATCATCTAGATCATGGTGAAACTGCGAATGTAGAGGTTGCGCAGTTGTTTAAAGAGCTGGTTTACAGTGAGTGTCATAAAAATGATGTGCATGAACACTGGCAGGAAAATGTAGAAATCATGGCGTTGCGTGTGACTGAGAATGCCAGTCGCACCGGTGAGCATTACATCACTGAAAATCGCAGTGAATACTTTGCCTTAATGCGTTCAGCCATGGGTGCGGGCATCGTTGTCGGGGCGATGGCCATGATTAAGCTGATTGTTGCCAAGCAGCATTTGGCGCCGCTGACAGAGGCAATACTCTTCAGTCTGAATTATGCGTTTGGTTTTATTTTGATTCATATTCTGCACTTTACCGTAGCCACCAAGCAGCCAGCGATGACTGCCGCAGCGATTGCTGCCAGCGTGGATGCGACGGATGCCAAAAGTAAGGAAATGGATAATTTAGTCAATATGATTGCAAAAACTATGCGCAGCCAAATGGTTGCTATTTTTGGTAATGTTGTCTTTGCTATCCCTGTTGCAATGTTGATTGCCTGGACTGTGCATTACTACACTGGGCAGCATTTTGTGACCCCAGAGAAAGCGCATCATTTGTTGGCGGATATTGACCCGATACACAGTGGCGCGGTCTTTTATGCGGCAATTGCCGGTGTGTGTTTGTTCTTGGCCGGTTTGATTTCTGGATACCACGATAACATGGCGGTCTATAACAAAATTCCGCAGCGGTTACGCGCTTTAAGCTGGCTGCAAAAATTATTGGGCGTGGCTCGATTGGATCGTGTAGCCACTTACGTTGAAAATAACTTAGGCGCATTGGCCGGTAACTTTTATTTTGGTTGTTTGTTAGGCGGCATGAGCGCTATTGGCGTTCTGTTTGGGCTGCCGTTTGATATTCGGCATATTACTTTTTCATCAGCCTTTGTTGGCGTGGCAGCAGTTGGTTTAGACTTTATGCTGAGTTGGCAGGCTGTGGCATTTGCCGCGCTGGGATTGGTGCTGATTGGTATGACGAATCTTGCCGTCAGTTTTGGTCTAGCTTTGTATATCGCCATGAAGTCACGCAAAGTGCGCTTTAAACAATGGCGCTTGCTGATGCGCAATTTGGCCACTCGATTGAATCAGCATCCGACAGAGTTTATCATGCCGCCAAAATCGTCAGCAGAAACAGCTGGCACAAGTACCACGCCGCACTAAAGTTGCTTGGCTTATTACTAAGGCATCATCCACGATTGTGGATGCCGTTTTCTCATGTATTATGCCAACACATTATTTCTCAAAGTAGTCATAGAAAGTAGCTATTGATCGATGAATAACCACGCAGCCTCAGATAACACTTCCAACCATACTCCCATGATGCGCCAGTATCTTGGCTTAAAAGCACAGCATCCAGACATGCTGCTGTTTTATCGCATGGGTGATTTTTACGAATTGTTTTTTGAAGATGCTGAAAAAGCCTCGCGCTTACTGGGTATTACTTTAACGCATCGCGGCAGTAGTAACGGCCAGCCGATTAAAATGGCGGGTGTGCCGTATCATGCGGCCGAAGGCTATTTGGCGAAACTGGCTAAAATGGGCGAGGCGGTTGCTATTTGTGAGCAAGTTGGCGACCCAGCCACCAGCAAAGGCCCAGTAGAGCGGCAAGTCGCGCGTATCTTAACGCCCGGTACTTTGACCGACACTGCACTGTTGGACGAATCGCGCGATAATCAACTACTCAGCATTTTTCAGGCCGATGGCGTGATAGGCTTGGCGCGTTTGAACTTGGCTTCTGGCACGTTTATTTTGAGTGAAATTGCTGTTGGCTTACTGGCACAAGAGATTGAGCGTATTTCCCCCAGCGAGATTTTGTTGGCAGATGATTTTCAGCATGCGGCACTCGCTTCCAGCAAAGTGGCTAAAAAACGTTTGAGTCCGTGGCAATTCGATTTCGATAGCGCCTTTAACACGCTGACCAAGCAGTTCAATACCTATGACTTGAATGGCTTTGGTTGCGCAAGCTTAAATCCGTCTATTTGTGCGGCAGGCGCATTGTTGGACTATGTGAAGCATACCCAGCGCACCACTTTGCCGCACATCAATGCCTTGAGTGTGGAAACCACCAGCGCTTATATTCAGCTGGATGCGGCAACGCGTCGCAATCTGGAAATTGATATGACTTTGCGTGGCGAGGCCTCGCCCACACTGTATTCGTTGCTTAATACCACGCAAACGGCAATGGGTGCACGTCTGCTGCGGCACTGGTTGCATCATCCTATGCAAGATCGTAACTTGGTGATGAAGCGTCATGAGGCGGTGGCGGAACTGATTCAAAATAATCACTTTGAAAACCTCAATGCGGCATTCAAGTCTATCGGAGATATTGAGCGCATTACTGCGCGCATCGCTTTAAAAACAGCGCGACCACGTGATTTATCAGGCTTGATGATGAGCTTGCAGCAGTTGCCCTTGCTGCAACTACAGTTGCAAGACCTGCAAACCAGTTTATTGCGAACTTTGGGTGCAAATCTACAAGCCCCTAGCGATGTGGTGCGCTCGTTAATTGGCGCCATTAAAGCCGAACCTAGCGTAGTGTTGCGCGAAGGCGGCGTGATTGCCGATGGTTATGATGCCGAGCTGGACGAACTGCGCGCCTTGCAAAATAATCATGGTGAATTTTTACTGCAATTTGAAGCGGCAGAAAAAGCGCGTACTGGCATCACGAACCTCAAAGTAGAGTACAACAGCGTGCATGGTTTTTACATCGAAATGAGCCGCACACAGGCCGAAAGCGCACCTGCTGAATACAGGCGCCGCCAAACATTGAAAAACGTCGAGCGCTTTATTACGCCTGAGCTCAAAGCCTTTGAAGACAAAGTGCTGAGTGCCAACGACCGTGCTTTGGCGCGTGAAAAAATGCTCTATGAGCAAGTGCTGAATCAGTTGCTGCCATTTATCGCTGCCCTGCAGACCAATGCTGGCGCGGTTGCCAGCCTAGATGTTTTAAGCTGTTTTGCTGAGCGCGCAGTCACTTTGAATTATGTGGCGCCAAATTTTACCACTGAAGCTGGTATTCACATTGAGCATGGTCGACATCCGGTAGTGGAACAAATTTCGGTGCAAAATTCAGGGCAGCCGTTTATTGCCAATGATGTGGTGCTCAACCCTTATCGCCAGTTGCTATTGATAACCGGGCCGAACATGGGTGGTAAATCGACCTTTATGCGCCAGACCGCTTTGATCGTGTTGCTGGCACATTGCGGCTGTTATGTGCCAGCCAATGTGGCCAATATTGGTGAGATTGACCGTATCATGACGCGGATTGGTGCCTCGGATGACTTGGCTGGTGGACGCTCTACCTTTATGGTGGAAATGACGGAAACGGCTAACATTCTGCATAACGCCACCGATAAAAGCTTGGTGCTGCTCGATGAAATCGGTCGCGGTACTTCAACTTTTGATGGGTTGAGTCTGGCCTGGGCAGTGGCCAAGCAATTGCTGGAAAAAAATCGTAGCTACACATTATTCGCCACGCATTATTTTGAGCTGACGCGCATCGTGGATGAATTCAAATATGCAGCGAATGTGCATTTGGATGCGGTAGAGCACGGTAACAATATTGTGTTTATGCACAAGGTTGAAGAGGGCGCTGCCAATCAAAGTTACGGCCTGCAAGTGGCGCAATTGGCGGGCATTCCAAGGCCAGTGATTACGGCGGCAAAGCGAAAGCTGGCGCAGCTAGAAATCAGCCAAGTAGCACAGCACACACCATCCATGCCGCAGACCGATATGTTTATGGCGAGCGAGCAAGATGTCGAGCTACCTCAACACCCTGCAATTGCCGAATTGGAATCCATGCAAGCCGATGATTTAACGCCGAAACAAGCGCTGGATTTTTTGTATAAGCTCAAAGATTTGGTGAGCAAGTCTTAAATCGCTATTGAGATTAAGACTTTTGCTTGGATGCGCTCACTAAAGAGTGGGTTATTTCAATCTTTAGGCAATTAGATGGTAGTCTGTTACACACTTCAGTTGAGTGTTGAGGCGTTGTTTAACTCTCCTTGCTGACCTCTACTTCTGGCTTGAAGAATCTGAAGCAGTTTCGCCCATCATTCTTGGCTTGGTACATTGCAGAATCAGAGTTTTTCATTAGAGACTCTACGTCATTTGCATGCTGTGGATAGATAGCAATACCGATGCTGGAACCTATGGTTATTGAATGCTGACCGATGTTGAACGGTTTATTCAGTGCGAGCAGTATTTTCTTAGCGACGATGTCAGTTTCATGTTCATTTTCAATGCGCGGCAATAGCACAACAAATTCGTCACCGCCAAGGCGAGATACCGTGTCTGACTCGCGCTGAACGCAAGATTGCAGGCGAATGGCTACTTGTTTGAGCAGCAGGTCGCCCACTTCATGGCCGAGCGTGTCATTGACTATCTTAAACTTATCTAAATCCAGAAACATTAATGCTAATAAGTATTGATCTCGTCTTGCTTGTGCAACTGCTTGGTGCAGGCGATCGGTCAGCATGGCACGATTGGGGAGGTCGGTGAGCATGTCGTAGTGCGCTAGATGAGCGATGCGTAATTCGTCAGCCTTACGTGCCGTGATGTCGATCATGGTGCCCACATAATGCGTGACTAAGTCACCATTTCCCCTTATGGCCGTAATTGTTAGCCATTCTGGGTAGATTTCATCATTTTTGCGACGATTCCAGATTTCTCCACGCCATGCGCCGGTAGTGTTGATGCTTTCCCACATGGCTTTGTAAAAATTGGCGTCATGCACCCCTGAGCGAAGCAATTTCATTTTTTGACCAATGGCTTCTTCAGCCGTATAGCCAGTGATTTCGGTAAATGACTTATTGATTTTCAGAATCACTGACTCAGCGTCAGTGATAATCATGCCTTCTTGGGAGTCAAATGCTGCTGCGGCAATCTTGAGGTCTAACTCTGTTTGTTTACGCTCGGTAATATCGTTAACTAGCACAGCAAATTGATCGGGAGATGGCTGATAAGCAAATACCGAGAACCAGCGTCCTAAAGGTGCCGAGTACTGCTCTATTTGAATAGGAGTACCTTCAGTGGCGACTTTGCCAAACTTACCAATCCAATCCCCTGGGTCATGCTCAATGCCAGGCAACACGTCCGTAACACGTTTCCCTACAATTTGGTCTGGATTCAGGCCTGTGACTTTACCGTAAGCCGCATTGGCACTCAGAAACATGTAATCGACTATGTGCCCATTTGCGTCTCTTATAATCTCATGCACTGAGAAACCAGACTGCATATGGTCAAACAGATTCCGATAGTTAGCTTCACTTTTGCTAAGCTCGGCTTCTATGCGTTTGCGTTCAGTTACATCGCGTGCGGCGGCGAAAATACCAGCCACTTCACCCTGCTCATCAAGGTACACGTTGGCATTGTAAAGTACCTCGATAATCGCACCTGATTTGTGTTGAATGGCAAGGGGGTAGTCTGTGACCTGACCTAGCTTGAATGCTTGCTGGTAGCCGGCGCGTGCTTTGGCTGGTTCGGTAAAGTAATCAGAAAAATCGCTGCCAATGAGTTGATCGCGGCTGACTCCTGTTGCTTTTTCTGTGGCTTGATTTACATCCATGATCTTGCCTTCGGTGCTAATCGTCACCAATGGGTCAAGGCTTGCCTCAATTAATGATCTAGCATAGAGCGAGCTGGCACGTAGCTTTTCTTCAGCCTGTTTTCTGATGCTGATATCTTCATGAGCCACGATTGCTCCGCCTCGGGAGGCTTTGAGCGGGGTTACCAGCATATTGAACCAGCGTTGTTTCTCTGGTGAGTGGCAGGGGTATTCCAGCGTGAATTCTTTCAATTCACCAGACAGTACTTTCTTGATGCCTGCAACTGCATCATCTGCATATTCAGTATGGAGGTGACTAGGCAAGCTGGCGCATACCTCAAGATAGTTTGTGCCAACATGGTCATTGTCATGTGAACCATTGGCAAGTGCAAACTTTTCCCAAGCCGTGTTGACCGCGATAATCAGGCCTTGTGTATCTAACACTGCAACATTCTCGATGCGTGAGTCAAACACACTCTGGTTGAATGCTTCGCTATCCAGTAGTAATTGTTCAGCTCTTTTTCGCTCTGAAATGTCACGGGTGGCTGCCACTATATCGATAGCCTTGTTGTTAGCATCACGCGTGGTGCGAACTGTGGTTTCGACCCAGATGTATGTATTGTCCTTGCGCTTTAATCGGTAGTTAACGGTCGATGTAACAGAGCGGTCTATGATCTGTTGATGTATTGAGCGAACCTCGGCCAAGTCATCTGGATGAAAGAATTCATAACAGGAATGGCCGATGAGCTCATCAGGACGATATCCCAGCAATGACAGGCAAGAGGCGGTGACAAACTGATAATTTCCCTCTTTATCATGCCGTGAGATGACATCGCTCACGTTGTCTGCCAGTAGTTGTAATTTTGCCTCCGTATCCAGAATGTCCGTGATGTCATAGAACCAACCAAGCACCGCTGGGGCATCATCATATTCAGTTTTTGAGTAAGTGGCCAAAGCCCAAACTTTTTCTGAGTCTGGGATTATTAGTTCGACCAATTTTTCAACAATAGGCACATCCTGTTCAATCTGATGGAGTGTGTCTTCGTAGTCTTGTGGATTGGCGTAGAACTGATGAGGGTCTGAGCCAATGACATTTTCCATTTTGGCATTGGTTAGCTTGGCATAACGTTCATTGGCAAATAACACCTTGCGAGTTTCAGGCGATACAATGCGAACGGCAATTGGACTAGCTTCAAGCATCGACAGAAAGAGTTTGTGTGACTGCTGTAGCTCGGCGTCGTAATGTTTGTGCTCAGAAAGCTCGCTCATTAAATGTAATGTGTTGGTAGAGATACTTTCGTAAATGGAAAGTATGATGTCAATCAACGCTCTCGTTGAACCGTTCATTTGTTCGGTAGCATGTTTCTTTGCTGGTTCCAGCGGCATGCCGGATTGCATTGCCAGCACAACATGCGCTAGGTATCTATCGTTTTCCAAGATGTGCGAGGCTAGCCATCGGGTAAGAAAGCCAAGTACATCGGCGACCACATCTTCTGCAGTTCTGGAGCTCTCCTGATTTCTTAGACCAACAACATTGGCGATAAAACTGTTATGGACCTCTTTATGAGAGGACTCCATCGGGTCGTCTGGCAAGTATTCATGCCAAATTTCTTCTTCAGTCTTAAAGTGATAGATAGCATAGTCTGCAAGTTCATCAAAAATCACATTTAATGCAGAGCGGTCTGATTTGAACGCAACATGATTCGCCAATTGATTTAACAGTTTGACTAACATTTTGTGTTGCTCGTCAATCTTAGCAATACCCGTATTGAAATTATCATCCCACGGGAAAATGTCGATTGTATGCATTATTACTCCAAACGTTTTATCGGTATTCTTGCTAAGGGTGTTTTCAGTCAGGTTAATTAAGTCGCATTGGTGATTGTTAATGTTATACCTTATAAATCAGGCGCAATAAACTCACGCGCTCAAGGTAAAGTAATTATGGCTGGAAGTATTTATCTTGATAAGGGTGTCATGATAAAAAAGCACCTCAGAGAGGTGCTTTTTAGTTTTCGCTACAATTTATTGCTTAGTGGTGATGACCGCCCGCGCCGTGCACGTGCTGATGTGTCACTTCTTCTTTGTTTGCTACACGCACATCAGTAATGGTTGCGCTGAATATCACGCGTTCGCCAGCCCAAGGGTGGTTGCCATCAACAATGACTTTGCCGTCAGCGATTTCTGTTACGGTGTATAAAACAACATCACCGGTTGGGTCTTCGCCTTCAAACTGCATGCCGACTTCTAATTCTGCCGCAGGAAAAGCGCTCGCTGGTTCGATTTGCACGAGTTCTTCGTCATACTCACCAAAAGCGTCCGCTGGTTGTAAATCTACAATCACAACATCGCCGATATTTTTACCGTGCATGGCTTCTTCCACTTTAGGGAAAATATTGTCGTAGCCGCCGTGTAGATAAGCCACTGGTTCTGCACTTGATTCAAGTACGTTGCCGTCGGCATCTTTTAATTCGTAAGTCATGGTGACTACAGTGTTCATTGCAATTTGCATGGTGTATTCCTAATACAGATGATGTATAAAATTTGAACTAGAATTTTAATCTATTTTTGTTATTTGCCTAAATGTCCCGTACCTTGTTTTTTAACAAAGTACAGGTTTTTATGAATTATCGACCTCTACCACCCGTGCGATGGCTTGGGCCGCCGTGGTTAGGGTTGCCACCACGATTGCCGTTGCCATGATTCGGGCTTTTTGGCGAAAATAAAGCAGGTTGTGGCATAGCCTGATGACGCGCTGCCTCAGACATATGCTTAGTGCTCGCAGTTTGTGCAGGGCTTTGTGTATTGCCGTTTGGTGAACTGCTTTGTGGCCTGCGCTGTTGTGCCGGGCGGCCTTCTGCATTGCGTGCTGTTTGGTTTCTGCCTTGGGACTGACCGCGATTTTGATTGCGTCCAGCATTCTGACCAGCAGTATTCGCTTCACCTTGAGGTCTACGTGATTGTCCGCGAGGTTGACCTTGTGGTGGGCGTGGCGCACGCGGTGCTTCTGGCTCAGGATTAGCGTTTGGTGTAAAGCCTTCTGCGATGACCTTTGGAATTTCGCGTTTAATCAGCTTTTCAATATCTTTCAGCAGTTTCAACTCTTCACGATCCACTAATGATACCGCTGCGCCACTACTACCAGCGCGGCCGGTACGACCAATACGGTGCACGTAGTCTTCCGGTACATTCGGCAATTCAAAATTGACGACTTGCGGCAATTGGTCAATATCCAGGCCACGTGCAGCAATGTCCGTGGCTACCAGCACGCGCATCGTGCCATCTTTAAATTGTGCCAATGCTTTTGTACGCGCACCTTGGCTCTTGTTGCCGTGAATTGCGGCAGCTTGAATGTCATCTTTGATGAGTTTTTCAGCTAAACGATTCGCGCCATGTTTGGTGCGAGTAAACACTAACACTTGTTTCCAGTCGTGGTGTTTGATGAGGTGGCTCATCAAGTCACGTTTGTGGCTTTGCGCGACCATGTGTACTGTTTGCTCAACAAGTTCAGAGGCGGTGTTGCGGCGTGCCACTTCAACAAAGCCCGGGTTATGTAGCAGGCCGTCAGCTAGCGCTTTGATTTCATCTGAAAACGTGGCTGAGAATAATAGGTTTTGACGCTGCTTAGGCAGCATGGCGAGAATCTTTTTAATGTCGCGAATAAAGCCCATGTCCAGCATGCGGTCAGCTTCATCTAACACTAAAATTTCAACACCTGAAAGATCTACGTTCTTTTGATTTGCGTGATCGAGTAAGCGACCTGGTGTAGCTACCAGAATATCCAGTGGCTTTTTCAGGCGCGCGATTTGCGGGTTAGCATTCACGCCGCCGAAAATCACAGTAGAGGTCAGCGGTAGATATTTGCCGTAAACTTTTACGGATTCTTCAATTTGTGCTGCCAGCTCGCGTGTTGGTGTTAGCATTAGGCAACGTGGGCGGCCTTTGGCTACTTCGGCTAAAGGCTTTTGGCTGAGTAAATGCAAAATCGGCAGTGTAAAGCCGGCAGTTTTCCCTGTGCCTGTTTGCGCGCCAGCCAGTAAATCGCCACCGCTTAATACTTGCGGAATGGCTTTGGCTTGAATAGGGGTTGGTGTGGTATAGCCTGCGTCATTAATCGCACGCAAAATGGGTTCGATAAGGCCTAACTCGTTAAAGTTAATGGTAGTTGTTGTTTCAATAGACAATGTAA
>JAZJYS010000117.1:0-14596 GCA_040390265.1 Pseudomonadota bacterium | reverse complement strand
AATGCCACTACGCGTTTCGGGTCAAAAAAGTTGATGTTGCCCAAGCCATCACAGGTCGGGCATGCGCCCATCGGGTTGTTGAATGAGAATAGGCGAGGTTCTAGCTCGGCAAGCGAGTAGTCGCAGGCTGGGCATGAAAACTTGGCCGAGAATAGATGTTCTTTGTCGGTATCCATTTCCACGGCAATGGCTTTACCCTCTGCCAAGCGTAAAGCCGTTTCAAATGATTCGGCAATGCGTTGCTTCATGTCTTGCTTAACTTTTAAGCGGTCGATGACTACGTCGACATTATGTTTAGTGGTTTTTGCCAGTTGCGGTAGGGCATCTACTTCATAAATCTTGCCATCAACGCGCAATCGCACAAAACCTTGCGCTTTTAGTTCTTCAAATAAATCCAGTTGCTCGCCTTTGCGATTGCTTACTACGGGCGCAAGAATCATCAGTTTGGTGTCTTCAGGTAGCGCCAATACGCTATCCACCATTTGGCTCACGGTTTGTGCTTCTAGCTTAATGCCATGCTCAGGGCATTCAGGGTCACCAGCTCTGGCGTACAAAAGACGTAAATAATCGTGAATTTCCGTCACAGTACCCACGGTAGAGCGAGGGTTGTGCGAGGTGGATTTTTGCTCGATTGAAATAGCTGGTGATAGACCTTCAATCAAATCAACATCTGGTTTATCCATGCGTGCCAAAAATTGTCGTGCGTAGGCAGACAGGGACTCTACATAACGGCGTTGACCTTCCGCATACAGCGTATCAAAAGCAAGTGACGACTTGCCTGAGCCGGATAGTCCGGTAATGACTACCAGCTTATTGCGTGGAATATCCAGCGAGATGTTTTTAAGGTTGTGCGTGCGAGCACCGCGTATTTTGATGAATTCCATAATGCTTTTACGAAAATTAGGGCAACCTGCTAATATACCTACTTTTACGCGAATAGCTCAATATTTTTCATGTCATCATCGAATAACGCATCCAATCATCAAGTTACTGAAATCGCCTCTGAAGTAATGTCGCCAGTAGAAGTGCGCGCCACCATGAGCTTGGCATCTATTTACGGTTTACGTATGTTTGGCATGTTTTCAATTTTGCCGATCTTTGCAATCTACGCCTCAACCTTGCCGGAAAAACCTAGCAGCCTCATGATTGGTTTGGCTTTAGGTGCTTACGGCCTCACACAGGCATTATTTCAACTACCTTTTGGCATGGCTTCAGATAGATTCGGCCGCAAGCCGGTTCTATATTTAGGTCTTGCCATTTTTGCCATAGGTAGCATGGTGGCAGCGTTAGCGCCTAACATTGAAGCAGTTATTCTAGGCCGAGTGATTCAAGGTGCTGGTGCGGTTTCTGCGGTAGTGACCGCTTTGCTTGCCGATTTAACACGTGACGAACATCGCACCAAAGCCATGGCGACGATAGGCGCTACGATAGGCGTGGCATTTGCCGTTTCATTAGTGGGTGGGCCTTTACTTAACCAATGGATAGGCGTGCCAGGCATATTTGCCATGACTGGATTGTTAACGCTAGCTGCGATTGCAGTGGTGAAGTTCGTGGTGCCAGATCCTGTGCATAGCCATTACCATTCAGATGCAAGCGCTGCGCCTGCCAAGCTGAAAGACGTGCTTAGAAATGTACAGTTATTGCGTTTGAATTACGGTATTTTTGCGTTACATGCTACGCAAATGGCGATGTTCGTTGTCGTGCCGTTTGCTATTATCAAGTCTAGTGGCATGCATGAGAACCAGCATTGGCAGATTTACTTGCCGGTGTTGTTGGCATCCTTTGTGTTGATGGTACCTGCCATTATTTATGCTGAAAAACAGTCAAAAATGAAGCAGGTATTTGTGAGCGCCATTGCGATTATGCTGGTTGCACAGCTTATGTTTTCAGCTTCAATCCAGCACTTCTGGGGCATAGTTGCTTCACTGACCCTATATTTTATTGCGTTTAATATACTCGAGGCTTCATTGCCTTCAATTATTAGTAAAATGGCACCTGCTGCGGCCAAGGGTACAGCGATGGGCGTTTATAATACGTCACAATCCTTAGGTGTTTTCGTGGGTGGTGCTTTTGGCGGCTATTTGTCGCATGCGTTTGGCTTTTCAAGCGTGTTCATCTTCTGTAGTCTGCTGATGTTTTTATGGTTGGTACTTGCTTATTCGATGCAATCGCCACCTGCGGTCAGAACCAAAATGTACACCATGAGCGAAACGGCAATGGATATGAGTACTGAAAATGCCGCCGTGCTTAAAGGCGAGCTTGCTAAACTTGGCGGCGTGATTGAGGTAGCAGTGTTACCACAAGAGCGCACAGTGATATTGAAGTTAGATAAAATGCACGATTGGGATGAAGCCCAAGTGCTTAAATTGTTGAGGGGATAAAAATGGCATCAGTCAATAAAGTGATATTAGTCGGCAACTTAGGGCGTGATCCAGAAGTACGTTACATGCCAAATGGTGAGGCTGTTTGCAATTTTAGTATTGCGACGACTGATAGCTGGAAAGATAAATCAGGTGCCAAGCAAGAGCGTACCGAGTGGCACAATATTGTGATGTACCGTAAGTTGGCGGAAATCGCAGGTGAGTATCTTAAAAAAGGCCGTCCTGTGTATGTGGAAGGTCGCTTGCAAACTCGCAAATGGCAAACTAAAGAAGGCCAGGATCGTTACACGACAGAAATTATTGCCGACCAAATGCAAATGTTAGGCGGTCGTGATGGTAATGGCTCTAACGCTAGTTATGATGGCGGCATGGATCAAAGCAGTGGCGGTAGTGATTACAATCAAGCGCCAGCTAATCAAAGTTCAGCTAGACCAGCGCCAGCACCATCAAGCGCAAAACCCGTAGCTAGCGGCTCAGGTTTTGATGACTTTGAGGATGATATTCCTTTTTAAGGAGTATCTCGTAGTGTAAATAAATTCTCCATAATCACCCTATGATGCGTATGCAGTTGTTAAGTAAATGTTGTTTGGGCGTTTTACTGATGGCGACAGGGGTCGCATCGTCTTGGGCTGGTGAATATCATCTGGGCGAAGGCTATTCGCTTGGTAACGTGAATGTTGCTGGTTACATTAATCTGGTGGCGGAAGCGCCGCATGATGGCAAGACCGAGATTATTGGCGATGATTTGAGTTTGTTTGTCAGTGGTCGTTTTAATCGCTATCTTAATCCGTTCGTTGAAGCTGAGTTTACGAGTGCCACGCTCTGGCGGGCAAGCAACGTGCCATTAGCCGATAATAATCCATCCTTTGTGTTAGAGCGCTTATATAACGACAGCAATCTTACGGATAATCTTACATTGCGTGTGGGTAAGATGTTGTCTCCGGTCGGTGAGTGGAACACCATTCATGCCTCGCCGTTGGTATGGACCACGACTCGTCCGATGACGACTTATCGCGGTTTTCCTGAGTACACCTCTGGACTCGCACTCAATTACTCACCACAGAATACTAAGTTGCCTGAGTTGCAAATATTTTGGCAACCTGACAGTGAAATCAAAGCTAAACCAAGAGCGTTGGTGACGCGTGAATATGTGCATACAGAAGGCGTACACCTTAACTGGCCGATTGGCTTAACTGATAAGGTGGGTATTACTTTGCAGCATGCCGATGTTAAGGACGTGAATGAAAATCAGACCTTGCTTGGTTTCAATTTTAGAAAAACATTGGGCAAGTTTCAGTTTGAAACAGAAGCTACGCATGCGCATCTTGGCGGTAACAACCCGGTACGCGTAAGGGACGACGAATGGGGCGCTTACGTATTGGGTGGTTATGCGATTAACGATAAGTGGTCGACCATGGCGCGTTACGAATATTTTGCTGATCGCGAAGTGAGTCAGGGGTCGCGTAATGCCTTGCTTGGGCTGGTGTGGCGACCTGACCCTGCGCTAGTCTGGAAGTTGGAGTATGTTAAGCAGAGCGGAGCTAGGCTGGATATAGGCACTGGGCTATACGCATCTTTTTCGGTGCTGTTTTAATTATGCGCATCCCAGTTTTTTTCATCGCCGCATTGATGTTGAGCGTGACCGAGGTTAGTCTCGCTGAAGAATTGTTTGTGATTGCTCACCCCAGCGTCGCAGCGACTAATTTATCTACGGATGAAATTGCTGCGATTTACCTGCTTAAAACAACGTCTTGGCAAGGCGGTGGCAATATTGTGCCAGTGAATCGTGAGGCCGCAAGTAATACACGCACGGTTTTTTCTGATGCGGTATTGCGCCACCCACCAAGTGCCTTGAATGCTTACTGGAATCAGATGCACTTTAAGGGAAAGGTGCCGCCCTTAGTGCAAGAATCTGACCAAGCGGTGCTGGCTTTTGTGCAGAAAGTACCAGGCTCAATTGGTTATATCAGCACGTCAGTTTCACCTCAGAATGTCAAAGTGCTGGCTAAGGTGCAATGATTCAAAATTGGCTGACACATTCGATTGGCCGTAAGCTGCTGGCTTCTTTTGTTGGCATATTTCTTGTTACTTACCTATTGACCGCCGGTTTTGTCTTTACCAGTGTACGCAGTTCAATGGCTGATGCTGAGGCTGAGTCGTTAGCCAATATCGCTAATCAAAAAGTTGAGTTGATCTCCACTAAATTGCAGGGACTGGGCACCAATCTGCACGCTTGGGCGCAGCTTGAGGTCATGAATGATTTGATCTCAGGCGACATTGATAAACGCGTTGCTCGAACGCTGACTAACCTAAAAGCACAGTATGCCTTGAGCGGTGATATCTATGCTTTTGATGCGCAGAACAAGTTGCTGGCAACGTCCGAGTCGCGCGCTATCGGCATGAATTTACCGGCGATTTGGGTAAGTAAAGGTACCGATGCCATCTTTATTGATAAGCACGTGAATCCACTTGGCGGTGGAAGTGTGGTGGCGTTAAGTGTCAATATGAGTGCCAGTTTCTCAAGTGATTTCAAGATAGGTACCTTGGTTGTGACGTTGCCATGGTCTACGGTTGAAAAGCTGTTGAGTGATGATCGCCATCAGACTTTGGTGTTTAAGGATGAGTTGCCAACTTTGCATTTCGACAGTACCGGCAAAGTGCATATGCAAAGTGATGAAATGTATGCATTGTTCAAACGCAGTCCAGAGCTGACTTTGGCTGCCTCAGAATATGTCGCTGGTTATTCTGAGACCTATCATCCGCCACTCAAAGATTGGCACGTGGCTGTGCTAAAAGAGGCGCGCTTGGCATATCAACCAATTCATATCGTTGCTTATAAATTGGCTATATTAGGCCTGATTCTGTCTATTCCATTTGTCTTGGTGATTCGCTGGTTGTCACGTAAATTGACGCTACCAGTGCAGTCTTTGACACGTGTGGTTTCAGGTATTACCAGCTCAGGAGATTTGTCCATACGCGCAAGAATAGATGCTAAGGATGAGTTGGGTACACTGGCTTTGGCCTTCAATAGCATGGCGGAGAATTTGCAGCGCAGCTCACAGGAGCGTGAAAAATTTGTTGCAGAACTTGAGCTGTTGAATAGAACACTTGAGCAGCGTGTAGATGAGCGCACTCAAGCATTGGGTTCAGCTAATACCGAGTTAACAGGTGTGATTGAAAGTTTGAAAGCCACACAGAGTCAGTTGGTGCACTCCGAAAAAATGGCCTCATTGGGTCAGCTGGTGGCAGGTGTTGCACACGAGCTGAATAATCCCATTGGTTTTATTTATGCCAACTTCCCGCATCTTGAAGAATATACCAACGAGCTACTAGCGCTGATTGATGAACTGCGTCAGCTACCGATGAGTAATGAGCAAAAAGCCATTGCTGAGAAAAAAATCAAGGCGATTGATCTGGAGTTTATTCAAGAGGATACGCTCAAAATCATTCGTAGCGGCAAGTCAGGCGCATCTCGTATTAAGGAAATTGTCTCATCGCTACGCAGCTTTTCTAGGCTGGACGAGGCTGAGCTGAAGAGCGTGCTGCTGGAAGATGGCATTAACGATACGCTGGCGATTCTTAATCACCATATTCGCAATCGTGTTGAAGTGATTAAAGATTATCAACTCAATCAGTCTGTGTTGTGTCGTGCGGGGCAGATTAATCAGGTGTTCATGAACATTATTTATAATGCGCTACAGGCGATTGATGGGTCAGGCTCGCTTCATATTGCGACACGTCGAGAAGGCGAGTTTGCCGTGGTTAGTATTGCGGATAGTGGTAAGGGTATTCCGCCTGACGTCATCAATAAGATTTTTGATCCGTTCTTTACTACCAAGAAAGTTGGCGAAGGCACGGGATTAGGGCTGTCGATTTCGTATGGCATTGTAGAAAGCCATGGCGGACGCATTGATGTAAGCAGTGAGGTCGGCACGGGGACTAAGTTCACTATTTATATCCTGATGAATCCAGAAGCCAAGTAAACCTAGAAATCAGGTCATTATCCAGTTGAGGTAAGAAGCGACATGCAGCAAGAGAAATTCAAACTGTTATTTGTAGATGACGAGACCGATATTCTTGATAGCCTCAAGCGTGCCTTTCGTCGTGATTATGAGATATATACGGCGAGCTCTGGCGCTGAAGGCATTGAACTGCTCAAAACAGAGCAGTTTGATTTGATTATCTCTGACCAGCGCATGCCGGATGTGACTGGTGATGCGGTACTCAAGTTTGCTATGCAGGCGCAGCCAGATGCAATTCGCATTCTACTCACCGGCTATTCGGATATGGAGTCGCTGGTGCGTTGCGTGAATGAGGCTGGCATCTATAAATATATCAGCAAGCCTTGGGAGCCAGAGAATCTACGCTTAACTGTGGTGCGCGCCTTGGAAAGCTTAAGTCTGTCACGTCAGTTAGATGTGACTGCCGGACATCTAAAAAGCGCTTATCTGGATGCGGTGACAATGTTGTCGATTGCCTGCGAGGGTAAAGATGAAGACACTGCCGACCATGTGCGTCGCGTACAGTATTACACCGAAGCGCTGGCGATTGAGATGGGTGTTGCGCCAGATAACGCTGCGCATATGGGGGTGATGAGCATTCTGCATGACATCGGCAAGATGTATATTCCTGATGTGATTCTTAAAAAACCTGGCAAGCTAGATGCGTCCGAGTGGGAAATTATGAAGCGCCACGCAGAGTTTGGTGTGCGCATTCTGGGTGACAATCCATTCTATGAAGTTGCCAGAGAAATTGCCGCCTGTCATCATGAAAATATGGATGGTAGTGGATATCCCAAGGGACTAAGAGGCGATGAAATTCCCCTGTCTGCCCGTATTGCTAAAACGGCTGATATCTTTGATGCATTAACTTCACGACGTCCTTATAAAGAGCCATGGAGCGTGGAGAAAGCATTAGCGTGGATGGATGAACAGTCAGGCACGCAGCTTGATGCTGAGGTGGTGCAGGGATTTCATCGTATTCATGTGCAGGGGCTAGTGGGTGAGATTATGCAAAAATTCTACACGCCCACCGATATTGAAGAAGATCCACTCAATATTCGCCTTTAATCGCACGGGCTTATTTAAGCTGAATAGCCCGCCCGCTAATGTCTTGCTATAAAAATCTATCTAACAGCTTGCGGCTGTGCTTATCCAGTTGGTCTATGTCGCGAATCAGAAAGTTGAGGCCGTGGCTGTCTGTAATGAGCAAGCTGGTATGCGTCAGCCGGCGGATGTGGTCTTCCGCTTTGAGTGTCAGCTCGGCATCGCCGCGATTGGTTTCTACTTGCCATGTACTTGGTGTGGCAAAGCTCGAAACGGTTTGTATGCGCTGAATTTCTGGCATGAATTCACGTTGCGCTAGTTCAGCTTCAATATAAGCGCGAGTGCTTGCTGGTACATCGGCCAGATTAGGAATCCATGCCAGCTCATGACCACTACTGCCGACTAATGACAGGCCTTCTTCTGGTGCCGCAATCGGAAATGCGCGCACGGGGATGACGCTGTCGTGAATAATGCCATCATGAGTGGTCAGTTGCAGTCTGCCTGCAAGGTTGCGTGTGAGTGTGAAGTCGGTCATTGATGTATGTTTAATTAACTAATTTTGTTTGGCTTAATCAGCCTGATCCTGATCATCCATATCGTTATCTACATTGCGCGCTTGCGCTTGATATAAACGGTAATAAGCGCCTTCGCGTGCCATTAAATCATCGTGGTTGCCCACTTCTACAATTTGCCCTTGATCGAGCACCACTAGGCGATTGGCTTTATGCAAGGTCGAAAGACGGTGGGCAATGGCAATGGTGGTGCGGCCGTGAACTAGATTATCCAAGGCTTTCTGAATCTCTTTTTCTGTTTCGGTATCTACTGAGGCTGTGGCTTCATCCAGAATCAGAATGCGCGGGTCGATAAGCAGTGCGCGGGCGATGGAGATACGTTGACGTTCGCCGCCGGATAGTCCATGACCACGTTCGCCAACCAGCGAATCATAGCCATGTGGCAGGCGCAGAATAAACTCATGCGCATGTGCAGCGCGTGCGGCAGCCACGATTTCTGCGCGAGTCGCTTCCGGCTTGCCGTAGGCAATGTTCTCGGCAATGCTGCCAAAGAACAGGAACGGCTCTTGCAATACGAGGCCGATGTTGCGTCTATATTCAGTAATGGGCAGGGAGCGAATGTTGACGCCATCCAGACTGATGGAGCCTGAGGACACGTCGTAGAAGCGGCACATTAAATTGACCAGTGTGCTTTTTCCAGAACCGCTATGACCGACCAAGCCGATCATTTCGCCCGGTGCGATGGTCAAATTGATGTCTTTAATCACGGCACGGTTACCGTAGCGGAAGCCGGCAGAGCGAATCTCTATCTGCCCAGTGACCTTTTCCAGATGTACCGGATTAGTGGCTTCAGGCACGCTGGATACATGGTCGAGAATGTCGAAAATACGTTTCGCACCAGAAGCCGCTTTTTGTGTGACGGATACGATGCGGCTCATGGAGTCTAGGCGAGTGTAGAAGCGGCTGATATAGGCTAGAAAAGCGGTGAGTACGCCGACGCTGATTTCATTGCGTGATACTTGCCAGATGCCGAATGCCCACACCATGAGCAGACCGACTTCGGTGAGCAGGGTGACGCTGGGCGAGAATAGCGACCAGATTTTGTTGATGCGGTCATTCACGGCCAGATTGTGCTGATTGGCTTCGCGGAAACGTGTCGCCTCACGTGACTCTTGCGCAAAGGCTTTCACGACGCGGATGCCGGGGATGGTGTCTGCCAGTACGTTGCTGACTTGCGACCAGACGCGGTCAATTTTTTCAAAGCCCGTGCGTAGTTTATCGCGCACTAAATGAATCATCCATGCAATGAATGGCAACGGCAGCAGCGTCACCAGTGCCAGTTTGGCGTTGATGGAAATCAGGATCGTAGCGGTCATGATAATCATCAGTACATCAGTTGCGAAGTCCAGCAGATGCAGTGACAGGAACACGCAAATGCGGTCAGATTCTGAGCCTATGCGCGCCATTAAATCACCAGTGCGCTTGCCGCCGAAGTATTCAAGAGACAGCTTGAGTAGATGCTCGTAGGTAATGGTGCGCAGATCGGCGCCAATACGCTCGCTGACCAGTGCCAGTATGTAGGTCTTCGCCCAGCCTAGCCCCCAAGCCAGTAGTGCCGAGCCAAATAAGCCGGTGAGCAGTAACGCCACCATGCTGATGTCAATCGGCGCACCGTTTTGGTAGGGAATCAGCACCTTATCCATCAATGGAATGGTCAGGTAGGGCGGCACCAGTGTGGCAGCCGTTGAGGCCAACATGAGCACAAATCCAGCAAGCAGTTGCCACTGGTAAGGTTTGGCAAAGCGCCATAAGCGGAACAGAGTCCAGGTTGAAGGTGGCGCGTCAATCGTGCTGCTGCATTGCGGGCATTCATCATCGTCAGCCGTGATTGGCGTTTGGCATTTTGGGCAGAGTTGCGTAGCTTCCGCTTGCACGGGCCGACCGCTAATCAGGCAGGTAAGTTGCTGCTCAAACTGTTTAATAAAGCGTGCCGCAGCAACGTCATGTGCCAGTGTGTAGAACCAAGCGGCTAGCCGTACGCCGTCATCAAATAATTCAATTTTACCTATGCCTGCATGGTCATGACGCTGGCAACTGAGGCCGGCATGAAAAGCGTATTCTGCAGGGTGTGTTGTTGTAGTATTTTCAACCGTATTAAAATGCAACAGTCGCTGGTTGGTAACAACGAGTAACTGTTTGCTGAAATGCAGATTCTCGTCCAGATTGATTTCCAGCCAGGCCTGAATCTCTTCTGCAGGGTCTAGTTTTTCGCTCAACGCCATAGGCGGTTGTGGTTGTCGGTGTGTGTGTACGTTGGATTGCATGTGTTTTTCTACAGCGACCTGCCAAGCGCCTGATGGGCTTTGGAGGCTAATGTTTGGGAAGGTGTATTCTTGTTCACAGCGCCTGAGTGTACTACAATCAACAAGGCTGATAAACAGTTACGGGAATTTCAAGTCAATTTCCGTCGTTCAATATTTAAGCTAACCTAAATTTAGGTCAACCGTAAGTTGTTTACAAACGTTGGCAGCCCTTCAACTTTTAATATTCATCTGGACTAATTGATGGAGTTTCTCAAGATTTTACCGCTACACGGACCAAATATCTGGACGTATCGTCCTGTGTTGGAGGTCTGGTTAGATATTGGCGTATTAGAAGATTCACCTTCAAATACCATTCCTGGTTTTTACGAACGATTAACCGCATGGCTGCCGTCACTGGCTGAGCATCGTTGCGGCATCGGTGAACGTGGTGGCTTTTTGCAGCGCGTACGTGAGGGCACTTGGCCTGGGCATATTCTGGAACATGTTACGCTTGAATTGCAAAGCCTTGCTGGGATGCAAGGCGGCTTTGGTAAAGCGCGCAGTACCGCAGTACGCGGTGTTTATAAAGTGGTCGTGCGTTCTCGCAATGAGCAAGTCAGCCGCGCTGCATTTGCTGCGGCGCGTGATTTGGTGATGGCTGCGATTGAAGATCGCCCGTTTGATGTGTCGGCCGCGCTTGTTCAATTGCGTGATATGGTGGATTCGCTCTGTTTAGGGCCAAGTACGGCATGTATTGTGGATGCCGCGACAGAGCGCAAAATCCCTTCGATTCGTCTGACTGACGGCAACTTGGTGCAGCTAGGTTATGGCGCACGTCAGCACCGCGTCTGGACGGCGGAAACCGACCGGACTAGTGCAATTGCCGAAGGCGTGTCGCGCGATAAAGATTTGACCAAACGCTTATTGCAAGCGTGTGGTGTGCCTGTGCCTGAAGGGCGCATTGTTGATAACCCGGAAGATGCTTGGGAAGCGGCCGAGGATATTGGTTTGCCCGTGGTAGTTAAGCCGACAGACGGTAATCATGGGCGCGGCGTATCGACCGAACTCATGACACGTGCAGAAGTAGAAGCCGCCTTTAAATTGGCTGATGCAGAAGGTAGTGAAGTGCTCGTGGAGCGCTTTGTGCGTGGTAATGAGCATCGTTTATTAGTTGTCGGCGGTCGTTTGGCGGCTGCGGTGAGAGGCGAGTCTGTTTCCGTAGTGGGTGATGGTAGCCTGACGATTCGTCAATTAATTGATCAGCAAATTAATACTGATCCGCGTCGTGGCGAAGCGGAAGAATTTCCACTAGATTTACTTTTAATCGACCAGAATCCTGCCGTTAATTTTGAAATTGAACGGCAGGGTTTCACTGCTGATTCAGTTTTGCCAAAAGACATCTCTATTGTTGTGCAGCGTAACGGTAATGTGGCCTTTGATGTGACCGACTTGGTGCATCCTGATGTGGCGGCAGTCGCCACATTAGCGGCGCGTATCGTAGGGCTTGATATTGCCGGTATCGATATGGTGGCAGAAGATATTTCACAGCCCTTGGATGCGCAGCGCGGTGCCATTGTGGAAGTGAATGCAGGCCCTGGCTTACTCATGCATCTTAAGCCTGCTGAGGGTCAGGCGCGCCCAGTTGGTAAGGCGATTGTAGATAGCTTATTTGCCGAAGATGAAAGTGGCCGCGTACCTGTGGTCGGCATTGCTGGCAGCAATGGCAAAACATTGGTGGCAAAAATTGTGGCAAGATTGCTGCATTTAAGCGGCAAGTATGTTGGGCTTGCTTGTAGCGATGGTTTGTATTTCGATCAGCGCATGGTTGAAAAGCGTGATTGTGCTAATTGGGCAGCTGCACAAAAAGTATTAATGAATCGCACCGTTGAAGCCGCAGTCATTGAAAATAGCATCGCTACGATTTTGAATGAAGGTTTGGGTTACGACCGCTGTCAGGTGGGCGTGGTGACAAACCTTATCCCTGAGCAGCACTTTGGTGCAAGCTACATTGAAACGCCGGAGCAGGTATACAACGTTTTGCGTACACAGGTTGATGTTGTGCTGGGTGATGGCGTCGCAGTGCTGAATGCTGATGATGCGCTCGTGGCGCAGATGGCCGAACTATGTGATGGTGAGGTGATTTTCTTTGCGCGTGATGAAAGTTCGCCAGTCGTCACAGAGCATTTAAATCAGGGCGGTCGCGCAGTGTTGGTGGTTGCAGACAGCATTGTGCTTGCTACCGGAGCCGAACATACCGTACTGACCACGTTAGCGACGATTCCATTGTTGGGTGCAGATAGCTATGGTGCGCAGCTTGAATGCGTGCTGGCGGCAATTGGTGCGGCATGCGCGCTAGGCATTACACCAGAGCTTATTCGTGCGGGTGTTGAGACGTTTGCCGTAAAGCGGGCGGACGTGCAGGTTAATTAAAATTTAGTAATTGTGGTTTGACATGAAATTAGCAAATACAAGGAAAACTGTTTAATGGAAGTATCACGAGTTCGTGCGCTGCGCGGCCCTAATCTGTGGAGCCGACACACCTCAATTGAGGCGATTGTTACTTGTATCGATGATGAAAATTGTATCGCCAATATTGATGGCTTTGAGTCAAGGTTGCGTGCGTTATTTCCGGCAATTGGCTCGTTGCAGTTAACCGGGCACAATGAAGCGATCTCTATGGCGCATGTGTTAGAAGTGGCTGCGCTTGCGCTGCAATCACAGTCAGCCTGTCAGGTAACTTTTAGTCGTACGGCTGCGACCGTAGAGCATGGCGTATATCAGGTGGTATTTGAATATAGTGAAGAAGAGGTCGGCAGGTTAGCGCTCAAATTGGCGCAGGAGCTATGTGATGCCGCTGTTGCGGATGCTGATTTTGACCTTGATGCGGCCTTGACGCAGTTAAAAGATTTAGATGAAGACGTGCGTCTGGGACCAAGTACCGGTGCTATTGTGCAGGCTGCCGCCGCGCGTGGTGTGCCGTTCCGTCGGCTTACTGAGGGTAGTTTGGTGCAGTTTGGCTGGGGTAGTAAGCAGCGCCGCATTCAGGCTGCAGAAACGGACCGCAGTAGTGCGATTGCAGAAGCGATTGCGCAAGATAAAGAGCTTACCAAACGCCTGCTAGATGCCGCTGGCGTGCCTGTGCCGAATGGTCGTGAAGTCACTGATGTTGAAGACGCTTGGCTGGCGATGACCGAAATCGCTGGTCCTGTAGTCGTTAAGCCTAAAGACGGTAATCAGGGTAAAGGCGTCACGGTGAATATTACAACACGTGAACAGCTGAATGCTGCTTTTGCGGCGGCTGTGGCAATTAGCGACGAAGTGTTGGTGGAGCGCTTTCTTCCCGGTAGTGACTTCCGTTTGCTAGTGGTTGGTAACCAACTGGTGGCTGCGGCCAGACGTGAGCCGCCACTGGTGATTGGAGACGGCGTGCACAGTATTCAAGAATTAGTCGAGCAAGTAAATAGCGACCCGCGCCGAGGTACAGGACATGCAACTTCATTAACCAAGATTCGTATCGACGATATTGCGTTGGCGAGTTTGGACGCACAAAGCTTTACCGTAGCGTCTGTTCCGCCAAAGGGTGTGCGTGTCATTCTGCGTAATAATGCTAACTTGAGTACCGGCGGTACGGCTACCGATGTGACTGATGATGTGCATCCAGAGTTGGCTGCGTCAGCGATTGCGGCTGCCGACATGATCGGGCTGGATATTTGCGGTGTGGATGTGGTCTGCGATACAGTGAATAAGCCATTGACCGAGCAAGGGGGCGGTGTGGTGGAAGTGAATGCAGCCCCAGGCTTGCGTATGCATTTGCAACCGTCATTTGGTAAAGGTCGTGCAGTAGGTGAGGCGATTGTGTCTACCATGTTTGCGGCGGGTGAAAACGGCCGAATTCCATTGGCGACAGTAGCGGGTACTAACGGTAAAACCACTACGGTACGTTTGATTGCACATATTCAAACTTGCCAAGGTTTGCGCGTGGGTATGACCAATTCTGATGGCGTTTATATTCAAGGTAAACGCATTGATACCGGTGATTGCAGCGGGCCAAAAAGTGCGCGAAATGTGTTGCTGCACCCTGATGTAGATGCCGCCGTATTTGAAACCGCGCGAGGTGGTGTGCTGCGTGAAGGTTTGGCGTTTGATCGTTGTGACGTGGCTGTAGTCACCAATATCGGCATGGGCGATCATTTGGGCTTGAGTTTTATTACAACGGTAGAAGATTTGGCCGTGGTGAAGCGTGTCGTGGTGCAGAATGTTGCGCCGGATGGTGTGGCAGTGCTGAACGCAGCTGATCCTATGTCCGCAGGCATGGCTGACGCCTGCCCTGGCTCAGTGACGTTTTTCACGCATGA
>JAZJYS010000116.1:0-6895 GCA_040390265.1 Pseudomonadota bacterium | reverse complement strand
CTGAGTATCTGTATTTTTTGATTGGCTTTATATTAGGTTGCAGAGATGCTAATCACTTAAAAATGCACTTGCTCTCAATCTTGTAGTCCAGTTGCAGGTGCTTTGAAATTTTTAATCCAATCCATAAATGCACCAACAGTCATAGGCTTAGCAATCATATAGCCTTGAGCAATATCACAACCTAATGCGGCAAGCTGGTTCCAATGCGCCTGTGTTTCAACGCCTTCTGCCACTACTGTTCTGCCGAGGTCATGAGCAAGATCAATCGTTGACCGCACTATCATCAAAGACTCATTGCTCAGCAACATATCTCGTACAAAAGATTGATCAATCTTGATGAATTGCATCGGCAGCCTTTGGAGATAACTTAAAGAGGAATAGCCTGTGCCAAAATCATCGATACTTAAAGGAATTCCTTGCTCACGGAGAAGATGTAACACCTCCAGCGCATGTTCAGCATCATCCATGACGGAGCTTTCAGTCACTTCTAACTCAAAAAGGCCTTCTCCTACATTCCATTTTGTTTTCATCTGATGGATTCTTTCCACCAAATCATCTTCATGTAAATTACGCGCCGAGAGATTGACGGCAATTGGCATCATAAATCCAGAACTTTCCCAGTCATGTGCCAATTGCATTGCTGTACCCATCACCCATTGAGTAAGCGGCTTAATCAAGCCAATTTGTTCTGCAAGTGGAATAAATTCATTGGGGCTAATCAACCCACGTTCAGGGTGATTCCAACGAACAAGACCTTCTACACTGCACACATGACCAGTACTGAACTCAACTTTAGGCTGTAAATACAGTTCTAAATCATTATGATCAATAGCACGCCTAAGTTCTGCCGCTAATGCTAAGCGATGGGGTTTATCTGAATCCAGAACGTGATCAAACATTTGAAAACGCGTACCTTTATGTTTCGCTTGGCGTACTGCGGTATCTATATGCCGATATAAGTCGTGTGGTGTTGCCCCATGCTCGGGGAACATAGCAATACCGATTTTTGCTGATATATCTAAGGCAATGTTTGAGATAACAATAGGCTGAGCCAATATACTCTCGATATGACCTACCAAATTAATCGCTTCAGTTGACGAGCAATTATTTAATAAAATAGCAAACTCATCGCCTCGTAGCCGTGCAATTCTATAAGGTGCGGGAGCTGCCAATTTCAATCGTTCCGCAAACTCTTGTAGCACCTGATCACCTCTGCTAAATCCGAGTGCATCGTTAATCTCACTTAACTTCTCAATATTGATTTGCACAAGAGGAAACGGCTTATTCAATCGCGTTCCAGACGCTATAGCCTCATTCAAAAAGTCGGTAAATTGAGTTTCATTAGGCAAGCCAGTCAGAGCATCAAAGTGCGTCAGCTCGTAGTGTTCTAATTCGGCTAACTTTCTATCTGTTATATCTGAGATCAACACGTAATAACCGGCAGTTTTACCATGAGCATCTGTAGTTGGCACATAGTTGACCATCTGCCAAATGCTCGGAAAAGGCTGCCAATCATAGCTCCGTGATTTACCCAACAAGGCTTGAGCTATATAAGGTGCAACAATCGCATAACGATGATCACCAAGCACTTCTCGTACGGTTAAGCCTTCAATACTAGCCTTCCCTGGAGAGAATCTATCGAGATACCTTTGATTGGCGTAAACATAGCGCTCGTTCACATCTACATAAGCGATTAAAGCGGGAACGTTGTCAGTCACGCTACGAAGGTTTTCTTCGCTTGCATGCAATTCAAAAGTTCGCTCTCTCACTTTCTTCTCAAGCACATCATTTTGCTCTTGAATTATCTGCTCAGCTTGCCGCTCTATACTTACATCACGGAAAACCAGCACTACACCAGTTAAATTTCCCATAGAATCAATAATCGGAGCCGCACTATCAGCAATCGGGTGTTTGTCACCGTTGCGTTCGATAAGCACCGTATGCTTATCTAAACTTTGCACAGCTCTTGTTTCTATTGCCTTTACTATGGGAATCGAAGTGGGCTGCCCTGTTGATTCATTGATGATCTTAAAGACATCTTCGATAGCGTGTCCTTGTGCCTCAGAGAATTGCCATCCGGTTAATTTTTCAGCGATAGGATTCATGCGGGTAATCCGCCCATCTACATCTGTTGCCACAACTCCATCGCCTATTGAGTGGAGTGTCGTTGAGAGCTTATTTTCACTTTCAGCAAGCTTTCTACGATTCGCCTCAATTTCTGCCAATTGCTTTCTAATCAGGAGGAATGTAGAAATCAAAAGTGCTAAAAGAGAAAGTCCGACAATTAATACTGCCACACCAGTTAACTGCCTGATTTTCTCTTGTTTGATGAGACGCTGATTGAGTAATTGACGCTCCTCATCTTCCATCTCGACCCACAAGCGATGTATACGATCTCGTGTTTCTTGCAATGGTGTTGTTGCAATATAAGCACTCGCAGCCTTCTGACCTTGTGTCCTCCTCAAAAACTCCATTTGCCTAGAAATAGCCAAACGTTGATTAATCACTTCACGTAATGCATGCCAGCGCAATTGCTGACGAGGATTGTCGCGTGTAATTTGATGGATTGTTAATAGAGATTTTTCCCTAGCTTGAATCAACTTATCGCGGTCTGCAATACGTTTTTCATCGCCAGTAATTCTGTAGCTCTGAGTATTTAGCTCTATTTGAAAGCTGTCAGACCTTGCCTGAACAACACTATTGAGCACCTCATAAGTATGTTGAACCAACACCATTGCTTCTGCTGCATTTCTGGATAATTGCAGGGCAATGGCTATAAGCATTAGCACTACAAAACAGGCTGCAGTAAATGCAAATAACAACTTCTCATGGAATGAGTAATGGGTTTTCAATTAAATCCTATACTTCGACGGTCAACTTATGTTGATTTAACAACCAGTGAACTTGAAATGAATCCTAGCATTAATAATAACCAAAATAAACTTTCGATTGAGTCAATTTCAATATCACTTAAACTTATTAATCTATAAAAAAACCATTGTAATCATAGACTAAAGACATTAACAAATGACAGTTAATTAAATATGTACTTATGACTATTTAAGCTTCATGATACTTCAATCATACTGCTATAAAGAGAACTATTCGAAACAAAAATCAATATAATTGAGCAAGCTTTAATTCAGTGAGTTTTCGGTCAGATAAAGTATAAAACTCGGATGCCCAAACAATTTAACTAAAGATTATTAATGAACACCGCACACAACCACGCTCATAGTCATAGCCATGCTCCAAAAGATTTCAGCCGCGCATTCGCTATCGGCATCGCCCTTAATATAGTATTTGTTGCCATCGAAGCGTTTTACGGTTGGCAGGTCAACTCGCTGGCATTGCTGGCCGATGCCGGGCATAACCTTTCGGATGTAGTTGGCTTGGTACTCGCTTGGGGCGGGGCTTTGGCAGGCAAACTACGTCCCGATATACGTCATACCTATGGCTGGAAGCGCGCTACCATTCTGGCTGCATTCGCCAATGCCCTACTGTTACTGGTTGCTATGGGTTCTCTCATTTGGGAGGCGGTAGGCCGTTTAAGTACGCCAGAACCAACGCACGGCATCACCATCATGGCGGTTGCAGGCGTCGGCATTCTAATTAACAGCGCCACGGCATTTTTGTTCATGCATGGCAGTAAAAGTGACCTCAACATACGCGGCGCTTTTCTGCATATGGCGGCGGATGCGCTGGTATCAGCCGGCGTGGTCGTAGCAGGCGCGCTTGCCTTATGGTTTGGCTGGAATTGGCTAGATCCTGTAGTCAGCTTGTTGATTGCTGTCGTTATCGTGATTAGCACATGGAGTCTATTTTACGAATCACTACACTTATTGTTTGATGGCGTCCCTAAAGAAATAGACTTGCCGGTTGTGCGAGAGTACCTAGAGTCTCTACCCGGTGTAAGCAATGTGCATGACCTGCATGTATGGGCGATGGGCGCATCTCAAATTGCCATGACAGTGCATCTGGTCATGCCTGAGGGGTCGTCAGGTGATGCATTTTTAGAGGAAATTACCGACGCTTTGCACGACCGCTTTGAAATCGTGCATCCGACGATTCAAATCGAAACTGACTTTAAACATCATGGTTGTGACCATCATCATGAGCACGACCACCATGATTAATCAGGTCATAGAACGCCAACACCCTGCACTTTAACTTGGGCGTCGGTATTCGGCTCAACCTCGAACTTATGTATGGCGATGGTACGACCATTCTCGGTTTCCACTTTTACACGCCATTCGCCATAAGCCAAGCCCTGCTTGAGGGTATAGCCTCTAAAGCCATTATCACGACCTCCCGCCAAATTAAAGCCAACACGTGACTTAGTCAGCCAGCCTTTCTTAGCGTCATAATACTGCCAGTTGTGATACAGCCTTGCCTCAAGGCCTTTTGGCGCGAATATCGCAGAAACACAATACACAGACTCACTAGGCTTGATGTGCAGGCTGCTTAAGGTACTGCGCCAAAATATCCACCACGGTGCTTTATCTTGCGATACTCGATATTCGCCCGCGACTTTCTCAAAATGCGTGCCTACCTGAATATCACGCTTCACTAAAGGCACTGGCGGTATCACGTCCAGCACGTAGGCTAAGGTGATGACGGCAGCAACGACATAAGTAGGATTAATGCTGCCAAGCTGGGGGGAGATTTTAAGTTTAATAGCACGAGTAGCGGCGACCGCAAGTAAAACACTCGCAAAAAACCAGATGGCATGAATACTGCCCACCACGAACGGCACGACAAAGTTGAGCAGCAAAATCGCGCAAAAGCCAAACAAGGTCCAAGTCAATGTCAGGCGCTTATACGCCTCTTCCAAATACTCATTGGCGACTAACAATCCACCCAAGCCGATTGACCAAATAATCGCCGTGATGTGCGAGGAGCTTTTGAAGTAAAGAATAAATAAAGCACTAAACAGGCTGCCAAACAGAAACTGTATAGCCATATATGGCAAACGTGTCGACCAATGCTCTTCGTGACTTTCATCGACCGCCTTAACAGCTACATCTGGCTGCAATGCCGGTTCAATTGAAGATTCTGACTCTGCCAAGCTCTCTTGCGCCTGACTCGCAGTTTCCTGATTTTCTTTTCTAACTAACCACCAAATAATGGGTATTACCGCGACTAAATAAGCGGAGAGCATCCATAAATCAGAAGCAGCAATACGCTTACCTATGGTGAGCGCATCCCATAAAAACCCACCGAAAAAAGCCAGTACCGGGAAAAAGTCTTTTAGGCGTAGAACATGCTGATACCAGCGCGATTGTTGCAATTTAACCATGAGCATATGAGAAACTAGACCAAGCTGCCAATAACAAAACCAATCACAATGCCTGTCAGCAAAGCAATGGTAAGCGCGCGATACGTCAGTACATCTTTGGAATAGCCACGTTTGATCGCCGTATAGGAAACCAAATAACCGATGGCATTCAGCAACCAGATTACCGACAAGCTCAGCACTTTGACAATCAATGGCCCAACAATCGGCACCAAGATAATGATACCTAATATCCATGAAATAATATGTGAAATCACGGCAAGCAACAGCACGCCAGCGGTCACAGCTTTTACATGCCACTCAAAATGCCACGCCGCAAAAATAACGCCAGCCAATACAAGGCTTAGCGGCAACATCCATTTCCATGCGCCACGCTTCGGCGCTTCGGTTAGCACCTCTTGATTAAAAAGATGGGCATTCAAGTTTTCGGTATTGTTGTTTTTATTTTGCGAGTCCATATGATCCTCAATAAACTAATACAGCATCGCCAATAAAAATGCGCTCATTCTTGACTAAAAGAATGAGCGCAAACTTAATGCTGTTTCAATGATTAAACTAGCTAGCCATCTCGTTAATCGGGATGATCTTTTTCACTTTAGCCAAACTCGCAGAATAATCAGGCAAACGGTCAAAATTCAAATACTGATAAATTTCAGCTGTGTTTTGTAGTTTATTACCCACGGTTTCCATATATTCAGCATGCGTAGGCATACGGCCCAGCTTGGCACAAACTGCTGCCAACTCAGCAGAACCTAAATACACGCGCGCATCTTTACCCATGCGGTTATCAAAGTTACGTGTACTGGTAGAAAACACTGTTGCTTTATCGGCCACACGTGCTTGATTACCCATGCACAATGAACAGCCCGGCACTTCAGTACGCGCACCAGCCACGCCAAACACGGCATAAACACCTTCATCACGCAGTTGTGCTTCATCCATACGCGTTGGCGGAGCAATCCACAATCGGGTCGGAATATTTGCCGCGCCATCCAGCACACGTGCCGCTGCGCGGTAGTGGCCGATATTGGTCATACAGCTACCAATAAACACTTCGTCCACTTTATCACCCACTACAGCTGACAATGGTTTGATGTCATCTGGGTCATTCGGACAAGCCACTAGCGGCTCGGTAATGGTGTTCAAGTCAATTTCAATGACGTGTGCATATTCAGCATCTGCATCTGGCTCTAACAGTTCTGGTTTTGCCAACCAAGCCTGCATGCTGGTAATACGGCGTTGTAAAGTACGTGCATCTTGATAACCGCTATCAATCATGTTTTGCAGCAGTACCATATTTGAAGTCAGGAATTCAATCACAGGCTCTTTATTCAGCTTCACGGTACAGCCATTCGCAGAGCGCTCGGCAGAGGCATCGGCAAACTCAAACGCTTGCTCTACTTTTAAATCAGGCAAGCCTTCGATCTCTAAAATGCGGCCATTAAAGACATTCTTTTTGCCTTGTTTACCAACGGTCAACTCGCCTTGTTGAATTGCGGCATAAGGAATTGCATTCACCAAATCACGCAAGGTAATACCTGGCTGCATCTCGCCCTTGAAGCGCACCAATACTGACTCTGGCATATCCAGCGGCATTGC
>JAZJYS010000115.1:0-29790 GCA_040390265.1 Pseudomonadota bacterium | reverse complement strand
CGGCGTTGAGCACATTGTCTGCAGTGATGGCGTTGATGCTGATGCCGGCTGTGGCATTCGGATCTAGATAGATGCGATTACTGCTAGTTGATGACACAAGATTAATATCATTTTGACCGGCACTATCGAACTCAAAACCAAGCGGCGTAACGCCCTCGGCAATTCTTAGCAAATCAACAAAACTAAATCCGTCACTACTGCCACCGCCACTCAAACCTGCAGCAGTTTCTTCTAAAACTTCACTAAGATCGCGGCCTTCACCAACCGCTTTAATAACTGCCTGTATTGTGGCCTGATCAAGTGCATTATCAGCCGACTCAGGTGGAATTACATCAGCCAGCTCTTGTGTAAACTTAACCGTCTGCTCGGCAAAAACCTCAATCTTTCGACCATTAGCCATTTCCAACTCAACTATTACACCACGTGGCGTAATAATGGTCTCACCTGTTTGAATAACGTCGCCTAAATGTAAGGACTTGATTACGCCCTTTTCATCCACTACAGTTGCTTCACCATTAAGTGCTACGACAGTTCCTAGGATGGCCATTTCAGTTTCCTTAATACAGTTATTTAGCTAAAGTTAAGATTGCCAGTTTTTGCAAAAATATGCATAAACCATTACTACCTAACTTAGCATTAAATAGATTGTATGAAGTGATTGATATTGTCCTAAAGGACAATAGAAGACGCGCTTAGGATTTACCGTTCAAGATTAGTGCAAGTTGCAGCCTATCCTTAACGCCTAGCCGCTCAAAACTGGCTGACAGATGCGCTTTGACTGTACGCTCGGTAATATTAAGTTCACGCGCGATTTCTTTATTACTCAAGCCGATTGAAGCTTGCTGGGCAACATCTCTTTCGCGTGGCGTCAGCAACTCTAGTGCAGCCGTAACTGCTGTAGATGGCACGGCAATCAACTGCCGACTCACACCAATAAGATGCTGCAGCAAATCTTGCCCAAGCCAGATTCCGCCATGCATAACGACCGACTCAACCGCCAACAATACTGCTGCATCACTATACGCATGACAATAACCAACAGCGCCAAGACCAAGTGCCAAGGCAGCCTCCGCTTGATTTGGCACGTTAGCCAGCACAACCGTTTTGGCATTAGGGAAGCCGGCCAATATTTCTGAAATGCTCGCCTTCAACCATTCATGACTATTCGCATCAGCATGTAACCAAAACATGCTGACATCAGTTTGCGCTATGTGAACGTCACTTACCAGTGCAGAGACTGATGCGCTCTCAAATGCAGCAGTCCAATTCGCAAGCAAACTATTGCGGGGAGATATAAATAAATGACGCATTCTTATCTTTCTGTAAATGCGTAGGATCTGGCCTTCAAGACCGGCTTTAATAAATAAGACAGCACGGATTTTTTACCGGTCATGATGTCGACTTGCGCCACCATACCAGGAATAATCGGCAAACCCTTACCCAAGCTAGACTTCAAGGTTCGCACGCGCACAATATAAAAAGCATTACCCTTTTCATCGACTACTGAATCCGCTGAAATACCTTCAACCTTAGCTTCCAAGGTGCCGTACACCGTGTAGTCATAAGCGGTAAGCTTGACTGTGGCTGGCTGATTTACCGTGATAAAGGCAATATCCTTAGGTTGAATCTTGGTTTCCAGCACCAAGGCATCATCGGTCGGCACCACCTCCAGCACCTCTTTACCAGGCTGAATCACACCACCCACCGTATTAAAAAACAAACGACTGACCGTACCATTTACTGGAGACTTTAATGTCGACTGAGCAACCTTGTCATTCAACGCCACACTCGTTTCTGTGATGCTATTGAGCTTAGCGGTTGTTTCGGATAATTCAGCGCGCACTTTACTGCGAGCGCTTTGCTCGATTTCGCTCACCTTACGCCTAGCCTCAGCAATGGATGCTTCCACTCGGCCAATTTGCGCACGCGCTTGATCTCGGTCGCCATGCAGCCTGGCAACATCACGCTCAAGGCGCAACAAGTCCACATCAGAAACTGCACCACTATTTTGCAATGGCTTCGTCACCGCCAACTCTTGTGAACTCAAATCCAGCCCACGCTGCGCTTGCTCAAGTTTGGCACGAATCTCGGTTAACTCGCGTTCGCGTTGTGTGAGTTGATCTCTGGCAATACCCACTTGTGATGACAAAGCATCCTTACTGGAAAGATACAAGCCATACTCTTGCGCATAAACTTCGGGGTAATCCTTTTGCACTTGAGGTGGCGGCTTAAATGCACCACCTTCTGCCAATGCTTGAAGGCGCGCCTGCCTTGCCACTAAAGAGAGATATTGCGACTGATTTTCACGTAAAGACGACACCGCACGCGTTTCATCAATCAGTACCAACGAGTCGCCCACGGAAACCGTTTGCCCTTCGTGTACAAGTATCTTAGAAACAACGCCGCCATCTAAAGACTGAATAACCTGCACTTGTTTGGATGGAATAACACGCCCTTCTCCACGTGTAACTTCATCTACTTTTGTGATGCCAGCCCAAATCAACAATACAAACAAAACCACCGCCACCCAATACAGTAGTTTTTTTGCACGTAGCGGCATTTGTTCCAGTAACTCATTTTCAGCCTCTTCGTTCCAAGCCAAATTTTCCTGCGTTTTAGTCGGTGCCCATTTTTCTAAAAAGTTATGCACCAGCTTTGTCAGCCAAGTATGCTTTTTGAAGAAATCATAGGTCGTACCTAGCACCTTGAATAATTTTTGGTTCATACCGACCGACCTATCTTTCCGGTGCGAAGCGCATCAATAACTTGTTCCTTATTGCCATCCGCAACCACTTTACCGCCATCAACCACAATGATGCGATTTACCAAATCAAACAATGATGATCGATGCGTAATCACAACTAGCGTTTTACCTGCAGACGCCTCAACAAGACGCTTCTTAACCAGCTCTTCACCAGAATGGTCCATCGCACTCGTAGGTTCATCCAGCAAAATAATGGATGGATTATTAAGCATTGCCCGTGCAATACCAACACCTTGGCGTTGACCACCAGACAATGTCTCACCGCGCTCCCCGACCGGCATATCAAACCCTTTAGGGTGCATATTGATGAACTCGTCAATACCGCCTACTCTCGCCGCTTCCAACACTTGCGCATCTTCAGCATGCAGCGCAACGATGCTGATATTGTCACGCATTGAACCAAAAAACAGATGCGTATCTTGTTGTACGTAGCCAATGCTGCGCCTGAGTTCAGCTGGATCTATTTGGCGCGAATCAATGCCATCAATCAAAATTGCGCCTGATGTTGGTTGATAGAGACCTAAAATCAGCTTGTGCAGGGTTGTTTTACCGGAACCCATACGCCCCAGAATCGCCACATGATCACCGGCGCGAATTTTAAACGAGACATTTTTTAGTGCATCTACATCCGTGCCAGGGTAAGTAAAACTCACCTCGCGAAACTCGATATCTCCCATAAACGCAGGACGGGATAGAAAACTCGAATCTTCAGGACGCTCAACCGGCTTCTTCATAATTTCTTCAAGCGAAGCCAGCGAGGTAGACGCATTATGATATTGCGTCATCAAGCCAGCACTTTGTGCAATAGGCGCTAAAGCTCTTCCGGCAAGCATGGTGCAGGCAATCAGTCCACCCATAGTTAAGTCGCCCTCAACCACAAGATAGACACCCAACAAGACCAAGATCACATTCACTAATTGCTGAATAGCATTCGCGCCATTATTGACGGAGGCTGAAAGTAGCTTCAATTTACCGCTAACCTCAGTCAAAAAGCTTGCGCTTTTTTCCCATTTGCGTTGCATACTGCCTTCAATACCTAAGGCTTTGACGGTTTCTAGCCCGACCAAACTCTCTATCAAAGTAGCATTTCTAATGGCGCCGGCACGAAACATCGTTTCAGAAAGCTCATGCATTTTAGTCTGCACGCTAAACGAATAAATTAACATCATAATTGCGCCAATAATCACTGGAATCAGCATAGGCAGGGCAATCCACGCCATCACGCCAATAAAGATCAAGGCAAAAGGAATATCAATCAGCGTTGTAATGGTCGCAGAGGTAATAAAGTCACGTACAGTTTCAAACGATCTGAGATTAGAAGCAAACGAACCTACAGAACTTGGACGATATTCTAATCGCGCACCTAGCACTTGCTCCATAATGCGCCCAGTGAGTTTGATGTCTACTCGGTGACTGGCCCAGTCCAGAAAGTAACCACGCATCGTGCGCAGCGTTAAATCTGCACAAATCACCAGCACAACACCAACCACCAGCACCCACAAAGTTTCAACCGAGCGATTAGGCACAATGCGGTCATACACATTCATGGTAAATATAGGCATGGCCAGCGCAAACATATTGATCAGAAAAGCCGCAAGCATAATATCGCGGTATATATAGGTGTTTTCTGACAAGGTTCCCCAGAACCAATGTTTAAGATGCACAGTGCCTACCGCCGGCGCACGTTTATCAAACGTAAATTTTGGTTTAGCAACAATGGCATAACCAGAGTATCGCTCTTCTAACGCCTGCATCGACAATTTAACTTCAGCATCACCTAGCTCAGGGAAAATAACGCTCGCATTTTGTTTATCTGCATCCCAACCCAGCAATACGCAGGCTTCTTCATCCTTAAGCAGTAAGATACAAGGCATGAATTCAGCACGAATAGCATTAAGGCGCTTTTTAAGAATATTGCTGACCAGATTGGCGCGCGCAGCAGCCCGCTTGACCAAAGCCGGAGTCATGCCGCTTTCGCGTAGAGGAAGCCCTGCCGTTAAGGCATCTTTAGTAATTGCAACGCCGTGAATACGGCATATCACCAGCAAGCATGCCAGTAAACTATCAACTTCCATTCGATCCATCACGATTGCTTGATTATTAGCAGTTTTTTCTGAATTCATTCCGTGGCGGCTAATTGACGAAAAACCATATACTACTACCGCAACAGCCTACTAGCGACCTTCTTCGCTAGAAAATTTCCATTTTTAGCTTAAGGTTTTAAGAAACTTAGTTAAAAATTTAGCTTAGTACCAACGCTTAGCGCTAGCTAGCGCAGCACTAATGAAGAAATCAAACTTTCACTTCAGCGTATTCACGATTACGTATATACGCCACAAACTGCTCTGCAGTGAGCGGCTTACTAAAATAGTACCCCTGTACTTCATTACACCCTTGCAATCGCAAAAACGCAAGCTGGTCAGCTGTTTCCACACCTTCGGCAATCGTCTGCATACCCAAGCTGCTAGCCATATTAATAATGGCGGTAACAATGGCTTTATCATCAGAGTCGTTACTAATATCATGCACAAAAGACTGGTCTATTTTCAGCTTATACACCTGAAAGCGTTTGAGATAACTTAATGACGAATAGCCCGTACCAAAATCATCAATCGACATCCGCACGCCAAGCGTATGGAGCTTATCCATGATAGCAACTGCTGCTTGAGGGTCGTCCATTGCCGCAGCTTCAGTTAGCTCCAACTCTAAATACTGATGCGGCAACTGCACTTCATCTAAAACTTGCGTCACCATTTCCAGTAAATTGGCTTGATGAAACTGGACTGCTGAGAGGTTTACAGCAATCACCATTGGCGGAAGACCGCTGTCGAGCCAATTTTTTAGCTGACTAGCCGCTGTGCGTAATACCCATTCACCAATCTGAATGATCTGGCCGCTACTTTCGGCGATAGGAATAAATTCTGCAGGAGAAACCATGCCGAACTCTGGGTGCTGCCAACGCAATAAAGCCTCAGCCCCAATCACATGACCATCATACATAGCCACCTGCGGCTGGTAGTGTAATTGCAATTCATTGCGAACCAACGCATGGCGAAGTGCATTTGAAAGTTGCAAATTACGTGTTGCATTTGCCTGCATTGCCGCAGTAAAAAAGATATAACTATTACGGCTACCTTGTTTGACGCGACCCATGGCGGCATCGGCATTTTTGGAGAGCGTTTCAAAGTCCTTGCCATCATAAGGATAAATTGCGATACCAATTGAAGCTGTGCAGATAAGTTCGTACTGTTCAACCTTGAAAGGCGCGGACACTTCATCGAGTAACTTTGTGGCGATGTTTGCTGCGCCATGCTCATTCGTTCCGGGCAAAACCAAGATAAATGCATCGCCGCTTAAGCGGGATGCGGTGCCCCCTTCAGGCAATGCAGCCACTATGCGTCGAGCAATCTCCTTAAGCATCAAATCACCAATGGAATGACCTAAGGCGTCGTTCACCTCTTTAAAGTGATCAAGGTCAACAAACATGACCGCAAACTGTTCACCACTTCTCTGCGCCAAACTTAGCGCGTAGCTGAATCGATCATCAAGCAGACTGCGATTAGGTAATCCGGTCAGTTGGTCATGATGAGACAGATACTGAATTTTTTCTTCGGCAAGTATCTTTTCCGAGATATTCTCTTTGATCGCCAAATAGTTTGTGACTCTGCCATCGGCTTGCCTTACAGGAGAGATCAATGTCGACTCAACATACTCACTGCCATCCTTATGTCGATTAAACAGTATCCCACTCCATTCTTTACCTGCAGATAGCTGCTCCCACATTTCGTTATAGGTAGACTGAGGCGTTTTACCTGATTGGAATATCCTAGGATTTTTACCTTTAGCCTCCTCCAGCGTATATCCTGTAGATCTTGTAAAACCAGCATTCACCCACTCAATATTGGCATCAAGATCTGTAAAAATAATGACGTTGGAACTCTGCTGTACCGCTAAAGACAATCTATGCAACTGATCTTCATTTTGTTTCTTTTCGTTAATATCTTCAACCACAGCAATAAAGTACTTGGGTGAACCATCATAATTTCGAACAAGTGACATCGTTAAATTCACCCAAACGACCTGACCGGATTTATGAATATAACGTTTGACTATGCTGTAGGTAGATAGCGTTCCCACCAATAACTGTTGTAATGAATTCAGGTTAGACTCAAGATCATCAACATGGGTAATGTCTTGGAAACTCAGCTTCAACAACTCGTCTTCTGTATAGCCGAGAATACGGCAAAGCTTACTATTAACCTCTAACCAACGCCCTGCTGGGGCGATACGGGCAATACCAACAGCAGCTTGTTCAAAGGTTGCTCGGTAAGCCTCTTCACTCTCATGCTGTTTTGCTTCAGCATGCATGCGATCAGCCATCTCAACCTGTAAACGCTCATTGACTTGCAGCATACCGATATAAGGCTGCTTCACTGAATGGGCAAACATTCCCAGATAAATCATGTAAAAAGCAGCGAACTTATAGATATGCCCAATGATATTGTGCATATCAAAAACACTTTGGTAAGACGCAAATTGTGACTCGCTCAATATGCTCAGTATTAATCCAGCCAACAAGTAAACCAGCCAAGCGTCTTTTGTTTTAGCTAAGTGATGCCAATAACCTAAAAATGACAATACCAACAAGCCAATCACCAGATACTCTGAGTAAGTTTTGAAAGGCGTAAGCCCAACACCCGGAATATGTGTGATAGGCACGTATTCTGGAAAAAATGTAACGCCAGCAAATACCAAAAATAAAACACCTAAATTAACAAGAATCAATATCGGTTTCGTTAAAAGTTTCTGCACCCTTTCTGCTTGAATAAATAAACTGAGGAATAACGCCAGTGCCATATACAGTCTTGCTGCCAGCCAATATTGAGTGGATTTCAACGGAGAGTTTGGCGTAATAAAATCTGGCATACCGGTATAAGCCAGTGTGTGCATAAAGTCCAGCAAACCTACACACAAAAAGATTGAACCAATAAATAACGAATATCGATCTTTAGACTGTTCATAGCTATACCAAGCCACACCGAATATCGACAGTGACACCATGACACTAAAAAACTCAGCGACATTATGAAATACCAGATACGTCTGCACCTCCATGACATAACCAAATCGCTCAGGAAAGGCAAAATGCATTGCTAATGGGAAACCGCCTAATAAAGCCGTTAACAACAAGAATCTCAATTGCAGTCGACTCACTTAGATTCCTCTACTTCATTTAAAACATTCGCATCATGGAAACGAATCAAATTACGTCCAGCCTCTTTGGCTTGGTACATAGCACTATCAGCCCATTTCATTATATCGTCCTGACTGCCCAAGCCATTGCCAAACAGTGTAACGCCGATACTTGCCGTACAGTGGTGCTCAACACTAACATCTTGCTGACCATTATCATTTATAGTTAGCACATAGGGCTCTGCCAAAATCGCATGAATTTTTTCTGCAACGACTTCAGCTTGTGATTTTGATTGAGCCTGATCCACATCTAACTCAGTAAGCATGATGACAAACTCGTCACCGCCAAAGCGGGCGACTGTATCCATTTCACGCATACAACGTTCAAGGCGTCTCGCCACCTCTATGAGCAGCAAATCTCCGGCCACATGTCCATGCGTATCATTCAGGGGTTTAAAGTTATCCAAATCAAGAAACATCAGTGCACCATAACGGTGACTGCGTTTACAAGCAGATATCGCCTGGCTCAAACGATCATTGAGTAAACGGCGATTAGGCAGCTTTGTAAGGGCGTCATAGAACGCTAACTGACGCACTTGCTCTTCCATTTTCTTACGTTCAGTAATATCTAATTTAACTGCCACATAGTGAGTAATATCACCACGATCATCTCTAACGGGTGAAATATATGACTCCTCATAGTACACCTCGCCATTTTTACGCTTATTCACAAACTCACCAATCCAGGTTTGACCTTGCGTAAGCTTATCCCACATAACGCCATAAACTAACTTATCAGTTAACCCTGATTGCAGTACACGTGGATTTACGCCTACGGCTTCAGCTTGACTATAACCCGTTACAGCAGTAAATCGCGAATTCACATACTCAACCTCGGCTTTCAGATTTGCAATCACGACAGACGTCGGGCCTTGTTCTATGGCTGTAGACAACATGCGTAATTTAAATTCGGCGGCTTTACGCTCGGTGACATCTCGTGCTGCGGCAAATACTCCCACCACATCACCTTTGCTATCACGATAGACGCTGGCGTTATAGAGCACATCAGTGACCTTGCCATACACATGACGAATAGCTAAAGGATAATCAGTGACCGCACCTTGCAGGAAAGCTTGTAGATATGCACCACGCGCCTTTTCTGGTTCGGTAAAATAATCTGCGAAGTCGCTGCCGATGAGGTTCTCTCGACTCACGCCCGTGACAAGTTCTGTGGCCGTATTAACATCAGTGATTACCCCTTTAGTACTGATGGTAACTAATGGATCTAAACTTGCCTCAAGTAGGCTGCGAGCATATAGCGCGGCTGCGCTGATTGTTATTTCTGCCACCTTACGTTCGGTAATATCTCGAGCAATACCAAGTACACCAATCAACTGCCCGTTGTTGTCAATTAATGGCGTTTTAATTGCTTCAAATAGCCCTCGATACCCCCCATCAGCAAAAGTTAACCACTCTTCATTTGCCGTCGCTTTATTAGCCTCCATCGCCTTACGGTCATTTTCACGAAAGAAGTCCGCTAGCCCTTTCTCCACAAAATCATAGTCCGTCTTACCGATAATATCGGCTTCCTTAGCACCAAAAAATCGTTCAAACATTGAATTACAGGAGAGGTAGACACCATTCACATCTTTGAGCCAAATGAGATCTGGTATCGTCTGTACCAATGCGCGCAATTGCGCTTCACTTTTTTGTAAAACATTTTGTGCAATCTCCCGCTCAATTTGGCGGCGATAAAGGAAATACCCCATAACACCAATAAATATCAGAATGATTGGGACAATGATGGGTGCAATATATTTAAGAAAATCTTGCGGGCCACTCTCTTTAACCTCATACACCCCAAACCACTTTTCATAAAGGGTGTTGTAAGTTTCATTGGATTTGGTCAGTGCCAGCCCTTCGTTAATCTTGCTCAGCAAGTCAGATTGACCTTCCTGCACCGCAAATGAGAACTTCTGAGAAAACCCGACCTTAGTATCCAATCCAACAACATTGGTCAAACCTAACGCTTGCAGGGTTTGCATGCCGGCCAGCTTGCTAATAAGCATCGCATCATGCTTGCCAGAAGCCAACAGACGCATACCCTCTTCAGCATTGTTGACAAGAATCAGCTGCTTGCCTAGTTTTTGAGAGACCGCATAATCATGCGCAAGGTCAGCACTGATAACGATAATGGATTTGTCGGCTAAATCCTGTTCAGAGTGAATACTGGACTCGCCCTTACGCACAAAAATTGCACCGTGAACGACCACATGTGGCACAGAAAAATCTGCAAATTGCTGACGCTGGTCAGACTTAGCAAGATTGATCAAGACATCAATCTTACCAGCCTTGAATTCATCAAGTATTTGGTGAAAAGGTAGCACGCGGATGGTGTAGTTCAGGCCCTCTTGAGTAGCAACCGCTTTCCATAACTCCACGGTAAAACCATCGGCAGTTGCGTCAGTCATACCCGTCGCAAAAGGCGGGTAATCTTGTTCACTGCCTACGATTAAGGTGTCTTTCTGTAATGGTGGTGTAGAAATGACACCCGGTGCGGATAAATTAGCTTGAATATCAGGCGTCAAGGCCTGCGCTGCACCACTAGACAATAAAAAAAGACAAAAAACAACAATCAAGCTTAGCAAGATGCCGTTAAATAGCCGCATAGCTGGCGTATGAGATAAGTTAGTCATTTTCAGAAGTGTTCTTTTAAATTATGTAACTAACGAAAGTTCTGCTAACTTTTATAAATAATACAACAAATTACTGACTACCGAGAATACAAAAAAACTATGTAAGACCCATACTTTTAAGTTTACGATAAAGTGTATTGCGGCTAATCCCTAATTGACGTGCGACCGCAGAGATATTTCCAGATTGGCTCTGCATCGCTGAACGTATGGCATTCGTCGCTAAATCGTCTAAAGCAGATACCTGTAATGGCGAGGCGTTAGATTGGGTATTCATTTCAGCAGGGATATTCAGCTCATCAATAAAATCTTGTGTGAGATGCAACTCACCGATAGGCTGCCCATCTGCAAGCGCTAATGCGGTTCGCAGCACATTATGCAACTGACGGATATTGCCAGGCCATGCATGCGCTTTGAATATAGCCATGACTTCGGGGGTAATCTTCACTTCACCAGCCTGTTCAACTTGCATGATGACATTAATTAATGCCTGCAAATCTGATCGCTCTCGTAGCGGAGGTAAAGCCACGCTCAATCCATTCAGTCTATAATAAAGGTCGCTACGAAACTCACCACTCTCCACTTTGTCTTTAAGCTTCAGGTTCGTAGCGCTAATGAGTGAAAAGTTAACTGGTATTGATTTTGAGCTGCCTAAAGGTGTCACAGTACGTTCTTGCAACACGCGTAACAATCTGGCTTGCAACGACAGCGGCATATCGCCAATTTCATCCAAGAATAGCGTACCACCATCGGCCTGCTCAATTTTGCCCGGGCTACCTTTACGCTTTGCACCTGTAAATGCACCCTCTTCATACCCAAACAACTCTGCTTCTATCAAGCCATCAGGCAACGCCGCACAATTCACTGCGACCCAAGGCCCTTTATGTTGCGCACTGGCTTCATGAATGGCGCGTGCAAACAACTCTTTGCCTACGCCAGTTTCGCCTTGAATGAGAATCGGAATATCCCGAGAAAGCACCTGTTTGATTTGTTGAATGGCACGTTCAATTTTGGTATCGCCGCTATTGAGTAAATCTAAATTAGCGGCACTGGTTCTTTTGACCGCACGTACGGCAGGCGTGCTGAGCTGGCGTTTTTTATGCAACAACTCTACTTGCACATACAGACGCGCACCATTATTCAATCGAAGTGGAATAATCAATTTATCGGTACTGGCAACCTGCCGCATCAAATTACTTAGCGGCATATCAAATAGCTGACTAAAATCTATCTGCGGCTTGGCATTCGCTTGATTTGTGTGTTGTGAGTTTAAGCTTAGCTGAAACTGCCCGCTGCGATTAATGGCTACGAGTTGCCCTGCCTCGGTAAACATCGCAACACCTTCCCATAAGGTGCCAATAAATTCAGGGCGGGCATGAAAATGCAATACCACATCACTTTGATAACTGGCGAGAAAAAGCCTGTTCTCAATCATTTGTGCTGACATTTTCACCAATGCCAACGTGTGCTGCTGCGACATACTAAAATCGTTCGATACGTCTAAAGTCGCGATCAACTGGTTCTCAGCACCAAAGATAGGCACGGCTGAACAGCTAAGCGAGTGGTGATGCGCCATAAAGTGCTCTGCACCCTGCACTGTCAGCGCAGCCTGCTCGACAAGCACTGTACCGATAGCATTGGTTCCACGATGGTCTTCATGCCATGACGCGCCGGCAGACAAAGCAATACGCTGCTCTTCTTGCAAAAAGTGATGCCCACCCAAACTATGCAAAATGACACCTTCATCATCAGTCAAGATGACGATGTTGCGCGTATGTGCAATTTGCTCATTCAGCGTTTCCATTTCCGGCTGTGCAAGCGTCAGTAGCTGACGATTTTGCTCACGCTTAAGTGCCAGTTCTTGTGCAGTGACCACTTCAAGGCTGGATGGCGAATGCGTATTCACGCCATTGGCGAGACAACGCCGCCATGAACGCTCAATCGCTTCGGCGATGGCGCCTTGTTGCACATGGCCATTGCTCAAAAATTCGCTTCTGGCTTGCAGTATGGCTGGGGTGTTATCTATTGGGGAAGTATTCATTTATTTATCTATTTCAAACTAGCTGTTTTCAAACAAGGCATATCAACATAAATCTTCAAATCAAGTGAACAACTGTCACGTTACAACTGCTCCATTCTGACACACCATCAAAAATAAAATTCATTCTACTTTAGCGCGCGACAAAAAAGATTAGTAAAAAATAATGTATTGATTTTAAAGAATTTTATCAGACTATTTTAATTTAAGTAACGTCAATATTTTGCATTGGCACACCGCTTGCAATACTAGCATCGTTACCAATAGTGTTTCAACGCATGAAACCAGTAATACATAACTTTAAAATTTATATTTGGGGATGCAAAATGAATCATCAATTTAAACGTACATTTGGCGCTAGCCTTGCTTTGGGTGCTGGTCTGTTTGGCTTGTTAAACACACCAGCATTTGCTGAAGATGAATTATCCAAGCTCATGAAAGACGACAACCAATGGGCTCACCCGCGCAAAGACTACAGCAATACCGGCTATAGCCGCCTGAGCCAAGTGAACAAAAGCAACGTTAAAAACTTGAAACTTGCTTGGACGTTTTCTACCGGCGTTAATCGTGGTCATGAAGGTGCGCCGTTAGTAATTAACGACATCATGTATATCCATACCGCTTTCCCTAATAATATCTATGCATTGGATTTGAACGATAATCAAAAGATTCTCTGGTCATACTTTCCAAAACAAGATCCAGCGATTCAAGCATTGCTTTGCTGTGACAACGTTAGCCGTGGTTTAGGCTATGGTGATGGCAAGATTTTCTTGCAACAAAATGACGGCAAACTGGTCGCTTTAAACGCTAAAACTGGTGCAAAAATTTGGGATGTACAAGTAACGGATACAAAACAAGGTGAATCTAACACCAATGCACCACACGTTATCAAAAACAAAGTCATTACTGGCTGTTCAGGCGGTGAATACGGTGTACGTTGCCACATTACGGCTTACAACATCAAAGATGGCGCGTTGGAATGGCGTGCTTACAGCACAGGCTCAGACAAAGACGTGATGCTAGCCAGTGATTTTAACAAAGATAACCCACATTACAGCGCGCTGTCTGTGTATGAAGACATTAACGGTGGTAATAAAGTTGGTGGCTCGTTTAAAGCATTAACTAAAGAGCAATTGAAATTCCCTGAAACTGAGTTAGGTGTAAAAACATGGCTCAAACCACAAGCTAGAAAAGATGGCTGGCAAAATGGTGGTGGTGCAACTTGGGGCTGGTACTCATACGATCCTAAATTGAACCTGATGTACTACGGTAGCGGCAACCCTGGCGTATGGAACCCTGATGTACGCCCAGGCGACAACAAATGGTCTATGACAATTTTCGCCCGCGATGTAGATACTGGTATGGCTAAATGGGGCTACCAAATGACGCCTCATGATGAGTGGGATTACGATGGCATGAATGAAACCGTGCTTTGGGACGCTAAAGGCAAAAAATTAGCAACCCATTTTGACCGTAACGGCTTCGCTTACACATTTGATCGTACCAACGGCACATTAATGGTCGCAAACAAGATGCATCCGTTTGTAAACTGGGCAACCAGCATTGATTTGAAATCTGGTGTGCCAATTAAAGATCCAAAATACTCAACTCACCAAGATTACAACGCACAAGGCATTTGTCCTTCTGCATTGGGTGTGAAAGATGAACAACCATCAGCATTCTCACCAAAGACTGGTTTATTCTATGTACCACTTAACCATGTTTGTATGACTTATGAGCCGGTTGAATCAAAATATGTTGCTGGTCAACCATGGGTTGGATCAACACTGACCATGTTTGCGGGACCAGATGGCGTAATGGGCGGCTTTATGGCTTGGGATGGCCTAAAAGGCAAAGCAGCTTGGTACAACAAAGAGAAATTCTCAGCTTGGGGCGGTGCTCTTGTAACAGCGTCTAACGTTGTGTTCTATGGCACGCTTGATCGCTGGGTAAAAGGCGTTGACGCTAACAACGGTAAAGAGTTGTGGAGATACCAAGTAGGTTCTGGTGTAGTTGGTAACATGATTACTTACGGCCATAAAGGTAAACAATACATCGGCGTATTGTCTGGTATTGGTGGCTGGGCTGGCGTTGCTATGAACTTGGGCTTAACTAACGATACCGATGGTTTAGGTGCAGCTGGTGGTTATAAAGAACTTGTTAAATACAATGCAGCACCTGGTGGTGGCGCAATGAACGTATTTAGCCTGTAATTTATTAAAAATTGATAAGGAATAAATATCGATGAACATACTATACAAAAAAGCACTGTTATCTGGTCTTTTGATGTGGGGATTTCAAGCAGCGAATGCCGCAGACCCAGCAGAAGCACTTGCGCAAAAAAGTGGCTGCTTAAACTGTCATAACGTGCAAGCAACCATCATCGGACCAGCCTACAAAGATGTTGCTGCAAAATACAAAGGTGATAAAACTGCAGAAGCACGCTTGGTTGAAAAAGTGAAGACTGGTGGAAGTGGCACATGGGGCAAGATGCCTATGCCGCCAAACAGCCCACAAGTAAAAGATGATGACATCAAAACCATCGTGAAGTGGGTTCTCACGCGCGGTTAGTAAAGCATTGATGTTGTTATTGTAGAGAAAGAGCCAGCATAATCGCTGGCTCTTTTTTTATTGGCGACAGTTGATGTGTTAATCAGCTGGACTGATTAACACCAGTCCGGACTAGGAATCTCGGCAAAGACCTTACGCAAACCTTCACCCCAATGCTGACGCACAGACAGAAAGTAAGGGTCATCTTTAACAATGCGATGACGGCAATCCATACGCAATTGATCATTGCGATACACCAGCACATCCACAGGCAAGTCAACCGACACATTGCTGCGAATGGTCGAGTCAAATGAAATCAGCACGCATTTCAGCGCATCATCCAAGCTACTTTTATAGTTAATTACGCGATCAAGAATAGGTTTACCATATTTGATTTCACCCGTTTGAAAGTACGGCGTTTCTTGGCTAGCTTCAATGAAATTTCCCGCAGAATACACATTAAAAAGCCGCGTCCGCTCGCCGGCGATTTGTCCAGCGAACAGCACTGAAATATTAAAGTCCGTATTGTGATGTCGCAAATACTCTGCATCTTCACGATGCACCGCTCGAATGGCTGCACCAACAACACGCGCGGCATCAAACATATTGGTCACGTTATGCAGATTCAGCGCTTCGTTAGCCGCAATATCATTATGCAAATGCTGCAATACGGCTTGCGTGATTGCAAGGTTGCCTGCGGTGAGCATGACCATGGAACGCTCGCCGGGCACTTCAAAGGTGGTCATTTTAGGAAAGGTTGCAACTTGGTCAACGCCTGCATTGGTACGTGTATCAGACGCCATCACCAGCCCGGATTCGAGCAGGACTCCCACACAATAAGTCATAAAAGCAGCTTGTTATATAAAGCATTAATAATAGCCGCTTCAATAGAAGACTAGCAACCTGTTTAGCAGCGGAAAGCTTTAACACTACAAATGGCACCAATATTGCTATTCAACAACGCTCAGCCTTTTAATTCATCTACTACAAATTAAAATTTAAGTGAAAATTAAGGTTTAAGCATAAAATGCAAGCAGGCTTTAAGATTAAACATGACCACTACACCTCAACATTCCAATGACTCACAAGATAGCGCTTGGCTAGAACATGCGGCTGGTTATCAATTGGCGAATGCCACACTGGATGAGATGCTCGATGCCACAGGCAACATACGCCCACACTGGGCATATTTTTTAGGTGCGTTGCAAAATCTCGGTCAAAATGAAATCAGCCTGCGACAGAATGAGATTCTCAAACTATTGCGCGAAAATGGTGTCACTTACAATGTTTATGGTGACCCTGACGGCAGCAGCCGACCTTGGCAGTTAGACCCAGTTCCACTCCTAATTTCCAATGAAGAATGGAGCAGTATTGAAACGGGTTTATTGGAACGCGCCGAACTCCTCAACCTGATTCTGACCGACCTCTACGGGCCGCGCGAACTGATTCGCAAAGGCTTATTACCTGTAGACCTGATATTCAACCACAGTGGTTTTTTAAGAGCCTGCGACAAAGTGCAGATTCCCGGCAAGCGCCAGCTAGTGCTTTACGCCGCTGATTTAGCGCGCGGCCCGGATAATCAGATGTGGGTGATTGGCGACCGCACACAAGCACCGTCTGGCGCGGGGTATGCGCTGGAAAACAGGCTCGCAATGTCGCGCGTGTTTCCTAATATTTTTCGTAATACCGGCGTACAGCGTCTGGATGGATTTTTTCAATCGTTGCGCAATGGCTTACAGCAGATTGCGCCACAGAATGCTGACACGTCAAGAATTGTGGTGCTCACGCCAGGACCATTCAACGAAACGTTTTTTGAGCATGCTTTTTTAGCCTCACACCTAGGCTATCCTTTGGTGCAGGGTGATGACCTGACGGTACGCGATGGCTTTGTCTGGCTCAAGTCACTCAATGGTTTACAGCGCGTTGATGTCATTATGCGCCGCGTGGATGATAGCTTTTGCGATCCACTCGAATTGCGCGAAGACTCACGTCTAGGCGTACCGGGCTTACTTGAAGTAGCACGGCGTGGCAATGTCGCGATTGCCAATCCACTCGGTAGCGGCGTGCTGGAAAGTCCGGGCTTATTGCCGTTTCTACCCAAGATTGCAGAGCACTTTTTGGGTAGAGAACTAAGCTTGCCCTCTGCGGCAACTTGGTGGTGCGGTCAGCCTAAAGAGCTCAATTATGTATTGGCTAATCTAAATAAACTGGTCATCAAGCATATTTGTCGAGGCTCGATGACCGCAGTATTTGGTCACAGCCTAGATCAACAACAAATTACCTACTGGCGTGATCGCATTCGCACTAACCCAGCGCTCTTTGTTGGGCAAGAGTATGAAAGTTTTTCCACCTCACCATCTTTAGTGAATGGTCGGTTGGAGCCGCGTGAAACACTACTGCGCTGCTTTATGACCGCGCAAGCAGAGGGCTACAGCTTAATGCCCGGAAGCCTGACGCGCAGTGCAGTTCAACAAGGCGGAGTGCCTGTTTCAAACCAAATGGGCGCAATTAGCAAAGATACTTGGGTCATTGCAAAGTCGACTGCCAGCAACGAGCAACATCCAACATCAAAAATAGATTACCCAAATTCAAAACTGCCTGTTGGTAATTACAACAACATATTACCTAGCCGCGTGGCTGAAAACCTGTTTTGGGTAGGCCGCTATGCCGAGCGTACCGAAGGCAGCATTCGCTTGTTGCGCACGACAGTCAAAAAACTCTACATCAACCCCGACACCAGCAATCCACATTATGAAAGCAGCCTGCACGCTTTATTGCGCGGGCTGACCAACTTCACCAACACCTACCCCGGTTTTCTTGATGAAGAATCTGACGCGCTCCTTAAAACACCCGACAGCGAATTATTGTCGCTGATGCTGGATGAAGAAAAAGCCGGCAGCATTGCCAATAACCAGCGCTGTTTGCTGCAAGCTGGCTATGCGGTACGTAACCTATGGTCATCCGACACTTGGCGTGTGATGGATGAAATCAAGTCGCACCTTGAAGCATCGCAGCAACTCACCGAATCGACTCTCTGGAATATTCAGGAGCACATGGATAGGCTGATTACCGCCCTATCCGCTTTTAGTGGGCTGATTATGGAGAGCATGACGCGCGGCAACGGCTGGCTGTTTCTGGATATGGGGCGCAGACTGGAACGGGCATTATTACTCATCTCGTTATTACGCAGCAGCTTTTCTACCGTACAGGCAGAAGGCACTGAAAATCTGCTGACAGAGTCTTTGCTGGATACCAGCGACAACCTTATTTGCTACCGCCAACATTATCGCAACAGCATAGAGCTGCCGTCTTTTATTGAGCTGCTGATGTTGGATAAAAACAACCCACGCTCACTGGCCTACCAAATCAGCCGCATCAAAGAACACGTAACCAAGTTGCCAAGCACGCATAGCAATGCACAACTCAATCTGGAAGAGCGGCTGATACTGGAAGCAAGCAATCTACTTGATTTGACAAACCTAAGCAACATGACCGAAACCGCAAATGGCAATGTGCGTGAAAAATTTGATCAAACGCTCAGCCGACTTTATTACCTGTTAGTCACATTATCAGACACCGTGACCGCTACCTACTTTCAACATGGGCAAGTGCCGCATTCACTTGCGACCGTTAAACTAGCCTAACAAGACGATTAAACATGCACTACAAAGTCACCCACACCACGCAATACGATTACACGAATAATGTCGGGCTTTCCTACAACGAAGCGCGACTCATGCCACGCAACCGCTCGAACCAGCATGTGATTTCATCGACACTCAATATTGACCCCATTGCGGCGGACTTCCGCATCAGAGATGACTTCTTTGGTAATAGAGTTGCTTACTTTGCTATCCAACAGCCGCATAAAATATTCACGGTGACGGCTATTAGCGAAGTACTCTTAACCGACAACGCTAACCAACTTAATTTTCACCAAAGCTTTGCTTGGGAAGCTGTGCGCGAAATGCTATTACAGCACTCGTCTGAACACATAGAGGCCCGACAATACACGCTAGATTCACCGCTCATAGAAACCTCGATACAACTTGCCGAGTATGCAAGTCCATCATTCACGCAAGGCCGGCTGATTACCGACGCAGTAAGTGATTTAATGCAACGTATTTATCACGATTTCACCTTCGACCCGGATTTCACCACCCTCGCTACGCCACTCGCCACCGTGCTGGAACATAAACGTGGCGTATGTCAGGACTTTGCCCATCTCGCCATTGGCTGCTTACGTACACAAGGCCTTGCTGCACGTTATGTCAGCGGCTACATAGAAACCTTGCCGCCCGTTGGCCAAGCCAAGCTGGTAGGCGCTGACGCATCGCATGCCTGGTTTTCAGTCTATGTGCCAGAGCAAGGCTGGATTGATTTTGACCCGACGAACAACATACGCCCCAATACGCAACATATTACATTGGGGTGGGGACGGGATTATGGCGACATCACGCCATTAAAAGGCGTAATTTTTGGTGGTCAGCATCATGAACTGGAGGTGTCAGTGCATGTTGAGTGTTTAGTAGATTAAGAAATTTCTAATGCACTAAGGATATGGCGCTAAATGGCCAGTGACTCTTTCTAAGCAAAGCTTCAAATGCATCAATCGGCAATGGTCGGCTAAACAAATAACCTTGGTAATGTGTACAACCGCTATTCTTCAAAAACAACTGCTGCTCCACTGTTTCTACGCCTTCAGCAATCACGCTCAAATCCAGGCTATGTGCCATGGCAATAATCGTCAGTACAATCGCTTTATCGTGATCATCAGTAGCGATATCTTGCACAAATGACTTATCTATTTTCAGTTGGTTAAGTGGTAACGCTTTCAGATATTGTAGCGATGAATATCCAGTACCAAAGTCATCTAGTGAGAACTGAACTCCAAGTTTACCTAATGTGGTCATAGTGGCAATGATGTCTTTGGTATTATCTACTAGCAGACTTTCAGTGAGTTCCAATTTAAGACGTGTTGGGTCGGTACCGTGACGCAGCAAAGTCTCTTGCACCTGCTCAACAAAACCGGCCTGAAGGAACTGTTTAGCACTCACGTTAACTGCCAGCACAAGGTCACGAGTTAACGCATCGTGCTGCCATAAGGCAAGCTGGGCGCAGGCGGTATCAAGCACCCATTGTCCAATCGGTATGATCAAGCTGGTTTCTTCAGCCATTGGAATAAAATGGACAGGGGAAACTATGCCGCGCTCTGGATGAATCCAGCGAATCAAGGCTTCAGCGCCTAAAGGTTGACCTGAACTACCAACCTGAACTTGATAATACAGCTCGAATTGCTGCAATTCCAATGCTTTGCGTAACTCATGCTCAAGTTCAACGCGAACCGCAATCGCCTCCTGCATTTTGGGATCGTAAAAGCGCAAGGCATTTCGACCGCCAGCTTTAGCTTGATACATCGCAATATCGGCTTGCTTCAACAACTCATCAGTCGATAGGTCATGCCCATTAAATAATGTAGCGCCAATACTAGGTGTGCTGTAATGCTCGTAATCAGAAAGTTGGTAAGGCTGATTGAGCGCAAGTAAAATCTTTTCGCCAATGGTTTCCGCTTGTGTCGCCGCTTCAATGGCTAGCTCACTTAAATTCTCTAGCAACACCACATACTCATCACCACCCAGACGCGCTACGGTATCACCCTCTCGTACGCAAGCGGTTAAACGCTTAGCTACCTCTTTCAATAACAAGTCACCAACGTCATGCCCTAGCGTGTCATTTAGAATCTTGAAATGATCAAGATCAAGAAACAATAATGCGCCACTTTGACCGCTACGCGTACTCACAGCCAAAGCCTGCTTTAGTCGATCCAGCAACAAGCGCCGATTAGCCAAATGTGTAAGGGGATCATAAAAAGCGAGATTCTCGATCTCAATGGATGCTGCTTTACTCGTAGTAATATCAGTTAAGGTTGCAACATAATTGGTAATAGCACCACTAGCATCTTTCACCGCTGTAATAATCATATGCTCAGGATACACTTCACCACTTTTGCGGCGATTCCATATTTCCCCATCCCAAGTACCTGTTTCAGCAACGGTCTGCCAAATAGCTGTGTAGAAATCCTCCTCATGACGGTCTGAGCTAAACAGGCGCGGTGTATACCCGATAACTTCTTCCGCTGAATAGCCTGTAATCTCAGTAAAAGCTCGATTCACACGCAGAATATTACGCTTGCTATCAGTGACCATCATGCCCTCTTGCGCTTCAAAAGCGATAGCTGCGACTTTAAGCTCAGCTTCACGCTGCTCACGTTCAATCGCAATGCTCGCCAAAGAGGCCGATTGCTCAATAATCGCAATGTCAGACTCTGTAGGCGCCTGTGCCTCGCGATAATAAATGGCAAAAGTACCCAATACCTTTCCGGCTGACGAATGAATCGGTTGCGACCAACAAGCTGCCACCTCGGCACGAGCCGCTAACTCTTTATATAGCTCCCAATACGGGTGCGTTTGAATATCTTCAACAATGACACGCTCACCAGTAAACGCTGCTGTTCCACAAGAGCCAACCGCCATACCAACCTCAATGCCATTAATAGCATTGTTATAAAACTCTGGCAGACTGGGAGCAACGCCTCGGTAGAGATATTGGCCTTTATCGTCGAGCATGCAAATGCTACAAAGCATATTTTTATTTTCATGTTCCACGCTCATCACAATGAACTCAAGCACTTTTGGCAATGAAGCACCAGTTGCCAACATTTCCATAATTTGACCACGTGACTTTTCACGCAGTCCTGCATATTGAATACGTTCAAGCATTACATTCAAGCCCGAAGCCAACTCACCAAGCTCATCATTCGCGACAAGTGCTATACGTGCAGAATAATCAATATTGCTAGAAACATGCTGCATCAACCGATTCATGCTGAGAATAGGCTGTGTAATAGAAGACTGAATAAGCGGACGAAGCAGCAGCATAGCGAAGAAAAGTGCCGCAAGAACCGCAAGCAGAGCAATGCAGCCATATAACAAAATATGCTGATGTAAAAGGTCAAAGTTGGCTTCCAGAACTAACTGCCCGACATATTTGCCTTTGAAGTTAATCTCTTGCGACAGCACCAGCCTGGACCAACTATATTGAATACCATTCCAGGCAGGTCGCTGCAATATTTTCTGATGGTCATTATCTAACCTGTTATAAATTGCAAACAGCGTACCGTCCTGCAAAAATACTCCAGCCCGATCGATACTTGGTGAAGCGTGTAATGCAGACAAAACTTCTTTCGCAGCGTCTGGGTCACTAAATGCTAAGGCTGCGGCACTGTTATCGCCAACAATATGCGACTGCACCGAAAGCTCGGTCGCCTGACTCTGACGAAAAAAGTAAAACTCATAGCTCAGCATCACCAAAAGCAACACTAGCATTGCCGTAATGATGGCGAGAAGACTGATTGCCCTTAGCTTGCTTTTGATAGATGCGTACTGCATTTTCCGAGTGAAAATATCAGTCCACATGTTTTGCCAACCTCAAAAGCCTTGAACTTAAAGTTAAATGCGCACGTTTAGCAGACTCGGCATTGACATTAAAAACTAATCGTTTGCTCATTGGGAACATACTGATCATAACGCCAGATTTTGCCACATCAATATTATCGCTAACCGTTAGAACAGGTGATTCGCCGAGCTTACTAATAACTCCTTTAACATCGATAGACTCCGATTCACTGAGATAAAGAGCATCACATAGACTATCTCCAGAAACATCAGGTAGCTGCACAACTTTGATTCGGCGACCATTCACTTCAGAACCTTCAATATCTTGTAATGCTTCGACAATTGGGTCCTGCCCAACGACACAGATTCGCAATAAGGTTTCTGAGGACTTTGGCCACTCCGTAAGTTGTACGAAGTTATAGAGAAAAGCGGCCTTCATTTTATATTCAGGTAACGAATCTGCACGGCTCGTGATCGTAACCAGCAAACCAAGCAACATTGCGGTCAACGCTTTATAAACTATAGGCTTGAGCTTCATTTGAAGGTGTAATCCATCTGAAGCCACATGTTTCTGCCATCCATTTGCAATGTGTCTTGCACCATACCGGATGAAGCAACTGAAACATAATTACGATCAAACAAATTACGAATACTGAAAGACGCATTTAGCCCATAGATTGGCTTCTCTGAACTAAAAGTGAGGTTGGCCAGCGTATATCCTGCAGCTTGTTGTCTAGCTTCGGTAAAGCGTGAGCTGGTGTATTGCAACTCTAAACCAGTGCGTATCGCACGCTGCAACATAGGGAATGTTAAGTTAAATTTACCCAGATTTTCAGGCGCATTTACCATACGCAAGCCATTTGAATCTATGGATAACTGCCGAGCATAACTTCCGCGCATGCGCACGCCGTTATCCCACAATCTCAGCACCTCAAGCTCAAGACCATTGGTATGACCACTACCGGAGTTAATATTTTGATTCAGTCCAGATGAAGGCAAGGTGATGCTGGTAATCAGATCGCTGGTCTGATAATGATAAAGTGACCCAACCAAGCGCATATTCCGTGAAAACTGTTGCTGTAACGTAAGTTCAGTCGAAGTAACAAACTCTGGCCGAAGCGACGGATTCACTACCTGCGTATCATCATGATAAAACTGCTCGTAGGCAGATGGGCGACGGAAAGCTGAGCTATAAGAAAGTTTAATGGTGGTTGGATCAAATGGTTTATAAATCAATGCCACACGCGGGCTAGCATTAGTGCCAACCCCAGTTGACTCTTCAATTCGACCGCCGACATTAAGCTTCAATTGATCAGTAACACTAAGCTCATCTTGCGCGTAGATGCTAGCAGTAGTTCTACTATAATCAGATGCCCCGAAGTGATTACTAAAAGCAATTTCAAAATCGTTGCGATATTCGGCACCAAATACAAGCTTATGCCCATCAAACCAATCCCCGACAAACTTAACATCGGCACCCGCCCACTGACCACGATTATGTTCATGTAACAGGCCTAGCGTCGGATCAGTCAGTGCAGTACGGTCTAAGTAGTAGCCATAATAAACATGACTGGAGGATTTAAGATGTGGGCTGAGCGTGTTGTCCGATTTAATGCTCACAAAACCGTTAGTATCCCAATCCCAAGTTAAGGCGTTGAATACAGTCCCATAAGCGCCGGTAGGATTAGCATGGCGACGTGAGACATAACCTCCTTCAACAGTGACCCCTTCAAATTGCAACTTGCCAAACAAGCGAGGACTACGCTCAAAATCAAGACCTTTAGCCACACCGTGGTTAACCGCCACATTTGGGTCAATAGCCGCATTATTAAATTCTGGGGAAAATAAATCCTGCCCATCATTTTTGAGCATGGAGGCAGACAGTAGTAAATCAGCGCCGTTTTCCAACTGCTTACCATAGGTCACTCGACCTTTCTTGCCACCGTAACTTGCCAGCTCGCCTGACACTTGCGTGCCGTCAAAATCACGGCCTTTTTTCGTAATGATATTAATGATCCCGAAAAAAGCATTGTTTCCATAAATTGCAGAGCCGGAACCGGGGACATATTCAACACGCTGAATCAATTCGGTATCAATTAAGCCATCGTTACCTATATAGGCCTCATCGTAAATATTATCATTGGTGGCATAGCCATCAATCATCAATAAAATACGACCGACATAATCTCCAGAACGGCCAAACCCGCGACCACCTAGATACCATATACTTCTATCGTATGGCGTATATAGTCCGCGCATACTATTAACGATTTCTGCGATATTACGATAGCCATAAGCGCGAATGTCCTCCGCAGTCACAATAGTCACCGCTGTGTTTGCGTCGCTAATTTGGTTGGAAATTTTGGCAGCAGAGACATATTCCATGTCTAGAAGTTGCTCAAAAGGTGTATGTGCCAAGTCAATAGACGTGGCAACATCCTTTTCAGCGCTTACTGCCTGACCGGCAATAAACATCAACATCCCCGTCAAAAAGACTGCAAAGCGCATCCACGCCCCCTTAATTTGCGCTTATAGACTTTAATCTAGTGCCCATTTTAACTTTGTAACACTTACTACAATCAGCTGAAACCACTTAGCACTCAAGTTACTAGTGGTTTCATTAAGCTTGAAAGCCTTATTGAGTAAGTAAACAAGCTAATTTTATTGATATATTTCAATGTGATTCTAACGCATATTTCAGTCAAATAGAGTTATATGAAAAACAGAATTTTATGCGCTATAGAATCGACCTAAAACCTACTGTGATCTGCTTTAAAAATAGCAACTATTCACGTAATTTATGCGAGGAGTAAACATCCGAGAGCATAGCATTTCAGCCATTTTTGAACTTATCAAGTTTCTCCCATCTGCTTTAATCTCATAAAGATATACATCATCTTTATGAGATTAAAGCATCCAGAATTCCATATTTATCCATGAGTGTTGCAAAAAGCAACATTAGCGATTGCGTAAATTTGACTCGGAACAACCGTGAATACTAAAAAGAATCCAACTGATATTGTTCCGTATTGTGGTTTTCTATAAAAGCGGCAAATGCTTCTGGTGGCAAGGGCTTGGAAAATAGGTAGCCCTGAAAGAAATCAGCACCATATTCTCTACATAACTGAGCCTGCGCGATAGTCTCTACACCCTCTACAATAACGTCTAAATCCAAGCTTTTCGCCATCACAATAATGGCTTTCAATACGCGGCAATCTGCTTCGCTTTCAGGCACATGCTGCACAAACGAGCGATCAACTTTTAAAATAGAAGCTGGTAACCATTTCAGATATGCCATAGATGAATAACCTGTACCAAAATCATCAATCGCTATTTGCACACCAAAAGTTTTAATCTGATTCAAGACCGCGGCAGTTTTGTCAAAGTCTGACACTAAAACGCCTTCGGTAACCTCAATTGAGAGGCAGTTACCAGACAAGCCAGCATTATCAATATCCGCTTTGATGGCGAGGTCTAAATTCCCCTGCTTTAACAATTGCTCGCTGGCATTAATTGCCAGCACAAAATGATTATCTACCAAACCACTTTGGCGCCATTGTGCAAGCTGCTGGCATGCCAAGCGTCTATTTTCAGTATCAATGGCAGGTAAAAACCCAAGCTCCTCCAGATCTGCAAGAAATTCACTTGGCGGCAAAATACCTCTTAACGGGTGATTCCAGCGCACCAGCATTTCTGCACCACAAACCTGAAACGTTTTAGCGCTGATAACAGGCTGATAATACTGTACCAGCTGCTTTTGCAGTCGGTGAGAGCGAAACTCTTCTTCCAGCATGATTCTATGCATCACCTGCTCTTGCAATGCATCAGTAAAAAAATGAAAGCCATTTCGTCCGCTATGTTTAACATGATACATAGCAAGGTCCGCATGTTTCAGCATATCTTCTGCAGTTTCAGCACATCTTGGATAAGTGGCTATGCCGATACTACATGAAACAAAGTGCTCCGTTTTACCAAGCATAACCGGTGTACATAGATCATCTAAGATGCGTTGTGCCAGCACGCCAATTGAAGTTTCAGCCTCCATATCGTGAACAATAATTGCGAACTCATCTCCCCCAAGACGACAAACAATATCGCCTTCGCGAACAACACCGAGCAACCGATTGGCAACCTGCTGTAACAGCAAGTCGCCCACATCATGCCCTAAACTATCATTAACCAGTTTGAAGTTATCAATATCTAGGAATATTAGCCCGAGCTGTGCGTCAAACCGCCGCGCGCGCACTATTGCACTACGTAGATGCTCTTCAAATGAATGTCTATTTGACAGCCCTGTCATGGTGTCATTCTCAGCCAAATATTTTAAGCGCTCATAAGTCTCAAGTAGCTGCTGATTAAGTGCATGACGCGCTTGCGCATGCACTAGCGCTTTAGTCAAATGGCGTTGCGAGAGTTCTTTTTTAAGTAAAAAATCCTGTGCGCCAGCAACAATACAATCGCGCTCGATAGCTTCATCATCAACCATGCCTGTCAAAATAACCACCGCAGCATGTTTGCTGGCATGCTTGGTCAGCATATTCAGCACGTCCAGACACTCCATATCTGGCAAGCGATAATCAAGCAGTACCACATCAAACGTGCTTTCATCGTACAATTTTAAGGCGCTGACTGCGGTATTTGCATGCACGATATCCCTGATAAGGTTGGGCTTTTGCAATACACGCACCACCGCCATTCGATCCAGTTCATCATCATCAACCAGTAGTAAACGCATCATTCACTCCTTTGTTACGGGCAGTTCAACCAAGCGCCAGTAATGTTCAATCAGGCCAATCACTTCCAGAAAATCTCTATCCATATGCTGTTTGAGCACATAGCCTGCGACATGTTTACGATATGCCGAAACTAAATCTTCATCAGATTTTGATGTAGTCAAAACAAATACCACCGAATGCGTCAGCGCAGGGTCAGCTCGGAGTGCTTGTAAAAACTCCAAACCATTCATGCGAGGCATATTCAGGTCTAGCAATATGATATACGGCGTTGAAATTGCGCCAGCGCGCAGTAAATCCAAGGCCTCCTGACCATCTCGCGCGCGCTGCACGGTGTTTAACAGTCGCAGTTTACGTAATGCGCGTTCAAGGGCTATGGCGTCAATATCATCATCATCTACAATAAATAACGTGACTTCCTTATAGTTTTGTTTATTGAGCACTTGCATTGGTGACCCTCCCCTCTATCTTGGTCGGCCAGGTAAAACAAATACTGGTACCACGTACACCATCCGACACAATGCGAATGCTTCCGCCATAGGTTTCCACAATCTTCTTAACCAAGGCCAGCCCCATGCCGCTACCCTCAACCTCATCACGCGGGCGTAATGTCTGAAACATAATAAAAACGCGTTCATGATACTCAGGCGGAATTCCTGGGCCATCATCGGTTACGCTAAACTCGTAATAGTCTTTATTGGTAATGGTAGATTCGAGCTTGATGCAGCCTGTTGAACGATCGTGGTGTTTAATTGCATTGGTAAACAGATTACGCAGCACTTGCTCCAAGGGCGTAGCCAGCGTGGTAAACGCAGGCAAATCATCAGCAACGACAAGGGAAAAGCCGGCTGGTGGTGCTTGCATCTCAAATATACTTGTCGCTAACAAGCCCAAATCCACTTGACTCATACCGCCTTCTAGCCGACCCGCTCGTGAATAAGCCAGCAGGTCATCCAGCAGATTTTCCATACGGCGCAAACGCCCACGCAGCAGATTCATATGGCTTGGGATTGCCGCAGCATCGCCATTATTGAGGTCTTCTTCTATCCATTGTGAAATCTGGAATATGCCCCGCAAAGGTGACTTAAGATCATGCGAAGCAACATAGGCAAACGTAGCCAATTCTTTATTACTGCGCTCCAGATCCTCGCGATGCTCGGCAAGCCGCTTGCTGGCTTTAATGCGCGCTGAAATATCGGTAATCGCAGACAGCACTTTAGTGCCATCTTCCGTTTCAATTGGATTAAGGCCAACTTCCACGGGAAACTCACTGCCATCCTTGCGGCGACCATATAAATCACGCCCAGCTCCCATGGAGCGTGGCGCTAAGTCAGAAAAAAAGGAATCCCGATGATGTGAATGATTATGGCTGAATCGTGCCGGCAGTAACATATCAACTGAATTACCTAACAGTTCGGCACGACTGTATCCAAAAATCTTTTCAGCCTGTGTATTCACCATTTCTATGGTGCCCGATTTATCCACCATCACCATGGCATTAGGTGCCGCTTCCACCACCTGACGGAAGCGCTCTTCCATCCGTTTACGTGCGGAGATATCAGTAATTGCTGACAGCACCTTGATGCCATCTTCAGTTTCAATAGGATTGAGTCCAACTTCTACAGGGAACTCTGTACCGTCCTTACGACGGCCAAACAGATCGCGACCGGCTCCCATGGCGCGTGGACTTAGATCAGAAAAGAAAGAAGCTCGATGATGAGGATGTTGGTGTCGGAATCGTTCTGGCAAGAGAATATCAATGGTCTGCCCTAGAAGCTCCGCACGACTGTAACCGAAGATTTTTTCAGTCTGCGTATTCACCATTTCTATTTTGCCCGACTTATCCACCATCACCATGGCGTTAGGCGCCGCTTCTACAACCTGACGGAAGCGGTGGTTTGCACGTTCTATATCACCAGTATCATTGCTCATCACAAGATCCTTCGTATTGGATATATCGATCATACGGACAAATCAAGCAACCTAAATGACTGGCGGGCACTTGATAATAGGAATGATTATTAATCAATTCCGATTTAATTATAGCCTAAATAATTAATTTTCTACCAATGGTAAAAATCATCTTAAAGCTAAGATTTAATCTTGTTAATTTCCAATAGGATTGAACTTCAATTACAATAAATTCAAACATGCTGCGTTGCTAGATTAATATTTCAATGCAGCGTCCGAGAAATAATAAAACCAAGAAAATATAAGGAGTTCCAGCGATGGGTCAGGATAGTTTATTTATTAATATAGAGACCCATGGGTCTCTATATTAACTGTTAGAGGCTCGATGAAAAAGTATTCTGTGAGGGTGTAAATAATTTTGTGTAAACGTCATTTTGCAGGAAACTGCTATTCT
>JAZJYS010000114.1:0-12642 GCA_040390265.1 Pseudomonadota bacterium | reverse complement strand
TAAGAGTGCCGAGATCAAAACCCAATCAGTGGTCGACACCGATCCTGGAAAATTAAAGTCCAGTAAAGAGCACTGGATGGAAGGTACACCACGGTTCATAGACCTAGCCAAAAAGAGAGTCTGGCGCGAACGCTATGATACAGTTGACCCTCCTGCTACAATTTTAGTAAAAGGCGCTGCAATCGATGAGCAGGTGGGTGTTGGGAATGGCAAAAATAGCAATAAAGAAACACGTAGCATCGATGTTGGGAAGGGTTATAGCCGCTCAGAATTATCTGAAATTGACTCGAAACAACACAAATTTGTTCTTGACGGAATTAAGGTCGCAATCAAACGACTGAAACTTCAAGCCAATAAAATAACCACTGAACTAATTACGCTACCAGGCAATACGCATCCGGTTATATCTCTGCCATATTTGGTTGATGAGTACGGCGAAATTAATCCAATTTCAATATGTGATGATGGTCGAGGTAGTGAAAGAATGCGAAGGGGATGTTTCGTTGAGATTATTGAAAGCAAAAATATGCGCTATCGTTTTTTTATCGTAGAGCGAAGAAATATTAATGATGTGGTACGCGCAATAAACGTAAGGGGCTTTGTACTGCTGTATGCAATGGAGGCATTGATTGCACATTCGACTAGTAAACCAAGAGCATCCCCTAAAACTGAAAATATTCAGCGCGAATTAAGCGTGTTTAGCAAAATAATGAGCCGTGTTACTAAATTAGTTGGTGTGTTTAGAAATGGTATTTGAAGTAAGCATCACATAAAGACTGGGGAAAGATTTAATCTTTTTTATATTTAGCCGCACTTACTTGCACAAAGAGTTCTAGTACTATTAAGGCGCCCACCTTTGCAATAGCTCTGCAGATGACGATAAAGTTAATCGTCACTTGAGTGGATGTTGCCATCACTTAGTTAAATTCAGCAAACGTCTCAAATAAATACACCACAATTCAAACAACTAACAATACGTTGATTTTGTATCAAATTAATGATACTTTAACGTAAATTGTATTAAATAAATGCGACATGAATAAATCAAAACTTACAAACTATGAAATAAGCTTAGCGGTAAATAACGCCATTGAAACTAATGGATGGTCGGTTAGACATTGTTGTGACGCCTTTAACCGTGAGCATGCGCTGCAAATAGCTCGATCTGAGTTTTTGGCTATGGATAAAGATTTCATTCAGAGAGTTCGTAACAACAAGTTTCAAGTAGTCACGACACGTGTATCAAATTTATGCGATTTCTTAAAAGTTGATATTAGGGAACAGTCAAACCCAGTAAATCACCCATTTATAAAAGAATTTCACGTACTAGAAAATGTTGTAAGACAGAATCCAAAGTTAGAGCACAAGCTTAGAGCACTGCTATCAAATGTTGCTGATGTCCTTACCCTTAATGGAGCAAGATAAAAATGAAATTTATAGACTTATTTTCTGGGCTTGGCGGCTTCCATGTTGGTCTAAAAAACAACGGGCATGAGTGTGTGTTTTCCTGTGAAATAGATGAAAGCCTGAGAGATCTTTATGAGGTAAATCATGGGATAAAACCTCATGATGACATTCGCACAGTAAAAGAAGATGATGTTCCACATCATGACATTTTATGTGCAGGATTCCCTTGCCAACCATTTTCCCTTGCAGGGAAGAAGAAGGGGGCTAAATGTCCTGAGTCAGGAAAATTAATAGACCATGTTCTAAGAATTGCAAAGCATCACAAGCCTAAGTTCATTTTGCTTGAAAATGTACCAAACGTATTAACCATCGCAAATGGTCAGTTTTGGGATTATGTTCGCACCTCATTTGAATCTATAGGATACAACATTGATTATCGAATCATTTCTCCAGTTGATTTAGGTATTCCACAAAACAGAAAACGTGTTTTTATTGTCGGTTCACGACTAGATATTGATGTTGAATCGTTTAAGTGGCCTAACAGTGATGACCAAGGCGTTGTGAAGGTAAGTCTTGGGGAGATTTTGGATAACACATTAGATCATAAAAAGTTAGAACCGAAGAAAACTCACACCCTAGCATTATGGCAAGAATTGCTTAACACGATAAGCATTCCAACACTTGGCAGCGTTTCAATTGTGGCTCCAGAGTTCGGAGCAAATTACCCAGAAAATTTTAATACTCTTTCAATAGAGGAAATGAAGCAATACAAAGGAGCTTACGGAGAGTCTTTAGAAAACTGTACCACATGGGCAGAGTTGTTATTAAAAATGCCAAGCTATGTGCAAAAAGGCAAGCAAATACCTCAATGGATTTTAAAGTCAGCAAAATTCAGCCGAGATATTTATAAAAACAATAAATTACACTGTGACCAATGGTCTAAAAAGTTAGATAAGAATAACAACAGTTGGCAAATACTCGAGTGGCGTGGCAACAATACCGACCATGTAATTAATAATCATATCGTTCAATTCAGAGCATCTGGCATTAGGATATTGAAATCCAATGTGGCACCGTCGTTAATTGCAATGACACCAACGCAAACGCCAATCATTCCTTCAGAGTCGCGATATGTTTCGAAACATGAGGCCGCAAAACTACAGCACCTACATAACCTTAAAAAACTTCCAGAAAAAAACAATGCCGCATTTAAAGCACTAGGAAATGCTGTGAATGCTAAAGTAATTGAGCTAATTGGTCGGAATTTAAACAAATTAGTCATTCCACGAACGGCATAAGCACATTATGCACTCACGCAAGATTGTATACACTGACCATCCCCGAACGTTATGGATGTCGTTAAGCAAAGCCGTATACCCGCTTGTGCTCTTTATCCTGCAGAGTATTTGAATTGCATCTATGTCAAAGTGCGTGATAGCATAAAACACTAATGCTAAATGTATATATTAAATAATAGCTCAAAACAACAAAAATAAGAGGAAAGAAGTTATGGAAATAACAGTTTCTCCTGACATGCAATTTTACAACTTACTAGAGAGCTATCCTTATAATCCCACAAGCGCCTTGTGTGAATATATTGACAACGCTCTACAGGCATTTATCGATGCTAAAAAAAATGGTTGTGTTAAAGCAAAGAAAATAAAAATTGAATTACTCTTTAACGATACCCCACAAATGTCCTCCATTACAATTCGTGACCATGGCGTTGGTATAGATATTGAGAATATACAGAATGCGCTAAAACCAGCTTTTACACCTAAAAATCACTCATTGAGTGAATTTGGCATTGGGATGAAGGCTGCATCAATATGGTTTGGTCGAAAATGGGAGTTGAAAAGCTTCCCTGCAGGGAGCAAAAAAGGTTTTTTTATTACTTTTGACCTTGATGAGTTGCTACTCAAAAATTCAGACAAGATTCTAGTAAATACTTTTGAACGAGATATTAAAACCACTGGCGTCGAAATTACCCTCAGCAGATTAAAGCGTGGCATATCAAAAAGAGCAGTTGATGATATTTGGCGAGATTTACAAGAAATATATCAGATTTTTATTTTCAGAAATGATGCCATTCTAGACTTATCCATAAAATTTAATGGCACAAAGCTTCTTACAAATGATGCATTAAATAAATATGAACCCGACATTCTTAATTATCCAACTGTAAAAATTTATAACAGTAAGCCTTACTCATATGGAAAAGAAAAGTCCTGGAGAGTTACTGTGGATTTTGAATTCAATAAACAAAAAGTCACCGGATTTATTTGCGCACTAAAAAAGTCAAGTCAAAAAGACAATCCAGGCATCCGTCTCTTTAGATATAACCGCTTAATCCGAGGTTCTCAACATCAACCATATCGACCCATTGATTTAGTAGGCACTCCAAACAAACATGCCCCTTCAAGAGTTTATGGCGAACTCCACCTAGATGGGCAACCTATAAGCAACCATAAGGGCGATTTTCTTTTCGATGAAACATTTTTCCTAGAGATACTAAAAGCTGAAGTAGGTATTGACGAGTTAATTAATCAAGCCGAAAACTATCGAGCGTTAGCTGCCAAAGATGGGGATGTTCAGCACTTTAAAACAGAAGAAGAATATCAAAGCTCCATTGAGAATCAAGAAAAAGCACCGATACCCCGAAACCCCACACCAAAAACAAAAGAGAATAATGCTAATGTAAAAAAGAATAAAGCCCAGCATAACTCTCCCATTGATATTCTAGATGATATTACTATTCCATCGAATATCTTGCTATTACAGGATATTATTGATGAAACAAAAGAGCTTTACGAGAATAGAAAATGGTGGCCGTTTTGCCTCAGTTACAGAGTAGTATTAGAGGTAGGTATCTTTCAAAAACTGAAAAGTATAAATATTGAAGAGTATAAAAAATGCAGCGAAAAAGGTATCGTTGGCTTAGTTAAACATTTATCCGCCAACTTGCAATTAATTGATACGCGACACGCTAGCTTGATAAGATCGTTAAAGGGCAATGTTCTAGAAAACATCCCACAAATTGATATGCTTAATACAGCCTCGCATGGGCATTACCATCCATTTCAAGCTGACTCTGAATTATTAATAAAAAATACACAAAGTTTATTAGAGTGGATTTTCGAAGATAAAAGTTAAAAACCACTATACTTTACGAACTTGAAGTCGGACCAGCATTTTTTAACATGCTGTTTACCCTCCCACATCCCTTCAAAATATCAAGGTACCAATGCGGTCTTAGTTTAAAGTCCTTATTAAGGGTATTGTAGCGCACAGCCTTATTCTGACAGGCAGATACAATCCTTGAATCAGGATCCGCCATCAGCCACATCGCCAGTTGAATGATTAAATGCCTACCTTCCAACGAATAGTTCTCAAATGGAGCATTCCCAGACAGTAGTGCAATCTCAGGCGCACCAATCTTATCCGCGACGTATTTCTGCAAATGGACATGTTGGCCATGCGCCAACAATATCTTGCACATCTGGTGCAACACCGCGAAGAACACAACGTCATAGCGCGCATCTACCGACACACCCTCAAGCATTTTCAGCGCAGGCATCCAAGCCATGACGGCTGACTCATCATAAATCACCGGCTTAACAACCTTGGTGTTTCGCAAATCAAAATCACATACATGACACTGCGTAATTAACCCGGCATCAACCTGACTGAATTTACCCATCTCGCGCCGCGTGAATTCAACTACCCCACCACATGAAGGACATCGATCATGCAGCATGCACTGATGTTTAGTACACATTGTATAAAGCGAGACACGCCAACGCTTTCTGAAATACGGCTCATTATCTTCAGCCAAACACATCGGGCAATACTGCATCGCATGATGGTGATAACTAGTATTCACCATCATGAGCGGCAAAATCCAGTATTGATGACCACTCCACTTATATCGCTGATACAACACGCCTTTGTAAGCCAACAAACTGGTGCGTCTTATTGCGCGCAGTCCAACCCCAGTATGTTTTGACAATGCACGTACTAGCCAGTCAGGCGCCTGTCGATCAATATCTCTGAGCCACATAGCTTGGCCTTGCCCTAACGCCACCCGACAAAACGTTTGCAACTTCATGCCATGCCCGTGTGCAATACGCACCAACCAACTGGAAAGCAACTCGTCTGGAAGCGGTTTCGGGTGATATAACCAAAGCTGAGACGTATTGGTCATATTAAATAGGAGGTGGCAGCACCTTACGTTTGGATGGTTGTGTCCAACGAATTTTTTCAATAACATCCATCGTAATTTGCTCGGACTTGTTCTTGATTGCCAAAACTGCAGATCGTTTGAGCACCTCATGTATCTCGCCGAGAATACCCTCGCTCATCCAAAGCACCTTTTGCGCTAAGGCAGGATTACCACGCAGATTGGATGGCTTTCTTAATGGCAAACGTCGCTCAAAGCTTTCAAGTAGATCGCCATATTCATTATCTAAGCTCCACTTAGGCAAAAACTCAGGTTCAAACCGATTGGACAACTGCTCATCGGTATTAAAGGCATTAAATGCCTCATTAACGCCGGCACATATAATGGAAATCTGCAGCTCATTTCCTAATGTTTTGAGGTCGTTGCGGAATTCACGCTGCTTGTTCTGACTACCGGCAATAATATGCTGGATTTCATCAATCATTAGCACCTTAAGCTGTACGCTACGCAACACTTTCTTAACCTCACGCTCCTTATCAGAATCTTTTGCTCTGATTGAGTAGGGCAGCCAAAGAGCCTCCAAGATTTTGTCATAAAAAGCACCAATATCTGGCCTACCTGGTGCCTCAACAAATAAAACTGGAATAATTGTGTAATCACCATCAGGATTAGGGTCGGGTCGATGACTTGCCTCGAAGCGCCTTAGAATTTGCGTTTTCCCATTGTTACTCGGTCCTACGATCAACATATTAGGCATACGAATAACACGTGGATGATTAAACAAATCTTCCATTTGCTCCAACAGCTGTTTCGCTCTGGTATAGCTAATCCATGTCCCAGTTTGAATAGCTAGAATACGCTGATCATCCGGCAACTCAGCTACCTGGCTTGCTGCCTTACTTAAGTGAGGATAAAGAGATTCACTCATTTCATTCCTCATCATCAAAATGCGATTTTCTGTTTAGGTCATACCCAGGAATAATCGGCGGCATGGCTGGCGCTTCAGTTTTAATCGTCTTTGGTAAATCTCGCTCACGTTTTTTGCGTGCCTTATCATGCAGAATCTTGCGCTGATCCGCACGCCGAGCAACCTTGGTTTTTAATCCTGCCTGATCTTGGATTTCCTGTTGCTGATTCGCGAAGTTAAAAATAATGTTTTCGTTAACATCCTTCACACCAGACTTTTTGGCTGCTTTACGCGCATCATTGAATTCCCAAATGCTGATCGGTGGAAAGCTTGTATTGCGATAAGGAATAACGAAATATCGTTTAGAGATAGGATCAAAAAAATACAATCGGCTGATGTCATGCGGATCGCGCCTAAATTTGAAGTACCTTTTTAATTTTGGATTCTCTGTATCTGGCGCATTGATCCAAGTACGCAACACATCTGCAAAGTAATACACGTCATCAATCACTACGCCATAATTCTGAACTGTGCGCTCTACAAATGGCATGAAATCGATCCTGACTTTTTCTTCATCAAGACGTCTCAAGGGCAATCCGCGTGGTAGCTTGCCATCACCTCCGAGTAAACCTTTACGGTATCGGTCAATCGGCGCTTCATCATTGATGCCGCTATGGGGAGAATGATGGTATTTGGCGATAAATAGAACTAACCATTGCTCCAACTCATGAAACGTCATTGTGGCATGCTCTTCAGAATCGTATTCGCCACGCTCTTTTGGATTCGAAAAAGTTGCACCCTCAAGCGTCTTCAACCCTTCAGACGCAGTACCCATATAGCGTTCAATATGCCCGCCATAATGAGGTGTCTTGACTGGCCTAAACTGTGGATCAATATCATATTCGTGGCAAGCTTCTTTAAGCATGTCACCTCGAAACTCACGGGCATTATCCATGTGCAATATGCCCATCACGCCCCAGCATGGCCATACCACATCAGGCAATCCAACATCTTCAGATAGCCATTTATCTTTAGTAAGAATTGAATGAGAAAGGCACAGCCCTGCCGACATCGCTGACGGAGCCTCTAACGATAACTCCATGCCAGTGATCATTCGACTATAGACATCAATGCTGAATGTTACATAAGGTCGACCGATAGAACGTCTAGTTACATCATGCACAATCATCACGGGTAATGGGGTATGGTCAATCTGCACCAATGCTAGGGGCCACTCTGCATTCGGTACCGAACCTTCATTTACGTCGAAAATTTGTCTTGCTGCGCGCTTGCTGAAGCGCCGCTCATACCGCTCTCGCTCAGACATCCAGTCAATTCTATTTTTAACTGTATTCCAGTGCGGAACTGGCAAGTTGGCCGTTTTGCACAGTCGCTGTATTTTATCTACCGTGTTTTGAATACTTTGCTTCTGAGTAGTCAGATAAAATGCATCAAGGGTATGCTTGATAATCGCTTCCACTTCTTCGCTGATTCTACCTTTGCCCTTGCCGCCACTGCGCTTTGTAGGTAGCAACGATGTGAGTAATCCACTGTTCGCATATAAATCTCGCCACCGATACAAAGTAGCCGGACTATACCCAGTTTCGGCAGATACACTATCCACCAAACCAGAACCTCTTTCCTGCCGAGTGAGCATAGGTCGAATGGCCTCTAACCTACGACGTGCTTCTTCCCAATCTTTTTCAGCAACATCCAACAAGTCGATGTCTTTCTTATCAGGCACCTCATCAACTTTGGCAACCCATGGGGAGAGATGTTTTATTTCGATTAGTTTGGTTTCATTCGTACTAACACACCTTGCGAGCACCTGTGTGAGATCTACGACTCTCAACACGACATATTCCTGTCCTTGGCATAACACCAACTCCCCTTTGGCGATATGCAATTGCGTAGAGGAGCTTTGTGCCATGATTATGTCTCCTTAGATAAGGACAACTTTGACTTCATTGTTAAGGGGAGCTGCAAATCAACAGTAATTCGCTTGGCGGTGATTAATTGCCAAATGGTAGGCACTAAATACAACTGGTCATTTTCGGTTTTACACAATCCATGCAACAGGGACTCAACAGTCACTGAATCGCGCATATTGTGTAGATAATTGATCACTTGGTCTATTAATGCCTGATCAGGCATTGCATTATGGTACTCGCGTAGAAATTTTAGGTTGTCTAGGTAAGGTGTGCGTATTTCGTTTTCTGTGAAAATGCGCCACTTCCAACCTTGCTCTTCACAATAATGAGAGGCTGCAGCAAATTTCGGCGCATACTTTGCCTCATGCTTTTGTAGATAGGAATTAAGCTTAACTTCACCCAGCACGGGACGAGGAACCTCGCCTGATGATGCTGGAAAATAGGTAATTAAAATATCTGGCACATAAGGTTTTACTTTCTTGCCATTGACTATTACGGGGACTTTGACTGGCTGTTCTTCAAAGCTTTTGACGGTATCGTCGAACTCAAGCATAATCATTAGGTCTCTTTCGAGTAGAGACTCATATCCGAGTGATTTACCATTCTTGGCACTGGAGAATACGCCAGTTACCATGAGATAATTCTTGGGAATTTTTCTGACTGGCATGCACAATACTAGCACATCAAAATTACTCTCAACAACTAGTGCAACACCTTACTTAACTTTGTCGCTCTGTGTGTAATTCCCATCAACTTGTATAGTATATTGCGAGAAATATATGAGATATTCTCATCTACTTATGATGGCTTACAGTAATATAGTCGGACATGGACAGCAATCAGGCCACAAGGCCAACAACCTAACTTACTGTATAGATTAGAGAAAACATGGTTCCACACCTGACTACCGCATTGAATGGCCCGCTTCTTTCCTTAGAAAAAAACATGCTCGACGCCATGCCTAAGATCGAGCATTGGTTTCGTACACAGTGGCTAGAATACGCTGCACCGTTCTATGCTTCAGTCGATTTGCGAAATTCAGGCTTCAAATTAGCGCCTGTAGACACCAATTTATTCCCAGGTGGCTTTAACAACCTCAATCCAGACTTTCTGACCTTGAGCGTACAAGCTGCGATGGTCGCAGTTGAGAAAATATGCCCTGAGGCACGCCGCTTACTCATCATTCCTGAGAATCACACCCGTAACACCTACTACTTACGCAACGTGATTGAGTTGGCCAAGATACTAAGACAAGCTGGGCTGGATGTACGTATTGGCTCAATTTCCCCTGAGATTACTGAGCCTACTACGCTTGAAGCGCATGACGGACAAAAAATATTACTGGAACCTGTCGTCCGCATTGGCAACCGTATCAAATTGCCAAAAGCTACTGTTGGAGACTTAACGCTGGAAGAGTTTGATAGCTGTGCCATTCTGCTTAACAATGATTTATCGGGCGGCATTCCAGAAATTTTGAAAGACCTTGAACAAGACCTGATTCCGCCGCTACATGCTGGCTGGAGCACACGCCGCAAATCACAGCACTTTGCAGCCTATAACCGTGTCGCCAGTGAATTCTCAGCATTACTCGGCATAGACGAGTGGTTGCTTAACCCGTATTTTGATACCTGCGGTGAAATAGACTTTAATGCGCGGACTGGTGAAGAGTGCCTAGCCAGCAAAGTGGAGCAGTTACTGGCTAAAATCAAAATTAAATACGCGGAATACGGCGTGACGCAGGAGCCATTTGTCATTGTTAAAGCCGATGCCGGCACTTATGGCATGGGCATTATGACAGTGAAATCGCCTGATGATGTGCGCGACTTGAACCGTAAAACCCGCAACAAAATGTCGGTGGTAAAAGAAGGCCTGCAAGTAACAGAAGTCATCATTCAGGAAGGCGTATATACGTTTGAAAGCATTAACGATGCGGTTGCCGAGCCTGTGGTCTACATGATGGATCACTTTGTTATTGGGGGCTTCTACCGCGTGCATACGAGTCGCGGCATTGATGAGAATCTCAACGCTCCCGGCTCTAGCTTTGTACCATTGGCTTTTGAAAAACCATGTAGCTTGCCAGATTGTGCCGGTGCGCCTGATGCCACACCTAACCGCTTTTATGCCTATGGCGTAGTGGCTCGTTTGGCATTATTGGCCGCAGCCATTGAGTTGCAGGAACAGGATCCTTTAAACGCATGAAACTCGTCTTTATCTTAGATCCACTCGATAAATTAAAAATCGAAAAAGACACCAGCCTTGCCATTATGCGCGAGGCGGCAAGTCGTGGAAATGACTTATATGTGAGCATGCAGCATGACTTATACTTGCGCGGTAATATCGCAAAAATCACCGCCAAAAAGCTCAGTTTTACCGCACAGCATTACGCGCTTGAAGAGGCGCATGAGTATAGCCCGGCTGACTTTAACGCCGTTATCATGCGTAAAGACCCGCCGTTTGATAACGAGTATTTATACAGCACCTACTTACTCCAAATTGCCGCGGAACAAGGCGCAAAAGTGTACAACAATCCGGCTGCCATTCGCGGCTGGAATGAAAAGCTATCGGTCACGCGCTTTCCACAATTTGCACCGGAGTTTTTGGTCACGGCGAATAATGATTTAATCCGCGAGTTTTTAACCACGCATCAGGATATTGTTGTTAAACCGTTGGATGGCATGGGTGGCAGCAGCATATTCAGACTAACATTGAGCGACCCTAACATCAGCGTTATCTTGGAAACCATCACCCTGTTTGGTGCGCGCACAGTCATGGCGCAACGCTATTTACCTGAGATTTTAAAAGGCGACAAACGCATTATCGTGATTGATGGCAGGCCGATACCCTACTCCTTGGCGCGCATTCCCAAAGCTGGTGAAACGCGTGGCAACCTTGCTGCTGGTGGCACTGGCGTGGCACAACCACTCACTGCACGTGATCTGGAAATTGCCATCACCGTCGGTAAAACTTTGAAAGCAGAAGGTCTGTTTCTGGTCGGGCTAGATGTGATTGGCGAGCATTTAACTGAAATCAACGTCACTAGCCCAACAGGTATGGTGGAAATTGCCAAACAAACCGACTGTAAGCCCGCACAAGTATTTATGGATGCTTTGGAGCGCTATTAGCGCACGCCATGCGTTACATCCTGCTTGCACTAGTTCTGTTGCTCACCAGCTGCTTCAAAGAGCCGCTGTACCATAGCCAAAGTTATGTGTTCGGCACCTTGGTAGACATCAGCATCTATGGCGAAACTGACGAGCTTGCAAGGCAGCACGCCAACCACATTCTGCAAGACTTCCAAAGTCTGCATGATCGCTTCCATGCCTGGAAACCCATATCAGCAACCCAGTTGAGTGAACTGGGTGAACTGAATGCGGCCTTCCAAGCAGGCAAGCAAGCCACCATCAGCCCTGACCTTGCCAGTATGCTGGCTGACGCAACTGCATTATCAGTAAAATCCAACGGTCTATTTAATCCTGCCATCGGCCAGCTCATCGGCACATGGGGCTTTCAGCATGATGAGTTCAACCCGATAGCGATTGATAACGCCAAAATACAAACCTTAATAAAAGCCAAGCCATCCATGACGGATATTGTGCTTAATGGCAATACCGCCTACAGCACCAACCCTGCTGTGAAGCTTGATTTAGGCGGCTATGCAAAGGGTTATGCACTGGACATTGCCGCCAGCTATTTACGTCAGCAACACGTTCAAAATGCGCTCATCAACATCGGAGGCAATATCATTGCACTTGGTCAGCATGGTGACAAACCTTGGCGCGTAGGTATACAGCATCCACGCAGCCCAACCGCGATAGCCACACTGGAGCTTGCTGACGGCTGGGCAATCGGCACCTCTGGCGACTATCAACGCTTCTTTATGTTAGGCGATAAACGCTACTGCCACATTATTGACCCGCATAGCGGCTACCCTGCACAGCATACGCAAGCCGTCACGGTATTAGTACCGCCAACTAAAAATGCGGGCGTATTATCCGACGTTACCTCAAAACCTATTTTTATTGAAACCCCAGCCAACAGAAGCAAAGCCGCACAGGCGTTAGGCATAGAAAACTTCATGGTCATTGATGCGGATTCAAATATTTTTGTGTCCAAGCAATTTGCGCCTAAATTACATTGGGTAACTACCGGTGTTAAATTTACTACGCTCCCTTAAGTCATTGAACATTCAATCACTCACCAAACACATACTGCTTGGT
>JAZJYS010000113.1:0-7464 GCA_040390265.1 Pseudomonadota bacterium | reverse complement strand
CTGGCATCATGCAAGTAAGTCACATCTTCACCAGCCAAGCCTGTGCGCAAGGTGCTCACAATAGCCGCTTGCGTAATGCCAAGTAGCGCGGCCTTTTTCTTGTCGACCACCAACTGAATTTTATTGGCATCAGCAATGCCGCTGTCATCGGTATCAACAATGCTTTCGGTGCGATCAAACAGCTTATGCACCTGTATAGCTAATTTCAACCGATCCGCATCATCCGGGCCGTAGATTTCAGCCACGATTGGCGAAATGACTGGTGGGCCAGGTGGCACTTCTACTACTTTCACTTTCGCGCCCATGGCATGCGCTATTTTTTGCAACTCTGGTCTGACACGGCTGGCAATGGCATGACTCTTATCACTGCGATGATGTTTATCTACCAAATTCACCTGAATATCGCCAAGCTCGCCACCGCTACGCAAATAATACTGGCGCACTAAGCCATTGAAGTTGATAGGCGCTGAAAGGCCAACATAAGCCTGATAATTAGTCACTTCCGGCACGGTTGATAGATAAGCTGTCATCGCATGCAATACGCTGGCGGTTGTTTCTGGCGGTGTACCAGCAGGCATATCCACCACTACCTGAAATTCAGATTTGTTATCAAACGGCAGCATTTTCAACACCACCAGTTTTGCCACTGGCAATGCAAGTGATAGCACAATCAAACCCAATATCGCCAAGCTCAATTTTCGCCGATTGCTTTTGCCTTTAGCTTCACTTAAAAACGGGTTGAAAATGCGCGTAAATACAGGGGCTATTTTCTTGGTCAATGTATTTTCGTGCTGCGAATGACGTAGCCAAATGCGAGACAACCAAGGCGTAATGACAAATGCCACCGCCAGCGAAATGAGCATGCCCATACTGGCGTTGATAGGAATCGGGCTCATGTATGGTCCCATCAAGCCGCTCACAAAAGCCATCGGCAATAATGCGGCGATCACGGTCAGCGTTGCCAGAATCGTTGGTCCACCTACTTCATCTACCGCAGCGGGAATAAGCTCAGTCAATGTTGCATTTGGTTTGAGCTTCATGTGGCGATGGATATTTTCTACCACCACAATCGCATCATCCACCAAAATACCGATAGAGAAAATCAAAGCAAACAAAGACACGCGATTTAGCGTAAAGCCCCATGCCCATGAGGCAAATAAAGTGGCGGTGAGCGTGAGTATGACCGCAGTACCCACAATGGCAGCCTCACGGCGACCGAGTGTAATAAACACTAGCAACACCACGGCCGAAGTCGCAAAGATCAGCTTTTGAATCAGCTTTTGCGCTTTTTCATTGGCGGTTTCACCATAGTTGCGGGTGATTTGCACATGCACATCCGCTGGAATAAGCACATTCTTTAAACCATCAATCTGCTTGATCACCGCATCTGCCACCGCCACGGCATTCTGCCCCGGTTTTTTGGTGACGCTGATGGTGACCGCCGGATGCTCAATCACTATAGATGATTTCCCTTTACCAGCTTCACCATACCAAACATAGCGCTCAGCCGGAGGCGCACCATCACTAATTTTGGATACTTCGCCTAAATACACCGGATGCCCGTCATGCAAACCAACCACCAGTTCGGCAATATCTTTGGCATCGCTAAAATAATTGCCAACTTCTACAGCGATGGCCTTATTCAGACTCATCACTTCTCCCAAAGGCGCGCCAAGATTGGCGGATTGCAGCGCACGGCGCATATCTGCCACCGTAATATTGGCCGCAGCCATGCGCTCTGGGTCTAGCTCTATATTCACCGCACGCCCAGGCCCACCAAGCGTCACCACCTCACGCGTGCCTTTTACGTGCTTGATTTCAGACTCCAACGCATGGGCAATACGCTCTAGCTCATAAGCGCCCTGCTGGTTGTTTTTGGTATATAAAGTGGCGGTTAAGATAGGCACATCATCAATGCCTTTGGGCTTGATGATTGGCTCACCTACGCCAAGATTTTTTGGCAACCAATCCTGATTAGATTGAATCGTGTTGTAGAGGCGCACCAGTGCTTCTGTGCGGGGCAGCCCCACTTTAAACTGCACGGTAATGACCGACATGCCTGGCCGCGAAACTGAGGTGACATGCTCAATATCTGCGATTTGTGACAGCACCTGTTCGGCAGGCACAGACACCATTTGCTCTACATTTTTAGCCGATGCGCCCGGAAAGGGAATCATCACATTCGCCATCGTCACATCAATCTGCGGCTCTTCCTCACGTGGCGTGACCAGCACAGCGAACAAACCGAGTAGCATCACCAATATTGCAATCAGCGGCGTGATTTGTGCTGATTGAAAATATCGGGCAATGCGCCCAGAAACACCTAATTTTTCGTTATCAAGATGAGTCACGGAGCCATTCCTACTTGATATTTGCGGCAGCAATCGGGTCTAGTGCCACTTTCTCACCAGCTTGCAAGCCTGCAAACACTTCCACATTTTCGCCACTCTGCCGCCCTAATCTAACCTGTCTCAAGCTTGGGCGACCTTGGCTATCTACCACGTACACTGCCACCAATTCACTGCGTCTGATGACGGCTTTTAATGGAATCTGCAATTGTCCCTGTTGCTGCACTGGCATCTTACCAACGGGCAAAGCAGCACGTACAAACATACCCGGTCTAATGCTTGCCAACGCTTGCGGTAATGTCAAACGCACTTTGACCATATTGCTAACTGCATCAGCCGTCGGCAAGATTGTCATTTGGGTACTGATTAAGCTGTGCTCCGCTTCATTCGCAGCTGTGATGAACACCGTCACATTTTCACCCTGCTTAATGCCTGCCAGCTGGCTTTGCGGCACATTGATAACCGCACGTAAGGCTTTGGGGTTATAGATGGATAACAGTGGCTTGCCCGGCATTGCCATATCACCGACTTCTGCCATCACCTCTGCAATGACACCTGCATACGGCGCATTAATCGTGTGCAAACCAGTCTGCACATTCGACATACCTGTTTGTGCAAGCTGCGCTTTAGTTTGTGCTTCTGCTGTTTTGTAGTCTGACTCGGCACGCTCTAATGCAGCCTGACTAATATACTGTTTCTCATACAACCGGCGCTTGCGCTCATACTCACTCCGCGCGGCTGATAGTTGTGCCTGCGCAGCAGAAACTTGCGCTTGGCTACTCATGGCTTGCTGCGTCGCTAGGCGCGTGTCAATCCGCGCCAACAACTGTCCTGCGTTGACAAAGTCACCCACTTTTACGGGAAAAGTCATTACACTGCCTGATACCTGCGGCGCGATGCTACTACTCTGTACCGCTTCTACCGTACCTTCAGCAGTGTATACAGATGCGTTGCCAGACTGCGTCACTAGCGCCGTTGCTAAGCCACCAGCACGCACCTCTGTACAAAGGATAATTGTTGCTATCAATAGTGCTAGCCAGTGAAATGATTTAATCAAGCGCATATTCCTTAATCCTGTTGTCTTAATCTAAAGATGTCTTAATCAAAGTTGTATGTTATTTAGCAAATAGTAAATCATAGGTAAGCTAATATCCTTAGAGACATAGTTACGCGTTAAACATTCGAACTTATCACAGTGACTTTTAATTACTATATTACTATATAGCTATAGAGTCAATATTTTAATTGTTGTGTATAATTCGTATAAACTGCTTTCCAAATTGGTTATTTATCAAAAGCAAGCCGTGTGTATTTCTTTAACTGCTCTTTTACTAGCATCACGTTAAAGACTACGACTTAGTGCTAAATAACAATTAAACCGACCGTTTTAAAATACGTATCAATAAATCAATGGAATTAAAGTATGAGCAAGCTTGATGATCATGCATTACAGTATGTAGCCAACTACTTTAAAGCGCTGGCCGAACCTATGCGCCTTAAAGTGCTAAATGCGCTACAAGATGGCGAAAAAAATGTTAGCCAACTCACCGAAATTTCAGGCGGCACACAGGCGAATGTTTCCAAACATTTATCCCTACTCGCTCAATGCGGCTTAGTCAAACGTGAGTCACGCGGCACAAGTGTGTATTACAGCATTGCCGACCCTAGTGTTTACGAGCTTTGCGAACTGGTTTGCGGGCAAATCGGCAACCGAATGCTTGCAGAAGCCGACTTAAAAAAAGCCTTTACACTCACGCGATAAGTTTGACCTTTACCCTACATCCATGACCGAAAATAAAATAGACGTACTTTTAGTCGGTAGCGGCGCCATGAGCGCCACGCTAGCCTCACTATTATCTGAATTAGATCCATCACTTAGCATGATGATGGCCGAGCGCCTGCCAAACGTTGCTGCCGAGAGCACGGATGCATGGAACAATGCCGGCACAGGCCATGCAGGCTATTGCGAGCTGAACTACACACCGATGAATGCTGATGGCAGCATCGACATTAAACGCGCTTTAGCGATTAATGCCTCATTTGAAGTCTCGCTGCAATTCTGGTCATCACTGGTTGAAAACAACACATTGCCTGCACCACAAACCTTCATCAATGCCACACCGCACCTGAGCTTCGTCTGGGGCGATGCCGATGTGGATTTTTTACGCAAACGCCACGCGCAGCTTAAAGCCCATCACTTGTTTGCAGACATGGAATTCAGCGACGATACAAACCAGCTAAAAGCTTGGATGCCGCTGATTATGCAACAACGCGAAGCTAGTCAAAAAGTGGCTGCTACTCGCGTGCGCTATGGCAGCGACGTGAACTTTGGCGCATTAACCCGCCATTTAGTGAAGCATTTAGCAACCAAAAATAATTTTCAACTGACACTGAACACCGAAGTACAAAGCCTACAACAACTCGACAATGGTCGCTGGCAAGTAAGTCTAAAAGACTTAAACACACACAAAACCACAATAGTAGACGCCGGCTTTGTATTTCTGGGCGCTGGCGGCGGCGCATTACACTTGCTGCAAAAATCAGGCATCCCAGAAAGCCAAGGCTACGGCGGCTTTCCAGTCAGTGGCCAATGGCTGGTGTGCAACAACCCTGAAGTCATCAAGCAGCATAGCAGCAAAGTCTATGGCAAAGCTGCCTTGGGCGCACCGCCAATGTCCGTACCACATCTGGATACCCGCGTGATTGATGGCAAACCTGCGCTGTTGTTTGGCCCGTATGCAGGATTCACCACCAAGTTCTTGAAGCAAGGCTCTTACTGGGATTTATTTAAATCCATCAAACCAAACAATATTAAATCCATGCTTGGTGTGGGTTACCACAACATGGATTTAACGCGCTATTTAATCGGTGAAGCGTTGCAAACACATCGCGAGCGCGTGGCTACCCTGCGTCAGTTTTTCCCACAGGCAGCAGAAGCCGACTGGCAATTACAAAGTGCTGGACAACGCGTGCAAATCATTAAAAAATGTGCAGAGAAAGGCGGTAAGCTTGAATTCGGCACTGAAATCGTATCCGCACAAGATGGCACCATTGCAGCCTTGCTAGGCGCATCACCCGGCGCATCAGTCTCGGTGCAAGCCATGATTAACGTGATTGAGCGTTGCTTCAGCACACAATTGAACAGCAGCGCATGGCAACAAAAAATGAAAGCCCTCGTGCCCAGTTATGGTGAGTCACTGATTGAGAATGCAGATTTACTGAAAAGCGTGCGTCAACGTACATTAACAACACTTAACTTGATGTGACTTCTGAACGACTAGCTGTAACGATTGATAGCCCGCCTAAATATACATAGAAATGGATACAAGAAAGGGCGACTAGTAGCCGCCCCTTTTACAATCAAAAATCTTATTTATCAGGCTGTTGTCAAGCCGCGCTGACGTCTCACTTCATATAAACAAATCCCGCTAGCCACACTCACATTCAAGCTTTCAACACTACCGAACATAGGAATCGTCACCAGCGCATCACAGGTTTCAGCCGTTAAGCGGCGAATACCGTCGCCCTCAGCGCCCAGCACGATAGCGATTGGGCCATCCAGCTTGGTGTTCAGCAAGGTGCTTGGCGCATCCATGGTTGTACCCACAACAAACACGCCAGCCTCTTTCAATTCGCGTATCGTTCTTGCCAGATTAGTCACCGCAATAAACGGTACGGTTTCTGCCGCACCACAAGCTACCTTACGTACTGTCGCGTTCAAGCCTACCGCGCGGTCTTTTGGCGCAATCACGGCATGCACACCCATCGCATCCGCCACACGCAAACAAGCACCTAAGTTATGCGGGTCTTCAACGCCATCGAGAATCAAAAAGAATGGTGGCTCAGTTAAATCTGACTCTAAAATATCATGGATATCTTTATATGGAATTGGTGTATCCACGACACGTGCAATCACACCTTGATGACGGCCGTTCATGCCGGCCATGCCATCCAAACGCGAACGTTCTACTTGCATAGTACGCACGCCTTGGGCTTCAGCCATGGCGAGTAAATCTTTCATGCGTGCATCCACGCGGTCACGGTCAATCAAAATCTCTTGCACACTTGCGCTGTGTTGGCGTAAACGGCTTAATACTGCATGAAAGCCAAATAAAATACGGGCGTCGCTCATTTTTCTACCTTAAAATTTAATTCTTATTCGGAATATCTAAAATCAACTTTTAGAAGTCCCCTTACGTTTAGTCGTCTTTTTAGCGACTTTCTTTGCTTTAGTGACCTTAGGCTTAGTAACCTTAGGGTTAGTTTTACTAAATGGAGATTGCTCTGATGAAGACTTTTTGGATGAAGTTTTCTTCGCACGCGGCTCAGATTTTTCACCCGCGGCTGACTTTGGCTTATTGCCAAACTTACCTTCAAATCTAACATTGGATTTTACAGGAGGCTTATCGCCAGCACGTGCTTTCACTTTAACACTGGCTTCACTTGTCACGATATCAGTCTCTTCACCGATTGCAGCAGTCTTAGTCACCAAGGCAAAATCAATTCTAGCGGTTTCCAAATCGACACGCACCACTTTAATCGTCATTCTGTCACCTAAACGATACCGTACACCGGTACGCTCGCCAGCCATTTCGTGACGCGCTTTATCATAATGGAAGTAATCATTGCCAAGCTCGGTCACGTGTAGCAAGCCTTCTACATACACACCATCTAGCGCCACAAACAAACCAAAACTTGTAACCCCTGCCACTGTGCCTTCAAACACATCACCAATTTTGTCTTGCATATAGAAGCACTTGAGCCAATTGGTCACATCGCGTGTCGCATCATCAGCACGGCGCTCGGTCATAGAGCAATGAATACCTAACTCGCTCCAGTCGCCAGCTTTGTATTTGTCATTATGTAGTACCGCTTTAATCGCACGGTGAATCAACAAATCCGGGTAACGGCGAATTGGTGAAGTGAAGTGCGCATAAGCCTCATACGCTAAACCAAAGTGCCCCACATTATCTGGGCTGTAAACCGCTTGCTGCATAGACCGCAACAATACTGTTTGCAACAACTGCGCATCAGGACGGTCTTTAATGCGCGAGATCAGCTTACCGTAATCCTTCGCATGCGGCGAATCACCACCACCTACACCAAAGCCAAACTC
>JAZJYS010000112.1:0-8082 GCA_040390265.1 Pseudomonadota bacterium | reverse complement strand
ACTTGGGTGTGCAGGAAATCAAAGGCGATTTGATTATTGATAACAGCTATTTTTCCAGTAAGGCACCGGCCGAGGGTAGCTTTGACGGCGAGGCGGCGCGTGCCTATAACGCTACGCCAAGCGCACTCGCCATTAATTTGAAGGCGAGCAGCTTTCGGTTTGACTCTGATGCGAATGCTGTAAGCATTACGCCTGAGCCCAATCTGCCGGAAATCAAGATTAATAACTTGCTCAAGGTGGGCAGTGCAGATTGCGCCGCATGGCGTAACACATTGCGTTATGACGTTAAACAGGTGGCCGATGCTGCCGTTGTCACCTTTAGCGGCGTGTATGCAGCCAACTGTACGGAAAAGTATTTGGAGTTATTGGCACTAGATGAAAGTAGCTACACCCTGCATTTGTTTCGCAAATTGTGGCATGAGTTGGGGGGTAGTTTTAATGGCGGTATTCGTACTATCAATGCGCCACAGAGCATGCCAACAAATGCGGTTAAGTTGTTGCAGCAAGACTCAAAACCACTGGCGCAGACTCTGCCGGAGATGAATAAGTGGAGCAATAACCTGATGGCTCGCCAGCTGTTACTGACTATAGCCGCTGAAAAAATGGGCGCGCCTGCGACTGAGCAGAATGGCGCTTTGGTGTTGAGTCATTGGCTGAGTACTGTCGGGTTGAATTTTAATGAAATGGTGATTGATAACGGCGCTGGTTTATCTCGCATAGAGCGAATCAATGCTAAACATATGGGTGAGTTGTTGGTTAGCGCCTACTATAGCCCTGTGATGCCAGAACTCATGGGTTCGCTGCCAATATTGGCGGTAGATGGCACAATGTTGAAGCGTATGAAAGATAGTCCTTTGCAAGGTCGGGCGCATTTAAAAACAGGCACGATTGATGGCGTGTACACGTTGGCAGGCTATGTGCTTGGCCAGCATGGCCAACGTTACGTGGTGGTTTTTATGGCGAACCATGCGAAAGTCGCATTGACTAAACCAGCGCAGGATGCACTTTTGGAGTGGGTGTATGGGCAGTAAGCCAAGCACCTAAACAATGGCAAACAGCATGTAATTTCTAGTATCATACGAGCGGTTTAATAGCTAAGATCCAACTGGGATTCAACATTGGGATTAAATATCAAGGGTGTGAGAATTTTATGAAACACAACAATACGTTAGTCATTACTTTATTGCTTGCTTGCTTTTCAGCGGCGGGTTGTAATGCACAATCTACATCAACAGCAGCAACCAAGGAAAAAGCAGCAATGACACAAAGCGCCAAAATTACAGAGTTACAAAAGATTGATACCCAGGTTGGTACAGGCCGCGAAGCTGAGCCAGGTTTCAACGTTACCGTACATTACACTGGCTGGTTGTATGACGCTGCGGCTGAAGGTGGCAAAGGTAAAAAGTTTGATAGCAGCATGGATCGCAAAACACCTTTCGTATTCTTTTTAGGCCAAGGCCAAGTGATTCAAGGTTGGGATGAAGGCTTTGCAGGGATGAAAATTGGCGGCAAACGTACATTGATTATTCCTTCAGAAATGGGTTACGGTGCGCGCGGTGCAGGTGGTGCGATTCCTCCAAATGCGGATTTGATTTTTGATGTTGAGTTACTTGACGTTAAATAATGAGTTGCTAATAGGTAAAGACGTGTTTGTGCACGGTATTTTCGACCTATAAATTTACAATACCCGCCATTCTCGCGAAAGCGGAAATGGCGGCATCAAGAGAGATTGATATGCACGTTCGAGTGAAATGGATAGATGGCGTTAGCTTCGTCGGTGAATCAGAAACTGGTCATGCGGTTGTGTTGGATGGCGCGCCTGAAAATGGCGGGCGTAACATTGGCATGCGTCCGATGGAAATGCTGCTTATCGGCATGGGTGGTTGCACATCGTTTGATGTGGTGGCTATTCTTAAAAAAGCCAGACAGCCGATTGTGGGTTGCGTGGCAGAAATCGAGGCAGCACGTGCCGATGAAATACCAAAAGTGTTCACTAAAATTCATGTGCACTTTGTGGTGACTGGCGACAATTTGAATGAAGTTCAGGTGGAGCGTGCGGTGAAGTTATCCGCAGAAAAATATTGCTCAGCTTCAATCATGTTGAGCAAAAGTGTAGAAATTACGCATGACTTTGAGATAAGACCTGCCGCTCAATTGCATCAGGAATAAGTTGTCGTTTTAAAGCGCTAGACTTTTACTCTGGATGCTTACTAAAGTTACGATTCGAATTAAGGCTCAGATCATCTGAGCCTTAATTTTTTTGCTGCAAAATAAACCAGACTTAGGCTTCTGTGACCTTCACGCTAAGCGGTTGCTCATCTTCTAAAATATTCAGTAGGCGATCTACGTTGGGATGCTTTCCCGGGCAATTTTCAGCATCGGCAGTGTGTTCTGCGAACAGGCTAAGACCTTCCACTGCAGCATCTAAAGAGATTTCACCATACATACGAAACAGGTGGTAATACACCTTTAGGGAGCCTTGGCTACCGGGTTTATTTTCTATCATGCCTGCTGGGCTGCCATTGGCATTAAAAAGCTCAATGCGTTTTACATGCGAGGCATCATCAAGCGTTTGTAATACGTCGCTAAATATTTGCATAATTTTCAGTGCTCTCAGTTTTGTTTCAAAAGTAAAAGGAGATAACGCTGTTAGCGTTGTCGTGTGTTATAGATAGTGCGTGGATGTTGTCATGAGCTTTGAGGACTGCTTCATGAAAAATCTCACTGGTGCTGGCAGTTCTGCGCCGCCGAGCTGTACCGCTTGTTGCGCATGCTGCGCTTCATCTACTTGCATTTGTTCAATAATGGCACGTGTCTTTTTGTCGGCAACTGGTAGTTTATCTAAATGGCTGGCTAAGTGCTCACCTACTTGTTGCTCGGTTTCAGCTAAAAAGCCCAAGTTCCAGCGGTCACCTAGCACGCCGGCAATCACGCCTAGTGTGAGTGAGCCTGCATAAAACATGGGGTTAAGTAGGCTGGTGCGGCCACCAAGTTGTTGAATGCGTGTTTCGCACCATGCTAAATGTTCGATTTCTTCAAGTGCGGCTTGCTTCAAAGCGGCGGTCGTTTCAGGGTGATGTGCGGTGAGTGCTTGTCCGCTATATAAAGCTTGCGCGCATACTTCGCCGGTATGATTTACGCGCATCAATGCACTCGCATACTTTTTGTCCGCCTCGCTTAATTCCGCGTCTGCAATATTAGCATCTGGATGCGCGCGTACACTGTGCGGTTTGGCTAGCAGCGTGCGTAAGCCTGTGTCCAAGGCGACGATCATTTTGTCCAAAGTAAGTCTGTTTTGCATATTGATATCTTACGCTTAAATGGTGTCCGTATATCCCATTTGTTGGGCAATAATCTGGATTGGATGTAGCACGCTTACGCTTGCGTTTTGTTCGCGTAGGCCTTTGGCGATATGCAGCCCACAACCTATGTTAGATGTGGCTAGTGTGACTACGTTACCGGCTTGTATCGCATCTAATTTATCTTTGCGCAAGTTGTTGGCCATGTCGCTTTGTGTCAGTACATAAGCGCCAGCGCCACCACAGCATTGACCATTCCCCGCCAGTGGCTGAATGTCGGCTTGAGGTATTTTTTTTAGTAGGCTGTAAACAGCCTGATGACTTTTTTGCACATTGCGCAGGGTGCAGGGGTCTTGTACATGAATGCGTGCATTCAGCGGCTTAATGTTAGCGCTTCCCCAATCGCAATTCAGTAGAAAAGCACTGATGTCATGTACGTGATGTTGTGGCAAATAATCATTAAGCCCCGCGCCACAGCCACTGGCAACCGTTAATAATGGCATGTTTGCCTCAAAGCTAGACTGATTCTTCGCGGTGAGTTGCGCGGCTTCATCGGCATCGCCCATTTGTCTAGCGATGCTACCGCAGCAAGTTTGCTGTGCGGGAATGTGCACATCGTAACCCAGTTGATTCAAGACATAAATGCTGGCTTTTAATGTTGGGCTATCTAGCGCGCTAGTCGTGCAGCCCAAGAATAAACTTACCTCACCTTTTTTACTGGCAATGGTTGGGTAAAGAGTTTTCCATGTCGTTGGCTTTTCTAGCGCGGGTAAAATTTTTGCCGCAGGAATCAAACCATGTAGAACATTACTCAGCTTGCCGCGTTGTATCAGCCAGATCGGCCATGTAAGTGCGCGGCTTAAAAAGCGATAGCGAATGAAAGGTTTTGCCAGAGAAAACCAAACACTTTTCTTTGGTATGAACAGTGCGCGTGTAGCATCGGCCAGTGCGCCATAATTTACGTTGTTAGGGCAGGCCGATTCACAGCTGCGGCAACTTAAGCACAAGTCGATGTGCTCTTTAAAGCGGTCGTTATTCGGGAGTACATCTTGCGCCACTGCACGCATGAGTTGAATCCGGCCGCGTGGTGAGTCTGCTTCAGAGCCGGTTTTTCGGTAGGTAGGGCAGTGTGACAGGCACAGTCCGCAGGCCACGCAGCGATCCGCTTCTACAATCAATTCTTTTGTTGATAAGGTCATGGCGTTATTATAAACCTTGCTTTCATACCCAACCCTAAGCTTCTGTACATAAAAAATCCGCCTCAATTACAAGGCGGATTTTTAGCATTAAAACCAGTGTGGCTTAGTTGGCTTTAACGGTTTCTTCTTTTGCAGGTTTGGATTGAACCACAGGAATGCCTTTTAGGAAATTCATGGCCTGCGTAAACTGAATATCATCTTTGCTGGCAGGCTCGATTGGTGCGACATGCTCGGCAAATTTTCTCTCGCTCGCTTTATCTTTAGCAGCATCTTTCGCTGTAGATTCATCAGCCTTAGTTGCAACGCCAGCCTGCGCATCTTTAGGGTTCGCTAAATGGCGGCTTAAATCCGCCTCATGAATGTTGTTCGACTGGTCTGTGCCATCTTCAACAATGTAGTCCGGCACAATGCCTTTAGCCTGAATTGAACGGCCTTTTGGGGTGAAGTAACGTGCAGTGGTAAGCTTGATCGCCGCGCCGTTGTTCATTGGCATGATGGTCTGCACTGAGCCTTTACCAAAGCTTTGCGTACCCAATACCGTTGCACGTTTGTGGTCTTGCAATGCACCAGCCACAATTTCAGAAGCAGAAGCAGAACCACTGTTAATGAGCACGGTCATTGGTACGGTTTTTAGGTCAGCAGGCAAGTCACGAATGTAGTCGTTAGCCGCGCCACCACGTACGTAGTTTTCAGGATTGGCTGTCAGCTGCATTTTAGAGTCAGGTGCGCGACCTTCTGTATATACAACTAGCTCGTCTTTCGGCAGGAATGCCGCAGAAACGCCAACCGCGGCATTGAGTAAGCCGCCTGGATCATTGCGCAGGTCTAATACAAAGCCTTTGAATGGGCCTTTGTTTTCATCGTGCATCGTCTTAATGGCTTTTGCCAGATCTTCACCGGTATGTTCTTGGAATTGAGTCACGCGTGCATAAGCGTAGCCTGGTTCAGTTAATTTATATTTCACACTTTTGTTTTTGATGATGGCACGTGTCAGCGTGAATACGAGCGGCTTGTTCTCATTTTTGCGTAGTACGGTGAGTACGATAGAAGTGTCAGGCTTGCCACGCATGCGCTTTACGGCATCGTTGAGGCTCAAACCTTTCACCAGCGTTTCATCCAGCTTGAAAATCAGGTCGCCGCTTTTAATGCCGGCCGCAAACGCTGGGGTGTCTTCAATTGGAGAGACCACTTTCACCAAGCCGTCTTCCATGCCCACTTCAATGCCTAAGCCGCCAAACTCACCTTGGGTCGATGCTTGCATGTCTTTGAATGCATCTGCATCCATATAAGTTGAATGTGGATCTAAGCCAGTCAGCATGCCGCTGATAGCTTCAGAAATCAGTTTTTTGTCTTCTACAGGCTCTACATAGTCACTTTTGATTTTGCCGAATACTTCTGCAAAAGCGCGCAAGTCATCCAACGGCAGTTGTGGTTTGGTCATTTTTTCAGCGACAGCTGAATAGGTCACACTTAACATGAAGCCTAGTAGTAAGCCTGAGCCGACAAGGCCAGCTTTCTTGAAAAAGTGATATTTATTTTTAGCTTGCATGTATATTTGTTCCCAACTAAGGTGATTTAATTCAATAGCTCTATGACAAACTTAGCTTCAAAAGTTTCAAACCGAACGATTTTAAAATTACGTGGTTTGAAATTAAGTCTTGAAGTTAAGCCTTGAAGATTGAGCTAAGTTAGCTTAATCTAAAATTCATACAAAAGTATAACAGCAAGGACATCTAAATTGAGCAAGCACATCATTGAAATCACTTATTGTACGCAATGTCGCTGGTTGTTACGGGCGGCATGGTTAGCGCAAGAATTATTGACTACTTTTGAGCAGGACTTGGCTAGCGTAGCCTTAAAGCCTGGTAGCGGCGGTGCTTTCGAGATTACACTGAATCAGAAGCTGCTGTTTTCGCGTAAAGAAGCGGGACGATTTCCCGAGGCTAAAGAGGTCAAACAGCTGGTGCGCGATCAAATCGACCCTGAGCGGTCTTTGGGGCACAGTGATACGCCTGTGCAATAAAAACTAGGCTTGATTTTAGGGCTAATTTTAGGAAAAATTTATTGCGCAGAAACTTTGGGGTGATCAATGCGTTGGGCGCCATTAAAGTGCTTGGCCCAATAACCCTCTTGCATATCATCTACCCGCACTTGCCCACCTTTGCTGGGTGAATGAATGAAGCGATTATTGCCTAAGTAGATGCCTACATGTGAAAAGGTATTTTTTAGCGTTTTGAAAAACACTAAGTCACCAGGCTGTAAGTCACTCTTTGCTACTGTTTGTCCTGCCTGACTAATGGCTAGCGCATTGTGGGGCAGGGTTAAGCTCGCGGCTTGCTTGAAAACATAGCGTACGAAGCCGCTGCAATCAAAGCCTGTTTCAGGTGAGTTGCCGCCATATTTATATTGTGTGCCAGTCAGGCTCAGTGCTTGCACCAGTACTTCGCGTGCGCGCCCAGACCAGCTTGCCGGGTTCACATCTGAAGCATCTGCTTGGGTCTGTGCTTCTGGGGGAAGTTCAAACGCACTTGGTGTAGGCTCAACGGCAGCGCATGACGTGCTGGTTAATGCGAGCAATAAGCAAAAAAAATAATGTATTCGAATAAGTTTAATCACAAACGGATTATAACCTGATGTTTAGGTAATTACATTATTTTGCCTAGTTGTTTGTTTTGTATGGTTATTTTTATATGCTTATTGCATTTGTCGGCGAGTTTTTTTGCCATTCTATCCATTGTTACAAGCCGTAAGTCTCTGTTTTTAGATGCGCCCTAAATTGTCTGCAAGTTAGCAAGTCGTGGGATAATCACACCCCTTATGAGCACACATACTATTCGCCAAGTTTTTGAAAAAGACGGCCTTTTGGCAACGCATATTGACGGCTATAGCGAACGTAGCCAACAGTTGGAGATGGCGTTGGCGATTGCTGATGCGATTGAAAATAATACGCAGCTAGTGGCCGAGGCGGGTACTGGCACCGGTAAAACTTTTGCTTATTTAGTGCCGGCACTACTCACTGGCGGCAAGGTGATTATTTCTACTGGTACGAAAAACTTGCAAGACCAGTTATATAGCCGCGACTTACCAAGCGTGCGCGATGCTTTAAAAGTGCCGGTAACTGTAGCAATGCTCAAAGGACGTGCCAATTATGTATGCCATTACCATTTGGCCCTAGCGGAGCATGATGGCCGCTTTGCCTCACGCGAAGATGCGAAGTACGTGCATGTGATTAAGAACTTTGCTGAAAATAGTAAAACAGGCGATAAAAGCGAACTCACGACCGTGCCAGAAAATGCGTTGATCTGGGCAAACGTCACCTCAACGCGAGATAACTGCCTAGGCTCAGATTGCAGCTTCTATAAAGAATGTTTTGTCATGGAAGCGCGTAAGCAGGCGCTGGCTGCTGATGTGGTCGTGGTCAACCATCATTTGTTTTTTGCCGATGTCATGTTGCGTGATGAAGGTGTGGCGGAATTGTTGCCTAGCGCAAATACCGTGATATTCGATGAGGCGCATCAATTGCCAGAGGTCGCTGGCTTATTCTTTGGTGAGGATGTTTCTACCAGCCAAGTGCTGGAACTGGC
>JAZJYS010000111.1:0-41381 GCA_040390265.1 Pseudomonadota bacterium | reverse complement strand
CAGGTATTGACCAAGTCAACACCGCTGTGACCAGTATGGATGAAGTGACACAACAAAATGCTGCACTGGTTGAACAAGCTGCGGCTGCGGCTGAGTCATTGGTGGAGCAAGCTGTGAGCCTGATTGAAACGGTTAGTGCGTTTAGGTTGAGCGGTAGCAATGCATTCACTGCCAGCAAATCTACAAGTCGTGCCGTTGCGAGTCGCCCTGTAGCTAGGGCACCTGCCAAGCCTGCGGCCAGAGCTCCGCTGAAGGCCGTGGCTAATGCAGGATCGAATGATGGGGATTGGGAGGAGTTTTAGCGGTCATTAATTGTGTGGCCTAGACCTTATGGTTCTGGCCGCACACGCAACCATGAAGGTTGTTGTGCGTTTCACACTTGCTAACATTCACAAACACTCACATATCATTAGGGCAGAATGAATCAAAAAATTCACTCAGCAAGCCTGTGGCTAAAACAGCTAGGTGTTGCTGCACTTTACCTGTGTTTTGGTCTGCTAGTGCATCGCTACATCATCAATAACGGCATTGTCAGTATCATCTGGCCTAGTAGCGGCGTCGCACTAGCCGCACTGCTCATTGGCGGAAAGCGTTACCTCTGGGGAGTATTGCTTGGCTCGCTTATACTGAATATATTATCTAGCGATTCACTTTGGGTCATTAGTGGCTTTACGCTAGCAAACACGCTCGAGGCATATTTAGGTTTCTGGTTGTTATCGCGTAATACTCAAGCGCGCTTCTCTCTTAATACTCTTACAAACTACCTGCGCCTAATCGGCTTCGGTGCAATCGCAAATATTGCTGGCGCGCTCATCGGCATACAATCTTTACAAATGGCTGGCTATATCAGCTATGCCAGTTACCTTGAAAACGCATTGCACTGGTGGATGGGAGGTACACTGGGCGTTATATTGCTAGCGCCATTTGCCTTATCTTGGAGGCATACCAAAGCATCACAATACACATATAAAAAACAACTTGAGGCAACACTGCTTATTGCCAGCACCTTTGTTGTAGGCCAAATTGTTTTCCTTAATTGGTTTGGGGCATACTTCAACGGCATATACAAAGGCTACATTATGTTTCTTTTTGTATCCTGGATAGCCATACGCTTAGACCTACGCTGGCTAACATTAACGGTGCTGATGATTTCACTACAAGCATTGTCAGGTGCATATCTAGGAACAGGCGTTTTTGCACATGATATTGCTCAGGTATCTCTGCATAATTACTGGATTTACATTCTGACGCTATCTGGTGTTGGCGTGTCTCTTGCTACCTATGTCAATGAAACCAAACAAAATGAGATAAAACTAAAGGAAAGCGAATCTCATCTACGCGCCATTATTGCAACTGAGCCAGAATGCATAAAAATTGTTGATGCAGATGGCTGCCTTGTACAAATGAACCCGGCAGGGCTAGCGATGATTGAAGCCGACTCGCTAGAACAGGTGATTGGTCACAAAGTCATTAATTTGGTTGCCCCTGAATACCACACTGACTTTATCAACATGCACAAACGAGTATTGGCTGGCGAGTCAGTCAAAATGCAATTCAAAGTGTACGGTCTCAAGGGCACGCAACGCTGGCTAGAGTCAAATGCGGTACCTCTGCAAAGCAACGGCAGAATAATGCAATTGGCGATTACGCAGGACATCACTGATCGTAAATTGGCAGAAGACCAACTTCACATTGCAGCAACTACATTTGCAACCTCTGAAGCCATCATGATTACAGATGCTGATGCCAAGATCATTCGCGTTAACCAGTCATTTGAAATAGTTACTGGCTACAGCGAAGCAGAAGTAATTGGTAAAAATCCAAGCATATTAAATTCAGGTCGCCATGAGAAGGATTTTTATGAGCTAATGTGGCAAGAAATAAATAGCCAGGGCTCATGGAGTGGTGAGGTTTGGGATAAACACAAAAACGGCAGCATCTACCCCAAACAGCTCACTGTTACCGCTGTTAAAAATACCGAAGGAAAAACCACCCAATATGTTGCGATCTTTGCCAATATTCATGAGCGCAAACTAACGGAGGCGGCGATACGTAAAACCGAAAGTCACTTTGTCACCATTCTGAACTCGCTAGATGAAATTATATGGTCGGCTAGCGCACCAGATTTTCAACTACGCCACATTAGTGCCGCAACAGAAAAACTCTACGGTCTGCCTCAGCAGGCATTTATGAGTGATTCAGAACTATGGTTCAAGCTGATTCATCCTGAAGACAAACCAAGAGTTAAAGAGTCTGCTGACCTAATCTTCAAACTAGGAAAAACCGAGATTGAGTACAGAATTATCCGTAATGATGGTCAAGTACGCTGGCTCTCCGATCGTATGTACGTTGTTTATGGCGAAAATGGCGAACCTACAGAGCTAGTAGGCACGGCGTATGACGTAACCGAGTACAAGTTAGCTGAAGATGCCATGCGCACGAGTGAGCAACAAGCAAAGCAAACACTAGAAGAGCTGAAACTACAAAAATTTGCACTAGATAAACATGCCATCGTCGCTGTAACCGATGTACAAGGTCGTATTACCTACGCGAATGAGAAGTTTAGTGAGATCAGCGGTTACACGCCACAGGAACTAATAGGGAAGGATCATGCGCTACTGAATTCCGGATATCACCCCAAGGGGTTCTTTAGAGAGATGTACCGCGTTGTTGCCACGGGAGAGGCTTGGCACGATGAGGTATGCAACCGAGCTAAAGACGGCCACCTGTACTGGGTTGACACCACCATCGCCCCATTTATGGGTGATGATGGAAAACCGCATAGCTACATCTCTATTCGCACTGACATCACGCAACGCAAGATTGCTGAGGAAAAGAGCAATTATCTTGCACTTTATGATCCACTCACGCAGCTTCCTAATCGTCGCCTACTTATGGATAGACTCAATCAAGCGCTAGCCTCTAGCACGCGTAGTGGCAGAGATGGCGCGGTACTATTTCTCGATTTAGACCACTTTAAAACGCTCAACGATACGCTCGGCCATGACATTGGTGACTTACTGCTAAAACAAGTCGCAGAACGGCTATCTGCATGTGTTCGTGAAGGGGATACTATTGCCCGCTTAGGTGGGGACGAGTTCGTCGTGCTATTGGAAGGCTTGAGTGAACTGGCTATGGAGGCGGCTGAGCAAGCTGAAGTGATTGGTGAAAAAATTCTCAATGCACTCAACTACCCTTACCAGCTTGACACACATGAATACCAAACCACACCTAGCATTGGCATTGTGCTTTTTAGCAATCACGGACAATCACAAGAAAGCTTGTTAAAACACGCCGATATTGCCATGTATCAATCTAAAAAAGCGGGACGCAATAGAATGAGCTTCTTTGATCCGCACATGCAAGATGCTATCAACATTCGTGTAGATTTAGAGCAAGAGTTACGTAAAGCGCTGGATAAACAACAATTTCAATTGTATTACCAGATTCAGGTTGATAAAGCTGGCTTGCCTTTGGGGGCTGAAGCTTTGATTCGCTGGCTACATCCTGTGCGCGGAATGGTTTCGCCTTTCCATTTTATTCCGTTAGCTGAAGAAACTGGGCTGATTCTACCAATTGGGCAATGGGTGCTAGAAACCGCATGTGCACAAATTCAACTATGGCAGCAATCTGAACATACTAAACATCTCACATTGTCAGTCAATGTCAGTGCAAAACAGTTCCGCCAAGAGGACTTTGTAACACAAGTAAAAACAACCATACAGCAATATGCGATTGACCCGACGCGACTCAAATTAGAATTGACCGAGAGCATGCTACTTGAAGATGTTGAGGGGATTATTGCCACGATGGACGCGCTTAAAGATGTTGGCATCCGCTTCTCATTAGATGACTTTGGAACCGGTTATTCATCTTTACAATACCTAAAAAAATTACCTTTGTATCAGTTAAAGATAGACCAGTCTTTTGTGCGTGATATTGCAACAGATAGCAGTGACAGAGCGCTGGTGTTGACCATTATTACCATGGCACACAGCCTAGATTTGAATGTGATCGCTGAGGGCGTGGAAACAGAAGAGCAGCGTCAGTTCTTAATGGAGAATAATTGCGCACATTATCAAGGATATTTATTTAGTCGACCTGTGCCAATCGAAGAGTTTGAAGAGTTACTGATAGCTTAGGCCGACTTTATCTACTTAAGCTAAAGACCGATTTCAATATTGAGCGAAAAGTAGCATTCTAATTTTTCAGGCTACGATAAATAAAACCATATTTTTTGTAGGTATATCAACACTACACATCATCAAAAAATATGTAATAATAAGAACCATTATCATTTGAACGTGATTTAGCCCAATGCTACCTTTATCGCAGTTACCGCTAGGCCAAAATGCTACTATCTCTGCAATAGAAGCTGATGAATCACTATTTCATCGCTTATCAGCACTAGGCTTCAGAGTAGGAAAACCTTTGAGCATCATCCGTCAGGCCAACTTCAATGGCCCGCTACATGTGCGCCTAGGCACAACTGACGTCATTTTACGCACCATAGATGCGTCACGCATTCGGGTCAACTCATTTTAAAAATCATTCCACCTCCGATTTACACCATGAAGATATAGACCATGAAACGAATTGCATTATTAGGCATGCCCAACACAGGCAAATCGACCTTATTCAACCGCATCAGTGGCGCTTCAGCGAGAGTGGGAAACTGGCCAGGCATTACCGTTGATTTAATGAGTGCAAAGATACTCATCGGCGGCCACATCGCTGAGTTGATAGATTTACCGGGCATTTATGATTTACATGGTTTTTCTGATGATGAACAAGTCGTACGTCATTTTCTAACCAAAAACGCTGTAGATTTGGTCATCATATTACTGAACAGCTCACAAATTGACCGTCAACTGTCTCTCGTATTACAAATCAAAAAATTAAACATTCCCGCCGTGCTTGCCTTAAACATGGCTGACGAGGCGAAACAGTCCGGCATCACAATTGATACTATTAACTTGGAAAAAGCACTACAAATGCCCGTATTGCAGATCAGTGCAAAACATGGCGATGGCTTACCTAAAGCATTACAAGCGGCAACCACGATCATTAATCAGAACCGCACGCCTACTGATCCAAAATTGATTAGCCAATATTTGCAAGAAGATAATCAGATCGAACAGGAAATTGAAACCTTAATTCAACACCACGTACATATCCCAACAACTCTGACAGACAATACAACCGACAAGATTGATAAAATCTTGCTGCATAAATGGTTCGGCCTACCGCTATTTTTTGCTGCCATGTATGCATTATTTCAATTCATTTTCACGGTAGGAAAGCCCCTGCAAGATGGCTTAGCATGGTTATTAAACCTACTACGCACAAGCTTACTGGAACCGCTCTTCTCATCAAGCCCGGCATGGCTACATGGGCTAATGTTAGATGGTGTTTACAATGGTTTAGCAACAGTCGCCGCTTTTGTGCCAATTATCGTATTGTTCTTCTTAGTCATGTCAATTGTAGAAGACAGCGGCTATCTATCGCGCGCGGCATTCTTAATGGATGCGCTGATGGCTAAAATGGGGCTGGATGGGCGCGGCTTTGTGATGATGCTAATGGGCTTTGGTTGCAACGTACCGGCATTAATGGGTACACGTGTCATGCGCTCACGGCCTATGCGGCTACTAACCATGCTGGTCATTCCACTATCGTTATGTTCAGCACGCTTACAGGTGTTTATCTTTATCATTGCCGCTATATTTACGGCACAACAAGCACCTATTGTATTGTTCACGCTTTACGTAATGAGCTTCTTAACCATGTTTTTAACTGCGGTGCTGTTTCAAAATCAGTATAAAAATGCAGAACCATTCATATTGGAATTACCTCCTTACCGCTTCCCTACTCCACGCCAAATCGTTTTGCGCGGCTGGCAAGAGGTGAAGCACTTTCTAACCCGCGCGAGTAAATTCATTGTCATTGGCGTGGTACTTGTTTGGGCGATGACCAACTTCCCTAGCAATGTTGCACCAGCCAGTATAGGCACGTTTGCCGGTCAAATAGGCCAGCTCTTTGCACCGGTATTAGACCCTATTGGCATTAACAGCCAATTGGCAATTGCTTTGATATTTGGTTTTGTCGCCAAAGAAATTGTCATCGGTGCGCTGGCCGTGATTTATGGCTTGCAAGGAGATGCGCTGATGGCACAAATGGCCACCCAGATTGACTGGGTACAAGCCATGAGCTTTATGCTGTTCACACTGATTTACACACCATGCCTATCAACTATTGCCACACTCAAAAATGAGTCTAAAAGCAGCGCATTTATGTGGCTATCTATTGCCTGGTCACTAGGTTTAGCTTGGGTTATCAGCTTTGTGTTCTATCAAGGGGCAAGAGCGCTAGGGTTTTAAACACAGAGATTTTAAACACTAGGGTTTAAAAAGAGATGCGCTGAGTAAAGCAGTAAGCATTACGCTCTGAACATAAAGTAAACAGCGCCCATTAAACACAGGCCTGCCCACAAAAAATCCAGCTTAAGTGGCTGCTGCATATAAATCACTGCAAATGGCACAAACACCGCCAAGGTGATGACTTCTTGCAGAATTTTAAGTTGTCCTAAAGACATCACCGTAAACCCCAAACGATTGGCCGGCACTTGAAACATATACTCGAGCAAGGCTATCGCCCAGCTAATAAGCGCAGCAACAATCCAAGGCTTCTGACTTAAGTTTTTCAGGTGTGCATACCATGCAAATGACATGAACACGTTAGAGCAAGTCAGAAGAAGGATGGTCTTAAAGATGGTTGGCATGAAATGACTGTAGACGATAAAGCTTACTTAAAATCAAGCAGCTATTAGGCGCGGGCACGCAGACAGTACGAATAGTACGGCGAGTGCCAGCAACAACGTAGATGCTTGATATTCTTAAATGGCAGATTCGCCAGTTTCGCCTGTACGGATGCGGACTACTTGCTCAACCGAGCTCACAAAAATCTTGCCATCGCCAATTTTACCTGTATGTGCCGCTTTGATAATCGCATCCATTGCTGAATCTACAAGATCATCAGGCACTACTAGTTCTAATTTGATTTTAGGCAGGAAATCAACCACGTATTCAGCGCCACGATAAAGCTCTGTATGGCCTTTTTGGCGCCCGAAGCCCTTCACTTCGGTAACAGTTAAACCGTTCACACCAATATTAGAGAGTGATTCGCGCACTTCATCTAATTTGAAAGGTTTAATGATTGCTTCAATTTTCTTCATAATGGCCAAGCTCCGTATTTTTAATTAAATTCTGCGTGCGAAATCTAAGAGTAAAGTTAGTTTAAGTGTATATCAAAATTGGTTTTGACTGTAATTGGATGCCGTCTATCCTTACCAAACCCTCGATGCGTAATACGTACGCCGATTGGTGACTGGCGGCGCTTATATTCATTTCTATCAATCATCGCAATAACGCGCTTAACATCCGTAGCTGAATAGCCCATCTCGACAATATCCACACTACTTAAATCATCTTCAACGTAGGCTTGGATAATACCATCCAACACATCATATGGTGGCAAGCTATCTTGATCCAGCTGATTAGGGCGCAGTTCAGCCGAAGGCGGGCGCGTAATGATGCGCTCAGGAATTACTCCTGAAATACGATTACGATAGTTAGATAGGGCGTACACCAAAGTTTTTGGTACATCTTTTAACAATGCAAAACCACCTGCCATATCACCGTATAGCGTGCAATAACCTACCGCCATTTCGCTTTTATTACCGGTTGTGACGACAATACTGCCAAACTTATTGGAGATTGCCATCAACAGCATGCCGCGAATACGCGCCTGCAAGTTTTCTTCTGTAGCATCATTTGCAAGGTCGCCAAACAATGGCGATAACACATTCAAATACTCATCGAACAATGACTTAATGGCAATCTCGCTGTATTCCACGCCAAGTATCTCAGCCATTTCGCGCGCATCGTTCACGCTCATATCTGCCGTAAACTCGGATGGCATCATCACGGCTTGCACTTTTTCCGCACCTAATGCATCTACCGCTATCGCCAACGTCAAGGCTGAGTCTATGCCACCAGACAATCCAAGCACGACACCCGGAAAGCCATTTTTATGCATATAGTCAGCAAGCCCTAATTTCAATGCCGTATAGACAGAAGCTTCCAAACTTAAGGGTTCAGCCAATAACGTTGCTATAGGCTGCATGCCATTAAACTCAATAAGTGCCAAGGTCGCGTCAAATGCTGGTAACTGACAAACCAACTTGCCTGTAGCATCCAGTACAAATGATGCGCCATCAAACACCAACTCATCTTGACCGCCCACCATATTGGCATAAACAATAGGCAACTTGGTTTCCGACACGCGCTGACCTAATGTTTCCAAGCGTGTAGATTGCTTTTCCATATGGAATGGCGAAGCATTCAATGCAATCAACACTTCAGCACCCGCTTCTTTAGCAAGTAATGCTGGCGCTGACTCCCATACATCAGCACAAATCAAAACACCTATTTGCAGACCATCATGCTCAAACACCAACGCATCTTGCCCTGAAGCAAAGTAACGCTTTTCATCAAATACGCTGTGATTAGGTAGTTCATGCTTATGATAAGTAGCAAGAATTTCCCCATCCTGCAACACTGATGCCGCATTAAAGCAATCATCGCCAACTTGATGCGGATGTCCAACAATCACGGTAATACCAAGTAGTGATTGGCTTAGTTTTATTAATGCACGCTCACATGCCTGCAGAAAGTCGGCACGCAACAATAAGTCTTCTGGCGGGTAGCCACATAATGAAAGCTCAGGCGTAACCAATAGGGTCGCGCCTTGTGCTTTGGCTTGCGCTGCACTGGCAATGATTTTCTTTGCATTGCCGGCAATATCTCCCACCATGCAATTGATTTGCGCGATTGCAATTTTCATTCAGGTAACTCGGAGTAAAATTATTCGATTAAACATGCTCTGAAGCATAGCGTCTGAAACTATCAATAAGAACCGCCAGCATCTTTAATCAACTTGATGATGTCTGTTTTCTTACCCTTTAGCGCGTAGACCAAAGCCGTTAAACCATACTGGTCTTTTGCTTTTACTTTAGCGTTATTCTCAAGCAGCAATGCAACCATCTCTGCATTACCTGTATTGACTGCCACATGCAATAAAGGCGTGCCTTCATCATCTTCGTTGTTCACATTTGCACCAACAGCAATCAATTTTTTAGCCGCGGCCAATTGCGATTTTTTCACAGCCCAAGTCAGTGCGGTCCATTTTGAAAAATCTTTTTGATCTATCACTGTACGTACGTTTCCAGTAATGTGCGCCACAATAGCCTCAATCACAGGTACATGCCCTTCACGTGCCGCAATCATTAAGGCAGTTGTACCTAAGCGATCTCGAGCAAGTATGTCGGCTTTGTTATCCAGCAAAATACTCACGGTAGTCGCATCACCACTTTTTGCGGCATGCATCAACACCGACTTACCATCATCACTCTTGGTGTTTACATCCACACCATGTTTTACAAGCATTTCAACGGTTTCTGGAAAACCAGACACCGCTGCCAGACCAAAAGCACTCCATCCAAAGCTGTCTCTTACACTCGGATCTGCACCTTTTTCCAGCAACACTTTCACTACAGCGGTGTGATTTTTCTTGGCGGCAAACATCAATGGCGTCCAGCCACCATTATCTTTTGCATTAAGATCAGCACCTTTACCGATCAGTGCTGACACGACTTCAGCATTGCCTTTACGCGCCGCATACATCAACGCGGTAAGACCATCTTCATCTTTGGTGTTAGCACTTGCTCCGCTAGCAAGCATGGCATTCACCGTTGCTAAATCACCTTTGGAAACTGCCGTCAGTAAATATGGAATCTCTTCCGCCGCGTTTGCTGGTGCCACAAGCAAAGTAAGCAATGCGAATAAAACTACTGAGAGCAATTGCCTAAGCGAGGTATGCATAAGTTTGTAACTAGCCTTTTTTACTATTGATAGCAGCAAGAACAGCCTCACCCAAACCTGCTGGTGAGCTTGCAACGACAGCGCCCGCATTTTCAAGTGCACGAATTTTGTCAGCCGCTTTACCACTACCGCCAGAAATAATCGCACCGGCATGCCCCATACGCTTACCTGCTGGCGCCGTTTGACCTGCAATATAGGCCGCAACAGGCTTAGTGACATGACTTTTGATAAATTCAGCAGCGGCTTCTTCATCTGAACCACCGATTTCACCGACCATGATGATGGCTTCGGTTTCAGCATCTGCCTCAAACATTTGCAAACACTCGATGAAATTGAGCCCTTTAATCGGGTCGCCGCCAATGCCAACACAGGTACTTTGACCAAGTTTCAAAGCTGTTGTTTGATGCACAGCTTCATACGTCAATGTACCAGAACGTGACACGATGCCCACTTTACCGCGCAAATGAATGCTGCCCGGCATAATGCCAATCTTGCATTCATCCGGAGTAATAACACCCGGACAATTTGGACCGATCAACTTGGCACCATTCGCCTTTAAAGCGGCTTTAACATTGAGCATATCCAGCACAGGAATACCTTCTGTAATACAAATAATCAAGCCGATACCCGCATCACAAGCTTCTAAAATAGAATCCGCAGCAAATGGCGGTGGCACGTAAATCACGCTGGCATTTGCACCTGTAGTATTTACGGCATCACGCATGGTGTTAAATACTGGCAAGCCTAAATGCACTTGGCCGCCCTTACCTGGCGTTACGCCACCTACCATTTTCGTGCCATAAGCGAGCGCTTGCTCAGAATGGAATGTTCCCTGTTTACCAGTAAACCCTTGGCAAAGAACTTTGGTGTATTCGTCAACTAATATACTCATACCGCTACCGCCTGACCTTTAACTGCTGCTACGGCTTGTTGTGCCGCATCGGTTAATCCATCGGCTGAAATAATATTCAAGCCACTTGTTTGTAACATGGTTTTACCTAAATCCACATTAGTGCCTTCTAAACGCACGATGACCGGAATTTGCATACCGACCTCTTTCACCGCAGTAATAATGCCCTCTGCAATAATGTCGCAACGCATAATGCCGCCAAAGATATTCACTAAAATGGCTTTTACATTGCTGTCTGCCAAGATGATTTTGAACGCTTTAGCCACGGTTTCAGCTGTAGCACCACCGCCTACATCTAAGAAGTTAGCTGGTGCGCCACCGTGCAACTTAATCAAGTCCATCGTAGCCATCGCCAAGCCAGCACCATTCACCATGCAGCCAATATTGCCGTTAAGCGCAATGTAATTTAAACCGGCATGATGCGCGATGGCTTCTTTGCTGTCCTCTTGTGACCAGTCACGCTGCTCAGCTAAAGCCTTTTGGCGGTACAGTGCATTGTCATCAATGCTCATTTTGCAATCCAGCGCGAACAACTTGCCATCGGCAGTCACCACTAGTGGATTGATTTCTAGCAACGCCAAATCATTTTCTTTGAATAAGCGGTACAAGCCTTTTAGAATTTTGGTGAATGCACCGATTTGTTCACCCGCTAAATCCAGCTTAAACGCTAAATTACGCGCTTGAAAATCGACCAAGCCGTTAAGCGGATCACACACTTCTTGCAGAATTTTTTCTGGGCTAGTCTGCGCGATTTCTTCAATATCCATACCGCCGGCGCTGGATGCCACCACCACAATGCGCTCCAGTGTTCTATCGACCAACATGGATAAATAAAGCTCGCGTGCAATAGGCAATGTTTCCTCAATCAACACCTGATTCACAGGCTGACCATCAGGTGCATTTTGATAAGTGATTAAAGTCTTGCCCAACAACTCGTTGGCAACCGACAGCGCCTCACTAGGCGACTTGACCACTTTCACACCGCCTGCCTTACCGCGACCACCAGCATGCACTTGGGCCTTGACCACCCAAGCTTCGCTATTAACCGCAGTGGTAGCCGCAGCAATTTCACTCGCCACAGAAACCACCTGACTACGTGGCACCGGAATGCCGTATTTTTGCAACAAGGTTTTAGCTTGATATTCGTGCAAATTCATATGAACTAGACTCTACATTTAAGGTTATGCACATTTTCGCCCAATTCAGGCAAATGCGCCAGCCCGCAGAGATCATTCGATGTTATTTGTGGTGAATATTTTGAGTGTAAAAGACTTATTTCTAACATGTCACATCAGCATAGAAGCTAGTGCGATGTGTTTATATTTTTAGAGCAAGCCCGACAACCAATTTAATAAACAAATAGGCTGTTTTTTTACAGTTTGGTAGCGTGTATAGATTCTGTCCACGCAGAAGTTCTGAGATTTAGGACAAATACGGGGCAATGCTTGCCCACCCTACTTGACTATATGTTTTACACGAGCACATTTATATTGCTGCCCAATGCATGACTACCTTCTTTCTTTACACTGCTGATCTGGGTGCTAAAAGATGCGTTCGATTTCTCATTCATGCTTGCTTCCATAGCGCGCTGTGCTTGTTCTTGTATTAATTGATCCAATCTTGCTTGGGTTACTTGTATCTGCATTTCAATAAGTTTGGCTTTTGCCAGACTTGCTTTGCTTTGCTCAGCTATTGCATCCTTCAAGTCCTTTTGGAGTGAAATAAGCTTTTTCTTCAAGCCTTCAATAGTAGAGCTAGAACCAGCGCCACTTGCGCTTGCGCCAGCACTAGAATTCATTACACCTCTAAGATCCACTGAAATCGACTCAGCCATTTTAACCTCCAAACATTTATATATTCATATAGCTTATCGGTAAAAATTGCGAGAAACTTTAGATGCACAAGGTCACCTCTAGTCGTCTGGCATAGAACTTACGGTCGATGCCAAACCGTGGTTAACATAGATTTATGAACCAATAAGGCCATTGCATAATAAAATTCAATCAAGAGCCATTCACTATATTTCCACAAGCAACACACCCTCCCACATCAGCATCTTAATCACCAAGTGTATAATATTTCCTTTTAACTAAAGCCTATTCCCATGCGTCTCGTTGTTCAGGGTTCTGCCATTACTTATTCACATTTGTCGCACATTCACCAACTGTGTTCCACCAGTGTTCAATTTACGCAAATCGCGCAGCATGCTTATTATTTAGCCAACCAATCCGTATTACCAGCTGTACAGCAGTTTTGTGCAGAGCAGCATATTGATTGCGCTTACGTGCAGGATGCGCAACTGATGAATAAATTTGGTTTATGCGTGATGGACATGGACTCAACGCTAATCAGCATTGAGTGTATTGATGAAATTGCGGACATGGTAGGCATCAAGCCACAAGTAGCGGCGATTACCGAACGCGCCATGCAGGGTGAGCTGGACTTTGCACAAAGCCTGCGCGAACGTGTGGCCTTACTCAAAGGCCTGCAAGAGGCTGATTTGATGCGCGTTTTAAATGAGCGACTTAGCTTGAATCCGGGCGCTCAAGAATGGATAGCCGCTTGCAAAAAAAATAACATCACCACCTTACTGGTTTCTGGTGGCTTTACCTTTTTTGCCGACCGCGTAAAAGAAATGCTGGGTTTGGATTATGCCGTATCTAATACCTTAGAAATTATTGACGGCAAGCTGACGGGCAAAGTGCTAGGTAATATTGTAGATGCGCTAGTCAAGGCTGACCAGCTAGTAACATTGCGCGACAAGTTAGGGCTCACTGCAGTTCAAACCATTGCCATTGGTGATGGCGCAAATGACCTGAAAATGATGGCTGCTGCGGGTGTTGGGGTTGCGTATCACGCAAAACTTGTGGTGCAAGCACAAGCCACTTATGCACTGAATTATGCAGGCTTAGATGGCGTAGCCAACCTACTCACCACCTAATCGCTAGCCCGCGCTAGTAGCGCACCAGCCAATCCAAAGTTTACTAGTGAAAATAACAACTGAGTTAGATAGCAACTAAACGCGCTAACTCTTCATCACTAAAACCCGCCTTACGCCTAGCATCAAGATTAAACGGCCCTTTCAGCTTAGGTGCTTCATATTCTTGGCATAACTGTGCAAAGGTACTCATTGGCTCTAAGCCTTGCTGCTCACATAGCCAATTGAACCAGTAGTTACCAATCGCCACATGGCCGATTTCATCACGTAAGATAATATCCAACACATCGCCAACCAAGGCATCACCCGCTTGCACAAGCTTGGATTTTAGTTGTGGCGAGGCATCCAAGCCACGCGCTTCCATTGTGCGAGGCACTAAAGCGATACGTGCCAAGATACTTTTCTTAGTTTTATCCGCCATCTCCCACAAGCTATTATGCGCATCAAAATCGCCATAACTAAAACCTAGATGCTGTAAATGCGCATTGAGCAGATTGAAGTGATAGGCCTCCTCATCCGCCACTTGCAGCCAATCGGCATAGAATTTTTCCGGCATGCCTTTAAATCGCCAAACAGCATCTAACGCCAGATTGATGGCGTTAAACTCAATATGTGCAAGCGCATGGATCAAGGCTGCTCGGCCTTCTGGCGTAGTCATTGCACGCCGTTTGAGTAGCTTGGGCGCAACAAGATCTGGCTTATCTGGTCTCCCAGGAATCGACATGGATGCCGTGAGCACTTGCTCTGCATCCAAACCTACCTCGCCATGCTGCCAAGCAGCCGCAAGTTTGCGCGTCATGTCAGCTTTCACTACTGCGTCAGGCTCAGCTAGGCAAGCTAACGCGGCCTGCCTAAGCTCCGTCAACATAGCGTTTGATACCATCATTCTGAGCTACGGCAAAGAAATAAAGTCTAATTCACCAGCTTTCATGTCCGGCACCATCAGATATTTCTCGTCTTTGGTCAGCGCAATATCAGCAGCGGATTGATAACCTGATTTTATTTCAGCAACATCCCCGGCAAGATTGACACTGAACACCTTACCGTTGGCCCAATCACTCACAAACATTTTTCCACTGGAGTGGTGTACCAAGCCATCACCGCCGCCAAAGCCTTCTGCCAAATCGGTCAACACTTTAGTTTTCATGTTGTAGCTATACAAAATACCTGACGCAAAATCGACTTCCATCAGCACATCGCCGGCATCGTCCATCAACAAGCCATTCGGCGCCAAAATACGCGCATCTTGCTGATGATTAATTAGTAGCGTCACTTTACCGTGCGCGTCGATTTTATAGATTGCGCCACCAGTTCCCTTAAGGTCACCACTATCACTGACATACAAATTACCGGCAATATCGGCTTCCAAGTCATTCAAAAACTGCGGCGCAGCAGGAAATGCGCTGGCCGCAGCAAACACTTGCACTTGCTCTGGATGGCTTAAGCTCATTTTCAATACTTTTGGATTATCCGCAATATATAAGTAGTCACCGATAATCGCCAAACCTTTAGGATCATCCAAACCTATAGCAAACACGCGCGCCTTGCCATTTTCGATGACCGTAATCTGCCCATCGCCCGCTTTACCAAAACCGTTAATTTCGGAAACATAGATTTTGCCATTCTTTGCCTGAACCACAGATTCAGGCATTTTCAGACCTGTAATTTTTTGCATCACAACGCCCTCCTGTTTTACATCGCTACTTTTTGCGACATTGGCACAACCACTAGCAAGCAAAGCCACGAATAATGTACTCACTAAAAATGTCTTCTGCATCATGTTTCTCCTCATATTAATTCTGATTCAATTAGGTATAAAACCGCTTACTGCACACGTTCCTGTGCCAACACATCAAGCTGCTTAAGCAGCAAACCAGATAAATGATAAAACTCATCCAGTCGCGCGAGTGCCTCTGCCTCCTGACCATGTAATCTAAGCGCACATAACTCTTCTGCTAACGCATGTACCTGCCGATGTAATGGCTCTATTGCAGCAAAAGCGGCTAAATTGCTATAGTTTTCCAAACCATCGCCTTTTAGCCAAATTGCCAAACGACAGTCTAAATGACTTAATGGTGGCGGCACTTCACGACCATCTTTCAAATAGCTTTCCTGAATTTTAGCCCAGGCACGATGCTCTACGGCAGCAAAAACCAACGGCAAATTCTCACGACTCAATAATTGCTGCTTCGCCCAAGCTGGGTCAGGCTGCCAATTAGCCACCCAATCCGGCATCTCTGCAGCTGGCATCGGGCGGGCAATACCGTAGCCTTGTGCAAGATCACAGCCTAATTGCAATAACAATTTGCCATGCTCAATAGTTTCCACACCTTCCGCAATCACATGGCGCTGGAACGCCTCAGCCAGACTGATTACGCCTTGCAAAATCGCCAAATCATCTGGGTCATCCAGCATATCGCATACAAAGCTCTGGTCGATTTTCAATAGATCAACCGGTAAATGTTTCAAGTAGGTAAGTGAAGAGTATCCCGTACCAAAATCATCTATTGCAAATTTCACACCTATCTCACGGCAAGCTTCAATCACACTAGATACATGAGACATATCTTCCAACGCACTGGTTTCGAGCACTTCAAGTTCAAGGCAGCATGGCATAATTTCCGGATGTGCTGCCAAAATCTCACTTAATCGTTCGACAAAACCTTCTTGCTGCAACTGCCGCGCACCGACATTAACACTGACAGGAATATCCAAGCCAGCCAAGTGCCAGATTTGCATTTGAGCTAAAGCCGTATCGATGACCCACTCACCGACCTCAATCGCCAATGCGTGATCTTCAATCACAGGTAGGAACTGTGCCGGTGACAATAAGCCTTTTTCTGGATGTTGCCAGCGAATCAAGGCTTCTGCGCCAATCACCACGCCAGTACGCATATCCACTTTAGGCTGGTAATACAGCACGAACTCACGTTCCATCAACGCGCGGCGAATGCGATCCAAACTTTCATGGTGACCACGAATACTACTATCCTGCTCTGCATCAAAAATGTGGTAACGATTCTTACCCGCCAATTTAGCCTGATACATCGCCTGATCAGCTTGTCGTTGCAGTTGATCAGCATCAATATCCTCAGCTTGCGGATAAAATGTCACACCCAAACTGGCTGAAACACGTAACGCCAAATTGCCAATCTGCACTGGCTGGGCAGCCGCAGCAAGCAGTCGATTCAACATAGGCACACTGGTTGATACATCGTCCAGATCCGCCAACACCGCAACAAACTCATCGCCACCGATACGGGCTAGCGTATCTCCTTCGCGCAAAGCCTGCTTCATACGACCAGACAATACAATCAACAACTGATCGCCGGCATCATGCCCATGATCGTCATTGATAGACTTGAATCCATCAAGATCAAGAAATGCGACCGCCAATAGTTTTCTGCGCCGCTGCGCCTGAGACATGCCTTGATGCAAACGGTCAGCCAGCAATGCTCGATTCGGCAAACCGGTGAGCGCATCATAGTGGGCAATATGTTCCAGATGACTTTGATGCTCTTTAATGACGGTAATATCAGAAAATAACGATACATACTGCTGAATCTTGCCCTCGTCATCGCGTACGGCACTGACGGTTTGCATTTCGGCATAAACTTCGCCATTTTTGCGTCGATTCCATACCTCGCCATACCAATACCCCTTCTCAATTAAGGAGTTCCACATCGCTACATAATGCTCTTTATCCTGACGACCTGAGCTTAAAACACGTGGATTCTGACCAATGATTTCATCACGGCCATAGCCAGTAATAGTGGTAAAAGCATCGTTCACATCAATAATGATGCCATTAGCCTCCGTAATCATAATGCCTTCACGGGCATGAGAGAAAACACTGGCGGCTAACTTGAGCTTTTTCTCAGCCAATTTACGCGCGGTAATATCACGCGTAACCGCCAAATGAACAACTCCACTATTAGTCTGCATTGGGACTGCATGCGTCTCTAACCAACGCCGCCCACCTTTAAGTCCTTGCACCTCAAATTCTAATTGCACAGATTTACCCGCCAATACCTGTGCGTGCATTTTGGCAAACGCCTTACGGTATTCAGGCGCAATAACGTCCTGCACTGGCTGGCCAGCCAACTGTTCTAACGAATCAGCTTCCACCATAGCTAAACCTGCAGGATTCATCATGACCAATCGTCCTCGTGCATCAACAATTTTGATACACTCAGGCTCATTTTCAATGATCGTGCGCAGATGAGATTCACTTTGCAATAAGCGCTGCTGCTGCTCTACAACCAGTTGATGTGATGATGCTAAAGCACGCCGCGTCAAAAATAAACGCAAGCCCAGTAGAAAAATCAATCCTAAAGCCACCAAAGCACTTATCGTCTGCCATTGATAGCGCTTCCATACATCATGCAATGTAAAAGAAGGCATGGTATCAAAGGGAGGCATGCGTAACTCCCTCAATAAATCAGCCACTGGCGTGTAGTCAGAAGGCACAACAAAACCATGAATACCGATTGCACGTATTACTGCCGAGTTTTCATCCAAAGTAAAAAGTGCGCTAGTTACCTTACGTGCGAGGTGCTCATTAACCTGCGGTAATGCTGCAAATGCCCACTCTGGATAAAGGCGTGTAGACACTTGTGAGAAAAATCCAGGAATATTCTGCCGGTTAATCACTTCAACCTGTGCCATATCCAGCTTACCCTCACGTGCCATAGACTCAAGCACACCTGTGCGCACAAACCCAAAATCGGCTCGTCCTTCCAACACGGCATTTACGACCTTATCGTGCGGCATGCCAGTCGCAAGCAGCTGGGCATCTTGTGGCAGATGAATTCCGGCTCGCACCTGCAGTTCATACGCCTGCATTTGATAGCCACCTAAAGAGTCTGTATTGGTAATAGCAATCGTCTTTTTCTTGAGATCACTTAATGTTTTAATCGTAGCCAAGCCATGCCCTTGACTGGCATTCTGGCTATCTGCTTGCTTTGCTCGACTAAATACCACGCCACCAAAGAGCGTGCTAGGCTGACCATTATCCAGCACCGACAAGGTTGCAAGTGGTGCTGATATGGCGCTACGCTTGGTTAGCAGCACATAGTGCCCTGGATTAGTCAGCACAAAATCCAGCTTATGGCCTGCAACCGCAGCCTCTAGCTCAGGAAAAGAAAACACCTCTATGACAAAATCACGCTCAGGTATGGCGGCTTTTAATGCATCCGCCAGAGGTAACCATTGGGTGAGGGTTTGTGGCTTGGGGCGAAACGCGAGCACACCAATTCTCACTGGCTCATCGGCATAAGCTTGAGCACTTGGATACACAAAGCCTAGTAAAATTAAGGATAAGAGCAGCGTACGGTAGAGAGAATTGAGGCAATTAGGGGTGAGGAATGTCATGAATCCATTCTTGTGTTGGCTAATATTTTTAAGTTTTTTTGGCTTCATTTACAACACAAGTTTACCACAAGGACGCTTGCGCCCACCTATATAGGCCAACCCTTCATTTGGCAAGATTATGCTGATAAGTAATACGGTAAATGACGCCAGCTTTATCATCAGATACATACAGTGCATGATCCGCCCCGACGACCACATCCACAGGTCTACCCCATGCATATTCACCTTGCAGCCAACCTGTTGCAAAATCCTCAACACCACTCGGCTGATGATCTTTAAACTTGACACGTACCAGCTTATAACCGGATGGCTGCTTGCGATTCCATGAACCATGCATAGCGACAATCGCATCTTGCTGATAATCCGCAGGCCAGTTAGTTTTATCTAAAAACGTCATGCCGATTGGCGTGGAGTGGGAGGTAAAGGTAATCTCCGGCGCTTGTGCGGCCTTGCAAAATCCAACTTCTGTCGAAAAATTAGGATCCATCATTTGGAATTTTGTATTACTAGGATCAGCCCAGCAATGCGGCCAACCATAATGCTTACCCGCCTCGATTTTATTCAAATGCTCGGGGGGCAACTCGTCATTCACTGCGCCACCTTTGACATCTGAACGCATATCAGCCCCTTCATTGGTAGCATACATAGCACCGGTTTGCGGATGCCACGTAAAGCCTTGCGAATTTCGTAAACCGCGCGCCCAAATGGCTGATTGCTGATGCCGGCCTAGCGTCAGAAAAGCACCAGCCGGCTTGCCTTGTGTGGTGTAACGCAACAGAGTTGCACGGGTTGCATCAGCTTCAATGCACACATTACAACTGGAGCCTACATTGATAAACAAAAAGCCATCGGGGCTCAACTTGATGCTTTTAAGGGTGTGGCCTCCCGCGGGCAAACCACTGATGAAGGGTGTTACTTTTATGGCTAAGCCGTCATTCATACCAAAGCTGGTTTTCTTTTCCAGCTTGACGACACCATTTTGATTGGCAACCAGCAAAACACCATCAACAAAAGCTAATCCTTGGGGCGCATTCAAACTATCCGCCAACGTAACAACTTCATCAGCTACGCCGTCTTTATTGACATCTGGCAACAGTAGTACTTTGTTGTTTTTTGCAGAGGAAGCGTACAGGTTGCCACTAGCATCAAAAGCCATGAATCTAGCGCCAGCTAATGAATCACCGCCTTTAGTATTGCCATCGGCATAAATCTCGATCTTAAAACCAGCGGGTAACTTTATGTCTCGTAAATCGGAGCGGGCATAAGCCGACCGCAAACCAAATGCGAGAATCAGTGTGAAGAACGTAAGAATAAAGCTGGGTAAAGATTGACGCATAATTGTGCCCCTCAATCATTGAAGCGAAAACGTAGACTCACGTCCTCGCTGACAGTACTTAAGTCAAAGTATCTGCCCAGATATTTTGTGCCCAAGCCACAGCATACTCGCCTTCTTGCTCACTGGGCTTGGCAGAAACACCGCCGCCTTCGGCAGAGAGCATGATTTTTTTTGCCGCATCATAACGGTAGACATTCGCCACATGCATGGCAGATTTATCGGTGACATAGCTGTAACAGGTATTGGCAAACACTGGCGCGGGCTCTGGCGCTAGCCCTGCCATCAATTGCACAATAGCATTGGCACAAATCTTAGCTTGGTTGCTCGCCATGTGTGCCGACTTGGGTAATGCGGCTGAAACCGCGTCGCCAATCACATGCACATGAGATGCCAGTTTAGATTCATAGCTTAAAAAATCCACTTCACACCAACGTGCATCAATATTATTCAAACCTGCTTTTTGATGTGCCAATTTAACCATTTGCGCTGGTTTTCCGGCACGTTGCGGTGGAATGACATTCAGCACATCGGCTGTAACAGACTCGAACTCGGTCTTCACAGTGCGCGTTGCGACATCCACATCAATCACAGCACTATTCGGGCGGTAGTCGATGATGCCGGCGTACATCTCGCTAAACACTTTGGTGAACAAACCTTTTTTGGAAATAATTTCCGCATTGGCATCCAGCACGATGACTTTGGACTTTGGCTTATTATTTTTAAAGTAATAAGCTACTTGCGCTGCGCGCTCATACGGCCCTGGTGGACAACGATATGGTGCTTTGGGAATGCTCATGACAAACACTCGGCCATCCGGCATGGCCTCTAGCTGCTTGCGCAAATTGACCGTTTGCCAGCCAGCTTTCCATGCATGTGGAATCTGGCTTTGTGCAGTAGCGCTTTGCAACATAGGCAGCTCATCGTAGATAAAATCCACACCTGGCGCAATAATCAGCCTGTCATAGCTTAGCTCGCCACGTAGCATCGTCACTTTTTTAGCCGCAGCATCAATGCCGGTCACAGTATCTTGCACCCACTGAATACCGTGCTGCATTTTCAGCATGTCATAGCCGAAAGTTAAATCATTGATGGTTTTACTGCCACCCAGCACTAGATTACTTAACGGGCAAGACACAAACTGCTGATTCGCCTCAACGACTACCACTTCAATGGCACCCAAGCTCCACATACGCAGATATTTTGCGGCTGTTGCGCCAGCATAGCCACCGCCAATCACCACCACACGCCCTATTGGTGGACGCGTCCCTCTTGCTAAAGCAGGCAGGCCAGTACCCAATAAACTCGCGCCTGCCAGACCAGTGCTTGCTAGCTTGATAAAATCACGGCGGTTAATTGGCATGATGGTCTAGCAAGGTTTGTGAAACTAAGGGAACGGCGATACGAAGCGTTTGTGCTGAGAAATATTCAGCCAAATCAATAATTTCTTGTGAGTTTAAACCTTTGGCATGATGCTGCATCACCGTTGCGGCACGCTCACCTGACTTAAAGCCTTGCATTTTAGCGATGAAGTCTGTGGCATTCATGCCGGCAAGGCTCGCTATATTATTGGTATTATCATTTTTGATGCTATTGCCGCCAGTACCATGGCAAGCCGCACATGAGGCAGCCAGACCTCTAACATGTAAAAGCTTAACGGCCTGCAATGCTTGAATTTCTTGATTCGTAACTTCTTTATTTGCCTCATCGGCGATCACTATCATCGGGAGATTAAGCCCAATGATAGTCAACATCAACAACAGGGTTCTGGCTTTTAGCAAACCAAATTATCCTAGAGTACGCTCTTTAAACACTAGTTAAAGACCATTCAAACTAGAAACATTTTTCCTGGCAACCGTCGTCTTTAACGCCTAATGAAAGCAACAATTCCACCATTTTGGTGTTACCTTCATCACGCATCAAACGCACCACAGAAACATCACCACGCATTTTCTTGTTGATATCGGCACCTTTTGCAGCCAGATATTTCACCATTTCGGTATTACCGGCGTATGCAGCATGAATAAAAGCCGTCCATCTAGTCATAGGGTGTGCATAGTCCAAATTGGCGCCATGTTCAGCAAAGTATTTCACTGCTTCTAATTGATTTTTAGCTGCAGCCATTAAAAGTGGTGACCAAGCAAAATAGCCCACATTCACATCTACACCGCTCTCCATGTACTGCTTAATCACTTTCATATTACCTTCGCCAATCGCACCAGTAAACTCTACAGACTCATCATCTGTAAGGGCTCTGGCAGCCATTGCGTTGAACGAAAATCCTAAAACTAATACAGCCAATAACACTTTCATGAATTTCATGCTACTTTTCTCCAAAATCTCTTATTAAAATTAGAAACAAAATTTTCGTTATATCGCCTACATTAAATCATTCAAGTTTCACAGTAACGCTAAAAACTTAAGTTTTTAAAATTAACCGATGAATTTTCTTGCATTACGGAACATCCTCATCCAAGCGCTATCTTCTGCATCACCACTTGCTTGCCAAGTATTCTGTACATTACGAATCACTCGCTCTGGGTGAGGCATCATAATACTAAAACGCCCGTCTGTGCTGGTTAAACCAGTAATACCTAACGGCGAACCGTTTGGATTGTACGGATAACTTGTCGTTGGCGCTGATGCATTATCAATAAAGCGCATCGTCGCCAATTGATTAGCCAACACGTCATTGACCGTATGTTTTACAGAAAATTCCGCATAACCTTCACCATGTGCAACAGCTATCGGCATTTTGCTGCCAGCCATGCCTTTAAAGAACAGCGATGGCGACTCTAAAATCTCTACCATGCTGAGTCTGGCTTCAAACTGCTCTGATTTATTTTTCACAAAGTGTGGCCAATGCGCTGCACCTGGGACCAGCTCACGCAAGTTACTCATCATTTGGCAACCATTACACACACCTAACGCAAAGCTGTCTTGGCGTTCAAAGAAAGCAGAGAACTCATCACGTGCACGGGCGTTGAATAAAATGGATTTAGCCCAACCTTCACCCGCACCGAGCACGTCACCATAAGAGAAACCACCGCAAGCTACAAAGCCAGCAAAATCTTTCAGTGAAACACGGCCAGCAATAATGTCGCTCATGTGTACGTCATAGGTTGCAAAACCGGCGCGATCAAAAGAGGCCGCCATTTCCACATGGCCATTCACACCTTGCTCACGCAGAATCGCCATTTTTGGACGCGCACCCGTTGCAATGTAAGGCGCAGCAATGTTTTCTTCAGGTGCAAAAGTGAGCTCGGTAAATAAACCACGGTTGCTGTCATCCAGAATACGGTCATATTCTTGTTGTGCACACACAGGGTTATCACGCAGCTTTTGCATTTGATAAGTCGTTTCAGACCACATGCGATGCAGATTGATACGTGTGTCCGCAAACACGAGCTTACCGTTTTGCTTAATCTCTATTTGGTTGCCAGCGACTACGTCGGCAACCACATGTGCCAAACCATTGAATTGCGCTGCAATTTCTGCCGCATCTTTCGCACGCACTTGAATCACGGCACCTAATTCTTCATTATACAAAGCACTCACAACATCGCCTTGCAAACTTGAAATATCGACATTCAAACCACAATGACCTGCGAATGCCATTTCAAGCACTGTCGTAAATAAACCACCGTCAGAACGGTCATGGTACGCAAGTAGTTTGCCTTCTTTATTCAATTGCTGAATGGTAGTAAAGAAGTGTTTTAACTGCGCTGCATCATCCACATCTGGTGCCACATCGCCCACAGCGCCATAGACCTGCGCCAAACTTGAGCCACCCATACGGTTTTTACCTGCGCCCAAATCAATCAAAATCAATTTTGAATCAACATTGGTTTGCAGTTGTGGTGTTAATGTTTTACGTGCATCTGGTGTTGCTGCAAAGGCTGTCACCACTAGCGAAATCGGTGAAGTAACCGCTTTGCTTATTACCTGTCCATTGGCACCATCGTCGTTCCAAACCGTTTTCATGCTCATCGAGTCTTTACCAACCGGAATACTCACACCCAGTTGTGGGCAAAGCTCCATACCCACAGCTTTCACGGTTTCAAACAAGGCGGCATCTTCGCCAGCATGTCCAGCAGGCGCCATCCAGTTAGCGGAAAGTTTCAAATCGCTAATGTCATCAATCAAACATGCCGCGATATTGGTAATTGATTCGCCAATCGCCATGCGGCCTGAAGCCGGTGCATTAATGAGTGCTAACGGCGCTTTTTCACCAATGGCAAACGCTTCGCCACGATAAGTTTCATAGCCAGCCAGTGTTACCGCCACGTCAGCTACAGGCACTTGCCACGGGCCAACCATTTGCTCACGCGCCACCAAGCCCGTTACAGAGCGGTCGCCAATGGTAATAAGGAAAGTTTTATCTGCAACACCTGGCAGCCTTAACACACGGGCTGCGGCATCTTTCAAATCAATCTTGCTGGTATCAAACGCTTTCAATTCACGCGTGGTGCTTTTCACGTCACGCGTCATTTTTGGCGGTTTACCCAACAATACAGACATATCCATATCGACTGGCTTGTTGTCAAAATGACTATCTGCCACGGTTAAATGGCGCTCTTCAGTGGCGTAACCCACCACGGCAAACGGACAACGCTCGCGCTCACAAATCGCCTTAAAGCGTGGCAAATCCTCTTGTGCAATCGCCATTACATAACGCTCTTGCGCCTCATTACTCCACAATTCACGTGGCGACATACCCGGCTCTTCGTTATGTACATCGCGCAACTGAAATACAGCACCAACACCCGCGTCATTCACCAATTCAGGGAACGCATTGGAAATACCACCCGCGCCTACATCGTGAATACTTAAAATCGGATTTGCATCACCCAACTGCCAGCAGCGATCAATCACTTCCTGCGCACGGCGTTCTAGCTCCGGGTTACCACGTTGCACAGAATCGAAATCCAGATTCTCAACATTGCTGCCAGTATCCATACTAGATGCAGCACTGCCGCCAAGACCAATCAACATCGCTGGGCCGCCCAACTGAATCAGCGCCGCGCCTGCCGGAATCGGGTTCTTTTTAGAATGTTTGGCAGAAATATTACCAATACCACCCGCCAACATAATCGGCTTGTGATAACCGCGCATTTCGTTGCTTGACTCCAATTCCAAGGTACGGAAATAACCAGCAATATTCGGGCGACCAAACTCATTGCTATATGCAGCGCCACCCAAGGGGCCATCAACCATAATCTGGAAAGGTGAAGCAATACGACCCGGTTTACCGTAGTTGTTTGATTCCCAAGGCTGTTTGAAATCAGGAATATTCAAATTTGAAACCGAAAAGCCGCTTAAACCCGCTTTAGGTTTAGAGCCACTACCGGTTGCACCTTCATCACGAATCTCACCACCCGCGCCAGTAGCCGCACCAGCAAAAGGTGAAATTGCCGTTGGGTGATTATGTGTTTCCACTTTCATCAAGTAGTGCATTTCCTCTTCAACAAAGCCATACGCGCCATCAGCCGTTGGATAAAAACGTTTGGTGGCAACGCCCGGTTGCCCAGCTACGATAGAAGAGTTATCAGAGTAAGCCACCACGGTACTGCCCGGGTTAAGCTTGTGCGTATTGCGAATCATGGCGAACAGTGACATATCCTGCACTTGACCATCAATCACCCAATCCGCATTGAAAATTTTATGGCGGCAATGCTCAGAGTTAGCCTGCGCAAACATCATCAACTCAACATCGGTTGGATTACGCTGAATTTTGGTGAAATTATCAAACAGATAATCGACCTCATCTGGCGACAACGCTAAACCCATCTCGGCGTTTGCTGTCACAAGTGCTGCTTTGCCACCTTGCAGAATATCCACAGTGCTTAAAGGCGCTGGGCTATCGGTGTGATAAAGCTTTTCAGCGTCTTTCAAGTCACCAAACACCGCTTCTGTCATACGGTCATGAATCAACGGCAAAAGCTGCTGACGCTCAGCCTCGGTTAAAGCCTGACCATTTTTGGTTTGCACATAATAAGCAATACCGCGCTCTACACGCTGTACCTGAGGGATGCCGCAATGCTGAACAATATCCGTAGCGCGTGACGCCCAAGGTGAAATAGTGCCGATTCTAGGCAAGACTAAAAAGTACTCGCCTTGCGGCTCTTCAACTTGCATCGTCGGCCCGTAAGTCAGAATCTGCTTAAGCGTATCTTGCTGCGGCGCAGTCAACTCAGCATTCACCCAGCTAAAATGCCAGAATTCAGCATATAAATGCTGAATGTTCGGGCAAATACCACTCAGGTTCTTTTGGATTTTTTCAATACGAAATTGAGATAAGGCAGCACTGCCGCGTAGGCAAATCATTTGAGGGCGTGTCATGAAAACTCAGCTAAATGTCAACAAATTGTGAAAGCTGAATTCTACCAGATTGACGACTATTAAGCCGCTAATTGCTTGCAGCTACGCATGCCAATTTATAACTAAAATAATAAAAACGTGACTTTAGTCCGTATATTTGCTTTTATTGCAAACTGAAAAACATGATTATTTCAGCCTAATTACCTAAAGCACCAAACACTTTCTTAAGTAAATTACTCGCCTGTCCAACAGGATCCTTACGGATTGCCGCCTCTTCTTTTGCCATCATCAAATACACGCCATCCAAGGTTTTCTGAGTGACATATTGTTCAAGGTTAGCCTGATCTTTATTCACGACGCCGAACTTACTTCCCGCCTCAGCGAATCGATTATATTGCTGAGCAAGTTGCACGTTTTCAGTAGCCTTTTTAACAATAGGTAAAAACTTTTCTGCCATTGGTGCTGACGTGGTTTTTTTGAAATACTGCGTGGCAGCATCGTTGCCACCGGTCAAAATAGTTTTTGCATCATCCACACTCATTTTTTTAACCGCATTTACCAATAGGACTTTTGCCTCAGGCACTGCGGCCTCCGCAGCACGATTCATCTTCAACACCAATTCATCAGCCTGCTTACCCATGCCTAGCATGCGCATACCTCGTTCAGCTTTTTTCAGGGTGTCTGGCAATGGAATCTTAACTTCCTGGTTACCAAGGAAACCATCAGTAGCGCCAAGCTTGCTTACAGCCTTTTCCGCCCCTTGAATCAAGGCAGCCTTTAAACCGCCACTAGCTTCCTTGTTACTTAAATCATCTACACTGAGCGCACTGGCATGCGAGGTAAATAACATCAAACTTAAAGCGATCATTAAAAAGCGCATATAAACTCCTTCAATATTAGATCACCACATCATTCAATAATGGGCTTGAAACAAAATACATTGCGCATAAAATCGGTCAAACTACAGATTGTGTTTGACCGATTTTCATACTAAATGTGACTAGGTACGCAACATACAGTTCAACTTAAAACTTCTGCAAATTACCACTAAAAATAATTACTTAGCCGCCTTGGATTTGGCATTAGCACCAACATGCCAGATATTATTAGCATAGTCACTAATCGCACGGTCACTTGAGAATTTGGCCATATTCGCCACATTCAAAATAGCCATGCGTGTCCACTCATCCTGATTCTGATAAGTTTTACCCACTTTATCTTGCGTTTCAATATAGCTTGCATAATCTGCCAGCAACAAATACTGATCGCCGTTAATGAGTAAATTATTCACAATCGCCTGATAACGGTCTGGCTCTTCAACTGAGAAGAAACCGCTGCCTATCATGTCCAACACCTGTTTCAGCTCTGGATTGGTATCGAAGTAGTGGCGCGGGTTGTAGCCTTTAGCTTTCGTCTCAGCCACTTCTGGCGTGGTTAAACCAAAGATAAAGATATTTTCGTCAGACACTTCTTCCTTGATTTCAACATTGGCGCCATCTAGTGTACCTATCGTCAGCGCACCATTTAACGCCATCTTCATGTTACCAGTACCACTAGCCTCGGTACCTGCGGTTGAAATCTGTTCAGACAAATCGCTGCCTGGGAATAAAATTTCCGCGGCTGACACTTCATAGTTTGGATAGAACACCACCTTCAGTTGGTCACCTACAGCCACGTCGTCATTGATAATCGCTGCAACGTCATTAATCAAACGAATGATTTGTTTTGCCATCCAATAACCCGGTGCTGCCTTGCCACCAAAAATCACTGTACGTGGTGTAATGCCTTTTTCACCGCGACGAATGCGGTTGTACAAAGTAATCACATGCAGCACATTAAGTAGCTGGCGTTTATATTCATGAATGCGCTTGATTTGCACATCGAACAAGCTGTTTGTATTCAACTTAACACCGGTGGCTTTTTCAATTTTGGCAGCAAGTCTTTCTTTATTGGCATGTTTTACCTGTGCAAATGCTTTTCTAAAGTCAGCATCGTCAGCCAATGGGGTGAGTTTTTTAATTTGGCTCAGGTCTTTTTTGAATCCATTACCAATCGCTTGCTCAATCAAACTGGTTAAAGCCGGGTTCGCTTGATTTAACCAACGGCGCGGTGTAATGCCGTTGGTAACGTTAGTTAACTTACCCGGATAGATGCGATCAAAGTCAGCAAATAACGTAGTTTTTAATAGCTCACTATGCAAGGCGGCTACACCATTCACGGTGTGACTACCTACCACAGCCAAATGCGCCATGCGAATGCGACGACCATGCGTTTCATCAATAATCGACACGCGGCTCAACAAATCTGTCTCACCTGGGAAATGATGATTCACCATGTGTAAGAACTCATGGTTGATACGATAGATAATGCCTAAGTGACGTGGCAACAAACGTCCGAACAATTCTACGGACCATGTTTCCAAAGCCTCTGGCATTAGGGTGTGATTGGTGTAGGCAAAAATCTTACCGACCAGACCCCATGCAGTCGCCCATGATAAATGATGCTCATCTACTAATTGATACATCATTTCAGCCACACCAATTGACGGGTGCGTATCATTGAGTTGAATCGCCACTTTTTCTGGCAGCAGCTTCCAATCATCTTCTGATTTGATTTGATGTTCCGCAAGAAAACGGCGCAAAATATCCTGAATTGAAGCTGAGACGAAGAAGTATTGCTGTTTCAAACGCAGCTCTTTACCCAGCACGGAAGCGTCATTCGGATACAACACTTTAGAGATATTCTCAGTGCCATCACGTTCTTCAACCGCGCGCTCGTAATTACCATCATTAAAGTGGCGCAAATCGAATTCACGTGCCGCTTTAGCTGACCATAAGCGTAGGCTATTCACAGTATCTGTGCCATAGCCTGGCACAGGCATATCATAAGCCATTGCTACCACATGCTCAGCATTGACCCAATGCTGCCCGGTAGCACCGTTAGCCATTGGGAACTCAACAACATTTCCGTAAAATTTAATTACATAAGTGACTTCCGGACGTTGGAACTCCCATATATTTTGGTAACGCAACCAATTGTCTGGATTCTCAATCTGCTGACCGTTCTCAATGGTTTGTTTAAACATGCCGTATTCATAACGAATGCCGTAGCCAGTAGCGGGAATATCCATTGTTGCCATAGAGTCCAGGAAACATGCAGCAAGGCGACCAAGGCCCCCATTACCCAGCGCAGCGTCCGTTTCCATTTCCACGGTATTCTCCAAGTTCTGACCAAGCGCATCCAAACCGGCCTTCAACTCATCTTTAATACCCAAATTCAGCGCCGCGTTACTTAGCATACGGCCAATGAGAAACTCTAAAGATAAATAATAAACACGTTTAGGGTCATTGTGATAATACGACTCAGCCGTTTTAATCCAACGCTCTACCACGTGATCGCGCACTGTGTAGCTTGATGCTTCATACCAATCTCTAGGCGTGGTAGCGTTAACCGTCTTGAAGCTGGAATACATTAAGTGGTTTTGTAATGCCTGTTCAATGGGTGGTAATTTCGGGGATGTGCTCGCCTTGGATTTAGCGGATTTTTTCGGTTTGGTTTCCGAAGACGCTGCGGCTTTAACGTTTGGTTTTACCGCGGCTTTCACTGGGTCAGTCATATATAGCTCTTTTGTGAATGTAGATGATTAATTCTAGCCTTTATTTATGACAAAAGCACAGACCAATCACAATTTTAAAGAAATCTATATCATCCATAAAAAAACCCGCCAAGCTTGCGCCAGACGGGTCATTTTTGATTTATGCTTATCAGTTAAAGTTAGCTAATCAAGCTGTTCATACGTTTCACAAAGCTGGCGGGATCATCCAATGTACCACCTTCGGCCAGCAAAGCTTGGTCGAACAGCACGTGTGCAAGATCACCGAACAAACCGTCTTCAGCCTCATTCTCCAGACGCTTCACTAACTTATGCGTTGGGTTAATCTCCAAAATAGGCTTGGTTTCCGGCGTATTCTGACCCGCAGCTTTTAACATGCGCGCCAAATTACCAGACAAATCATTTACCTCACTCACCAAGCAAGCTGGCGAATCAGTGAGTCGATGTGTCACACGCACATCTTTCACCTGCGCACCCAAGGTTTGCTTGATTCTTTCTACGAGCGTTTTGGTTTCTTCTTCAATTTTCTTCTGAATCTCTTTTTCAGTATCAGATTCCAACTTACCTAAATCTAAATCACCTTTGGCAATAGACTGTAGCTTCTTGCCTTCAAACTCAGTCAAGCTGCCTAGCAACCATTCGTCCACACGGTCACTCATTAACAATACTTCAATGCCTTTTTTGCGGAAAATTTCCAAATGTGGACTATGTTGCGCTGCGGCAAAGCTATCTGCAGTAATGTAATAAATCACATCTTGTTCAGGCTGCATACGTGCGATGTAGTCTTTGAAAGAAACCTCTTGCGAATCGTTGTCAGCCTTGGTTGAGGCGAAGCGTAACAATGCAGCGATTTTTTCTTTATTCGCAAAATCTTCACCCGGACCTTCTTTTAATACACGGCCAAATTCTTTATAGAATTTTGCATAATCTTCAGGCTTGTTTTCTGCCATATCCTCCAGAACGCCCAAGACTTTTTTAACCGAACCCGCTTTAATCGCCTCAACATCGCGGCTAGATTGCAGAATCTCGCGCGAAACGTTAAGTGGCAAATCAGAGGTATCAATCACGCCACGTACAAAACGCAGATATTGCGGCATCAACTTTTCAGCATCCTCCATAATAAACACGCGCTTCACGTACAGCTTGATGCCATGACGACGTTCGCGATCATACAAATCAAACGGCGCTTTGCTTGGAATATAAAGCAATGAAATATATTCCTGCTTACCTTCTACACGGCTGTGGGTGTGCGCTAACGGGTTTTCAAAATCATGAGAAACATGTTTGTAAAACTCTTGATACTCTTCTTCCGTAATGTCGTTTTTATTACGCGCCCATAAAGCAGAGGCTTTATTCACGGTTTCATCTTCATCCGTCGCCACTTCTACACCATCTTTCCACTCGCTCTTTTTCATCACGATTGGCAAAGTAATATGGTCTGAATATTTACGAATAATGGTCTTAAGCTTCCAATCGCTTAAAAACTCATCCTCACCATCGCGTAGATGCAACACAATGTCGGTACCACGGCTAGTTTTATCTGCAGCTTCCAGCGTGTAATCACCTTCGCCTGCTGACACCCAGCGCACCGCTTCTGTTGCGCCCGCACGACGGGTAGTTAATGTCACTTTATCGGCAATAATAAATGCTGAATAAAAGCCCACACCAAACTGACCGATTAAATTAGCGTCTTTCGCTTGATCGCCAGTTAAGGCGTTAAAAAATTCTTTGGTGCCTGATTTTGCAATCGTACCAATGTGAGAAATCACTTCGTCACGGCTCATCCCGATACCGTTGTCTGAAATCGTCACGGTGTGAGCGTCTTTATCAAACGCGATGCGGATTTTCAGCTCACTATCATTTTCATACAGTGCGCCATTCGCTAGCGCTTCAAAGCGTAGCTTGTCTGCTGCATCAGAGGCATTTGAAATCAATTCACGCAGCACAATTTCTTTATTGCTATATAGCGAATGAATCATCAGTTGCAGAAGTTGTTTAACTTCTGCCTGAAAGGCCATTTTTTCTGGTTGTGCACTAGTTGTTGCTACCATTTTTGTTAACTCCTGATATTGATTAAATACTTAACTGTTAATTAGGCTTTGTCATCAAACTTTCAAGAGACTGCTGCAAAATAGAAACAATAATATTATTTCAATAAAGTTATAATTGAAGCTAACGCTAAAAAAATAACGCCAGCCATAAAATTAAGCATCAAGGTTCTAAGCATTTAGATATAGAGGATCATAGTGGTGAATCATAAAGTGGATCAAATTCGTGATAGAAAATAACACCAGCAACGCCCCCGCAGATAAATCGCTCTTAGCCGCCATTGACTTGGGCTCAAATAGCTTCCGGCTAGAAATTGGTCGACTAGATAGCGGCCACATTCAACGCATCGAGTACCTCAAAGAAGCCGTCAGACAAGGCGGTGACTTGGATGAAGACCGCAACCTGACATCTGAAGCGATCGAGCGAGGCATACGCTGCCTAGCCAGATTCGGCGAGCGCCTTCAAGGCTTTGATGCATCGCATGTACGTGCCGTTGCGACCCAAACACTACGTGAAGCGAACAATAGCGATGTATTCCTCAAACTGGCAAAAAAAGCGCTCGGCTTTGATGTAGAAGTCATTTCAGGCGTTGAAGAAGCACGTCTTATTTATCAAGGTGTTAGCCGTTTTTTACCGCAGTCTGATGATAGACGCCTAGTGATTGATATTGGCGGTCGATCTACTGAGTTTATCTTAGGGCAAGGCTTTAAATCACACCATACTGCTTCACTACATGTAGGCTCCGTCGCTTGGTCAATCAAACATTTTGGCTCTGGCGAGCTGACTGAAAAGGCATTTGAGCGTGCAGAAATTGCTGCTGAATCTATTTTCGATACGCTAGGTGCTACCTTTAATAACAAGCAATGGGACGTTGCCTATGGTGCATCTGGCACAGTCGGTGCTGTTGCAGACGTTTTGGTGCAATATGGTCGACCTGTAGACACCGTCACCAGAGAAGGCCTGTATTGGTTGCGCGATGAACTGTTACGCACAAAGCATGTAGACAAACTGCGCTTACTCGGCCTAAAAGAAGATCGTAAACCAGTCATTGCTGGCGGTTTATCTATCTTACTAGGTATCTTTGATTTCTTGAAAATCGAATCGTTAAATGTCGCTAAAGGCGCATTAAGACATGGCGTGCTGTACGACATGCTCGCCCGCGAACATGACATGCTGGATTTAAGAAATGCTTCCGTACAACGCTTGGCACGCAAATTTGATGTCGATGAAAAGCATGCAAAAACAGTCACAGAAGTTGCCGGAAAATTATTTGATAAAATCAGTGAAAGCACGACCTTTGCCATTGGCGAGCAACAAACACATGCACGAAAACTGCACTGGGCTGGACTACTACATGAAATTGGCTGTGCCGTTTCGCCGATTGACGCACACTTGCATGGCGCTTACATCCTTGAACACACAGAGCCACCCGGCTTTGCACAAAGTGAACTGCGCTGTTTAAGCCAACTAATCTTAGGCTACAGAGCGAAACTCAAAAAACTGGACGCTGATTTCTCAAACCGCATTTTTGTCATGCAGCTCATTTGCCTACGCCTAGCCGTTATTTTATGCCACGCTCGCCTCATGCCAAACCTGCGCGGCATTCAGCTCAGCCTATCCAACAACACAATAAAACTGATGCTGCCAAAAACCTGGCCTGAAAAATACCCGCAGTCATATTACTTATTAGGTGAAGAAACACTGGCATGGTCAAAAACAAATTGGTTATTTGAAGTAGCAACAAGCACTTAGCTACACCCTCGTTTTTCAAAAACAGTATTGCATTTCAAAATAAACGGTATAAACTATTTATATCGTTTATTAAGGAGATCGCCATGTCAAAAATCAACCCGATACAAGCTGAAGCACTAAAAGCAACTGTTACAGCGACAGCACCAGTCAAACCAGCTGCAAGCAAACCCGTCCTAGCTAAAAAACCTGCTGCAAAAAAAAACACCGAAAAAACCACGGCTAGTGCAGTTAAACCAGTAACAGCAAAAGCCGCACCAACCAAGTCAGTTAAAGCAAAAGTAGAAAAACCAATCAAAGAAAAAACGCCAAAATTAAAAATGGAGCGTGACAGCTTCACTATGCCTAAATCTGAATATGCTCAATTCTCAGTTCTGAAAGAGCGCTTGCTTAAGCTAGGACAACCTGCAAAGAAAAGTGAATTACTACGTGCTGGCATTATGCAACTAACAGCCATGACAGATGCCGCATTAAAAGCCGCTATGAGTAAAGTACCAACCATTAAAACTGGTCGACCAAAAAAATAAGTCCTTCGGAAAATTAATACCGAGGAAGTTGCACTGTAAACAAATAGGTTTGCAACGCTCCGCTAACGACTTTCTGGCGCAGCCACCACACTGCGCCTTTTTTCACTGCGCACACATTCTTTTCCATACCCAACAACTGAGAAATTAGCCGTCCAAGATTTGGTTCATGCCCTACAATCAGAATTGTTTTACTAGAATCGTCATTCACTAACTTTTGAGCAATATCTTCAAGCCTACTATCTATACTCAGAAATTCAGCCACATTAATATCCAACGGCTTTCTATGCTCACCATCGTCAGCATTTATAGACTGCAAGGTAGCGGCTGTTTCCTGACAACGACGCGCAGGGCTGCATAGCACCTGAGTATCAATAGGTAAATGCCGATGTAACCACTTTGCCATTTTTAAAGCGTCTTTTCGGCCACGTTTAGTTAACGCACGATCAGAATCCCTACCCGTGCTACTTTCAATTTCAGCTTCTGCATGCCGCCAAAAAATCAAATTAGCCATTTACATATTCCAATCAATTAAACTTAGTCCAACGACTAAAACCAAGCAATGGACTAATAATCCGCATACTTTTGGAGGAGATGCTGCTGTGCACTAAATCCAGACTCCAGCTCACTAATTTTTGCGTTAGATGCAGATGGTGACTTCGCAGATAAACTATATGTGCCATCTGAATTAAGTATCCAAGCATCCTTGTTATCATCCAAGCTCATTTGACAGCACTCTTGCAAAATTCGCTCACGGTCTTGCACATCCACAATCGGCCATGCAATTTCAACGCGACGCATCATATTGCGATTCATCCAATCCGCACTCGCAAGCCACATACTCTCGACGTGATCTACGTTGAAATAGAAAATACGGGAATGCTCTAGGAGCCTGCCAATAATAGAGCGGACACGAATCCGCCCATCCAAGCCTGGCGCATCTATAGGCAAGATACATGCGCCGCGAATGATTAAATCAATCTCAACACCCGCACGCCCAGCCTTAACTAGAGCCAGCACCAAAGCCTCATCGGTTAACGCATTCATCTTTAAAATAATGTGAGCGGGCTTTCCTGTTTTAGCGGTCAGCTCAGCCGCTTTAATTTTAGCTAGCATTTGCTTATGCAGATGGAACGGCGCGACCAGCAACTTATGCATGCGCGGCAATTTGACCTGACTGGCAATATGCCTAAACAAGTGTTCCATATCCCGCGTAATCATTGGGTCAGATGTGAGCATGCTCACATCTGTATATAAACGTGCTGTTCTAGGATTGTAATTACCCGTAGATAGATGTCCGTAGTATTTTAAGTGCACACCTTCTCGACGCATCACGAGCAGCATTTTGGCATGGGTTTTTAAGCCAACAACGCCGTACACCACCTGCGCACCAACGGACTCTAAATCTTCTGCCCAGTTGATATTAGCCTCTTCATCAAACCTTGCCTTCAGCTCAACCACTGCCATCACTTCTTTGCCACGCCGCACGGCTTCTTGCAGCAACTTAAGCATGCGAGAATCAGAACCCGTACGATAAATGGTCTGTTGTATGGATAACACGTCAGGGTCGTTCACCGCTTCACGCAAGAAATCGATTACTGACTCAAAACTTTCATACGGCTGATGAATCAGCACATCGCGTTGCTTTAACTGTGTAAAGAATGATTGATTAGGTACCAACTGCTGACTAATTCTGGGTTCGAATGGTTTGAATTTTAAATGTTTACCTTCAGCTAAATCAGCCAACTGCATCAAGCGCGCCAAGTTCACAGGCCCATGCACTCGATACAACGATTGCTTAGGTAAATCAAATTGTTGTAATAGGAATTTCGCTAACTTCTCATCACAACCGTGCGACACTTCCAGACGAACAGCATCACCAAAGTTACGCTGCACCAACCCTTTTCTTAAGGCTGTACGCAAATTTTTCACATCATCTTCATCTACAGCCAAGTCAGAATGACGCGTCACTCTAAATTGAGAGAAGTTGAGCACTTCACGTCCAGTAAACAAACTTGCCAAATGCGATCGAATCACGCTTGATAAGGACACAAATTTTTGCTGCTTATTACTTAAATTCTTTGGCAATTGAATTAGGCGCGACAAGACTCTAGGCACCCGAACAATCGCAATATTATTGGCGCGCCCAAAAGCATCATTACCACCCAACGAAACGATAAAGTTAAGCGACTTGTTTGCCACTTGAGGAAACGGATGCGATGGATCCAATGCCACAGGCACCAATAACGGACGCACTTCAGACTCAAAGTATCGCGCCACCCAACGCCGCTGCTCTGGCGTGCGATCTCCATGTGACACTAAATGCACACCTTGTTCAGCCAAAGCCGGCATCAACTCAGCATTAAAAATTTGATATTGCTTTTCTACCAACGCATGCGATACCGCAGCAATCGTTTCATAGCTTTGCACATTAATATCATTTTGATGCTCATCATCACGCATAGCATCGACATGTGGCGCAGCACGAACCTCAAAAAACTCATCCAGGTTAGATGAAACAATACATAGATAGCGCAATCGCTCTAGCAGTGGATAGTCAGGATTTTTTGCAAGGCTCAACACGCGCTCGTTAAAAGCCAGAATACTGGTATCACGGTTGAGTAATTTTAAAGGTGGGTAAGTTGAACGCATAATGACTTCATATTTTAGACAACTAATCTTATGCGCCAATTATGACAGTTTGATGAAGTTATGATGAAAAAATTCACGAACAAACCACCTGCCGGGAATTTTAGTTGCGAGAAAATCTAGAATATTAAATCGCGAAGTGGAGAAACTGAATAGTTACGCAGTTAAGGTAGGACGGGTTAACAATTGTGATTTAGCTTGCCCATCACGCCCATAAACAGAGCCCGCGCTAGATGCGCCTTGCAGATGATTAAGCAATTGTTGATTTCGATTAAAACTTTTATTAATAAGCATGCCGTTGAGTCGATTCATTTCCTTCGCATTACTCAACACTTTTTGAAAATCCATCCACGCCCTACTTAACGCAGGCTTAGCTTGTTGCTTAACCCATACACTCATACCCAACTCATTTGACTCGAAACCACTTGCAGCCAACATTTCATAGCGGCGCTTGGCCGTAGCATTAATACGTTGCAACAGATCGGATTTTTCTTCCAACACCCCTTCTATAGCAGCAACATCCATCATAACTAAATGCGTTTGCTCACGTGACAATAATGCAAGCAACTCATCCACAAGCTGTACATCGTGCTCAAAAGAAATTGATATAGTCATACCTGCCTCAGGTTATCTTGCAGCCAGTAAGTCCCGCACTGTTTCCAGTAAACCATTAGCCACTTTTTCAGAGTCCACTTTAAATTGACCGCTGGCGATAGCCGATTTAATCGCATCTACTTTTTCAGTATCGAACACCTTACTAGTCGCAACCTTGGCTTCCAGTGACTTTAACTGTACGGATCGTGCTGACAATGTAACATTGCCAGCAACACTAGGATCAACCTGAGTTTTGTCTGTTTTATTGCTCGCACCAGACTCCAGCTTGCTGGCAACCACTTTCTCAGCACCAGCTTTATCGAGACCGAGGTTTAACGAACCTTTAACTGAGTCATTAATTTTCATGGCATGTATTCCTTCTTTGCTAATTTAACGCATCTGACACTTCTATGATGCTTTTATCGGCAGAGTTTAAGCGAACTTTAATACTTTGCAAGTATTTTTCTTATACTTAAGATTTCAATCTCTAACTAATCACACAATTGTAGTATTAAAACCCCACATCTACCTGGCCACCGCTTCGAGCAACCCCAGTAATAATCTGCCCACTAGAAACCTTAACTTGCACAACCTGCCCTTCATTAGCATTCGCCATCGCCTGCCCCTCAGCAGACACAGCAAACCCTTTACCGACTGATGTAACAACCACCGTCTGACCTCGCTGTACCGCAAGAGGCATTTTCAGCATCTCTTGCCTAAGCACAGTACCAGCCGTCATGGATATATTTGCAGTGCGACCAATGACTTGCGCCGCATCAGTAAACACACCTGCTGGCAACTGCGTCAAATCACCACTCTCAAAAAGCACATCTTCATTAGACACCACCGTACCCTGCGCCAAAGGTGTAGCTGCCACCAAATACTGTGCAATAACATTTACAGTAGCTTGCACATAGATAGTCCATGCACTAGGCGCACCACATCGAACACCTACACTTGTTTTCCCCCAAGCACGACTGCCTGAAGGCAAAAAAACCTGCATATCTGGACATTGCGCCAATCTTAAATTAGGGTCGATTGCACCAGCATGAACACTCACCTTGCCGGGATAGCCAATAGCTTGCGTTTCCAAAAACTCGACAATCTTAGTCTTGATGATTGCCAAATTTTGTTTCGCAGGCTGACCTGTCGTCGCCGCAGATATTGCTACAGCCGGCGCGGCAAAAGATATTATGGATGTCAACGAACTTATCAACATAAGCGTTGCCAATATCATCTTAACGCGCATGCAGCCGTTGATATGATTCACATTGAATTCCATTAATCAATTATAAAAGTTCTGTACAGATTCTACGTAGGCAACCACATAGCAAAACAAAGAAAAGGATAACGTTTACCCCTTTCACTTTTTAATTGAAGTATGTTGTTAAGCAATATGATTGCACACGTAAGTATAAAAAGGAAAAGTGCCATTAAATTTAATATTTAAGGTTTTTTCAACAATACTTTTAGCCTAAAAGCTGAATTGGTCACAAAAGGAGATCCGTTGTGTTAAATAAACTAGATGCTGCATTGAGTTTTCATCAAAATGCTTTGAGAGTGCGCGGTCAACGCCAAGAGCTTATTGCAGCAAACATAGCCAATGCGGACACTCCAAATTACAAAGCACGCGATATAGATTTTGGTTCAGCCATGAAGAACGCCATGGCTACAGCCACTGCGGCGAACGCGAGTGCAGAGACTGCCAAGCCAGCACAGTCAGTTACAAAAACATCGGCACTACATTTAGATGGCATTCCAAGCACCTCATCTTCTAGCAACTCATCTAGTCAAACATTATTCCGCCCTATCATACAAGGTAGCGTGGATGGCAACACCGTCGATATGGATGTAGAACGCAATCAGTTTGCTGACAATGCAATTCGTTACGAAGCAAGCTTGACTATGATCAACAATCAGCTTAAACAAATGACCACCGCACTCCAGAACTAATGATTTTGAGAATGAATAACTTTAGTCATACGAGCAACATCAGGAGCAAATAATGTCTCTATTTAATGTATTTAACATTTCAGGTTCGGCGATGAGCGCACAGGCTCAAAGACTAAACGCCGTAGCAAGTAATCTAGCGAATGCAGATAGTGCAACCAGCGCTAACGGAACGCCATACAAAGCCAAGCAAGTAGTGTTTAGCGCGACCCCAACCAACTCGCCAGATGCCAATGGTGTAAAGGTGTTAAAAGTCGTTGAAGACTCGTCTCCGGGAAGAGTAATTTACGACCCAAAACACCCACTCGCGAATGAAAAAGGCTACGTAACCATGCCGAATGTCAATGTTACAGAAGAAATGGTGAATATGATTTCAGCTTCCCGTGCATATCAAAACAACGTGGAAACTATGAATGCAGCCAAGTCAATGTTACTTAAGACCTTAACCATTGGGCAAGTGTAAAAATTAAAGTTTAGGTAATTAAGCGTCTGTAAAAATATATGTAAGCTAATGTTTGAGAACATCACATTAAAGCGCGCTAACTGAAAAATATTAAAGGAATTCACAATGAGCTCAGTACAAAGCACTTCAAGCACCCCATCACAAGCCCTACTGGATAGCGTTAATGGCAAAAAGTCCACGACTACCAGCAGCGTTGATGAAGCTCAAAATCGGTTTATGAAGCTGCTAGTCGAGCAGATGAAAAATCAAGACCCGCTAAATCCAATGGATAACGCACAAGTAACAAGTCAGATGGCACAATTGTCCACCGTTACCGGGATTGATAAACTTAACTCGACACTTGAGTCTTTGATTAGCAGTGTACAGGCAGGTCAATCGTACCAAGCATCGGGCATGATAGGCCACAACGTACTGGTTCCAGGCAATGAGGTAAGCACTAGCGGCACAGGTGGATACTTTGGTGTTGACTTACCATCTGGCGCAGACAAATTAACCATTACCATTAAAAATTCTGCTGGTGCCACAGTTAGAACTGTAGACATGGGCAAACAAGACTCAGGCACCATACCATTACAATGGGACGGAATCACTGATGACGGATCGGTCGCTAAAACTGGTGACTATAAATTTGAAGCAACATCAACCATCGCAGGTAAGAGTACGGCAGTTGATGGTCTTAATTATGCAAAAGTCATGAGCATCTCTAACAGCTCTAGTGGCTTGAAATTGAATTTAAGCAATCTAACAGCAGTAAACACCAGCGACGTAAAAGAAATTTACTAAACAATACATCCTCATAAATTAAGTATTACATCAAGCGATCAGGAGAACACCATGAGTTTTCAACAAGGATTAAGCGGCCTCAATGCAGCTTCAAAACAACTTGAAGTTATCGGCAATAACGTTGCCAATGCCAACACCGTAGGTTTCAAGCAAGCGCGTGCTGAATTTGCTGACGTATACGCTAACTCACTCTC
>JAZJYS010000110.1:0-10853 GCA_040390265.1 Pseudomonadota bacterium | reverse complement strand
AGTCGCCGAAAGGTGACCTGCAATGGCCCTCCCTGTGAGGGCCTTTTGCTTTAGGCGTTGTATTGTGCTAATAACTGTGTTGTAAGAGTGGCTATTTCTAGTCTCTCATTTCAATTCGTTGAATACATTGGTATAATGGCGCGATAATTTTCGATGGGCTTTGTGCCCATTTTTTGTTTCTGCGAGTTGCGTGCAGTGTTTTGCGCGCTAGAGGCTGAGTTTAGAGGGGTAGGCACTATGCAAGATTTGCATACATTGATAGAAAAATCTGTGAGTCAACTTGGCTATGAGCTGGTTGATCTTGAGGTTTCTAACCGTGGTAAGGTGTTACGCGTGTTTATTGACAAGCAAAACCCTGTAGATGTAAAAGATAGTGTGAATATTGATGATTGCGTGTTGGTTAGCAATCAACTGGGTAATTTGTTGGCCGTAGAGCATGAAATTGATTACGATCGTTTAGAGGTTTCATCCCCAGGCATGGATCGCGTGTTGAAAAAAGAAGCGGATTATTTACGTTTCATTGGTGAGCGTGCAACAGTCAAATTGCGTGTGCCGATCGTTGAGTCGGTTGTAAATGCTAAAGGCGTGACCGAAGAAAAAACAAAAAAGAATTTTTTAGGAATTTTACGTGGGTTAGAAAGTGGTGTTTTGATGCTGGAGTGTGATGGCGTGATTCATAATATCGCGTTGACTAATATTGATAAGTCGCGCTTGAATCCAGTGTTCTAAATACCTGAGTTTTAAAATAAGTTTTAACAGATTAACCTGCAATTTATAGTCGGAGATAGATATGAGTCGTGAAATTTTATTATTGGTAGATGCCTTAGCGCATGAGAAAAACGTGAGTAAAGAGGTAATCTTTACCGCACTAGAGCTTGCTTTAGCTTCAGCCACCAAGAAAAAACATCACGATGACGCTGATATTCGCGTTGCCATTCATCGTGAAACTGGTGAGTATGAGACGTTTAGACGTTGGCAATATGTTGAATATGACTTGCTTGAAAATTCAGCCTATCAAATTGATGAAGAAGACGAGCGTTCAAAAGGCTTGAATATTGGCGATTACTACGAAGAGCCATTAGAAAGTATTGAGTTTGGCCGTATTGGCGCTCAGGCTGCAAAGCAAGTCATTTTACAAAAAGTGCGTGAAGCAGAGCGTGATCAAATTCTAGAAGACTTTTTGGCACGTGATGAGAAGTTGGTGACTGGTGTCATTAAACGTATGGAAAAAGGCAATGCGATTATTGAAGTAGGCCGTATTGAGTCTTTATTGCCGCGTGAGCAAATGATTCCAAAAGAGAACTTGCGTGTGGGCGACCGTGTGCGTGCTTATCTTTCACGTATTGAGCGTGGTGGTCGTGGCCCACAATTGATTTTATCCAGAATTATCCCTGACTTTTTAGTGCGCTTATTTGAGTTGGAAGTGCCCGAAATTGAAGAGGGTTTATTGGAAATTCGTGCCGCTGCACGCGATCCTGGTTTGCGCTCTAAAATTGCAGTGAAAAGCAATGATCAGCGTATTGATCCTGTGGGTACCTGCGTTGGTATGCGTGGTTCACGTGTGCAGGCTGTAACCGGTGAACTGGCTGGCGAGCGCGTGGATATTGTGTTGTGGAGCATGGAGCCTGCGCAATTTGTAATTAATGCGATGTCGCCTGCTGAAGTTTCAAGTATCGTCGTGGACGAAGATGCGCACAGCATGGACGTGGTGGTCGATGAAGAGCAATTGGCCCTTGCTATTGGTCGCAATGGTCAAAACGTACGCTTGGCTTCAGAATTGACTGGCTGGACATTGAATATTCTAACGGTGGATGAGGCGAATAAGAAAACGCAAACCGAATATGCAAACGTGAGCCATTTGTTTATGGAGAAGCTTGACGTCGATGAAGAAGTGGCGGAAATTCTTGTTCAAGAAGGCTTCAGCACATTGGAAGAAATTGCTTACGTGCCACTGGCTGAAATGAATGAAATCGATGCTTTTGATGAAGACACGATTGAAGAGTTGCGCAAACGTGCCCGTGCTGCGTTGTTGACTGAAGCTATCGCTAAAGAAGAGAAAGTTGAAGAAGCAGCCGAAGACTTATTGACAATGGAAGGCATGGATGATGAAACTGCTCATTTATTGGCTTCTAAAGGTGTTGCCACCATGGATGATCTAGCTGAACTGGCTGTTGATGAGTTGGTCGAGATGACGAGCATGGATATGGAGCGTGCGAAAACATTGATTATGACCGCGCGTGCACCTTGGTTCAAATAAGCGGTATCAATAAACAGGTTTTGATTTGTAAACCTAACAATGAATTAACAGCAGCAATGTAGTAGTAACGCTAGGCAATAAAGCTTAGAAAAAGAACACTGGAGTAACAAGATGGCACAAACAACCGTAGAACAATTTGCTGGCGAATTAAAGCTACCTACAGCATTGTTATTAGAGCAGCTAAAAAGTGCTGGCGTGCATAAATCAAACGCTGAGGATCAACTGAGCGAGAATGATAAAACTGCATTGCTTGAACATTTGCGTAAAGAGCACGGCACGCTAGCGCCTAAAAACAAAATTACGTTGACGCGCAAATCTAGCTCTGAAATCAAAAAAACTGACAATACTGGTAAAGCGCGTACGATCCAAGTGGAAGTGCGCAAAAAACGTGTATTAGAGCGTATGGAAGATGCTGATGCGGTTGAGGCAGAAGATGTTACTGCAGCACTGCAAGAGGCTGTGGATGTCGTTGTTGAGCAAACACCGCCTGTAGTTGAAGCTCCTGAAGCGCCAGTTGTTGAGGCTGTGCTTGAGCCTGTCGTTGTTGAACCTGTGGTGCCAGTCGAGATGGCCGTGCCTGAAGTTGTTGAACCTGCGATTGTAGAGGTACCTGTTGCGATTGATACGCCTGCGGTAGTTGAAGCGCCAGCAGTTAAGCAAACAATTAGCCGTAAAGATTTATTGGGCGCTGACGAAATTGCATTACGTGAGCGTGAGGCTAAGCGCCATGCGACTCTGGCTGCGATGCAAGCTGAAGACTTGCGCAAAAAGCAAGAGCTTGCACAACGTCGTTTAGATGAGGAAGCTAAAAAATTAGCGGATGCTGAAGCTGCCAAGCAGAAGGCCGCAAAACTCTCTGAAGGTACATTGCATAAGCCTGTTGCAAAAGAAGGCGTTGCCAAGCCTGCGGCAAAAGAAGCGAAAAAAGGTAAAGGCAATAACAAAGAATGGACCGATGCTGAAAATAAAAAGCGTGGCTTAAAAACACGCGGTGACACTACGGCAGGAAAACCAGGCTGGCGTGCGCCTAAGGGCAAAAATAGATCGCATCAATCAGATGATGATCAGCAACACGCCTTTAATGCACCTACAGAAGCAATTGTGTATGAAGTGTTGGTGCCAGAAACGATAACTGTGGCAGAGCTGGCACATAAGATGTCTGTTAAGTCAGGTGAGGTGATCAAAGCGTTGATGGGCATGGGCATGATGGTGACGATTAACCAAGTGCTAGATCAGGAAACCGCGATTATTATCGTGGAGGAAATGGGTCACAAAGCTGCTGCTGCCGCTCCAAACGACCCAGATGCATTTATTGAAGAAGCTGAACATGCGGCTGCAGTTATGGAAACACGTCCACCAGTTGTCACTGTGATGGGTCACGTTGACCATGGTAAAACATCGTTGCTTGACTATATCCGTCGTAGCCGTGTGGCTACTGGTGAAGCCGGTGGTATTACGCAGCATATCGGTGCTTATCACGTGGAAACACCACGCGGCATGGTGACGTTCCTGGATACACCAGGTCACGAGGCATTTACTGCAATGCGTGCACGTGGTGCAAAAGCTACTGATATCGTGATTTTAGTCGTGTCTGCAGACGATGGTGTGATGCCGCAAACAATTGAAGCAATTCACCATGCTAAAGCGGCAAATGTACCTCTAGTTGTTGCTATCAATAAGATTGATAAGCCTGATGCTGAGCCAGAACGTGTGAAGATGGAGTTGGTAGCACAGGAAGTTGTGCCAGAAGACTTCGGTGGTGAAGTGATGTTTAGAGAAGTTTCAGCTAGAACAGGTCAAGGTATTGATGAGCTGCTAGAGGCTGTGCTTTTACAGGCTGAAGTGTTAGAGCTGCAAGCCCCAAAAAATACGCCTGCTAAAGGCTTGGTGATTGAAGGTCGTCTAGATAAGGGTCGTGGCCCTGTGGCTACTATTTTAGTCACCTCTGGAACGCTGCGCCGTGGCGATATGGTGTTAGCCGGAACCACTTTTGGTAAAGTACGCGCTATGCTTGATGAATCAGGTAAGGATATTCAGGAGGCGGGTCCGTCAATTCCAGTGGAAATCCAAGGTTTGTCAGATGTGCCTAGTGCCGGTGAGGAAATGATTGTATTGAATGACGAGCGTAAAGCGCGTGAAATTGCGAATTTCCGTCAAGGTAAATTCCGCGATGTAAAACTAGCTAAACAGCAAGCCGCGAAACTTGAAAACATGTTCGACCAGATGGGTGAAGGCGTTGCACAAACGTTAGGCCTGATCATTAAATCCGACGTACAAGGTTCGTACGAAGCATTGGCGACAAGCTTGCAAAAACTGTCTACTAGCGAAGTTAAAGTGAATATTATTCATACGGGTGTTGGTGCGATTAGCGAATCAGACGTGAACTTGGCTTCAGCATCGAAAGCGGTGTTGATCGGCTTTAACGTACGTGCAGATTCTGGTGCGCGTAAGTTAGTCGATACCTTGGGTGTGGATGTGCGTTACTACAATATTATTTACGAAGCTGTAGACGAGATCAAAGCTGCGCTGGGCGGTATGTTGGCGCCAGAGCAGAAAGAGCAAATGATTGGTACTGTCGAGATTCGCGAGGTATTCCGTATTTCTAAAGTCGGTGCGATTGCAGGTTGTTATGTACAAGACGGTATGATTAAACGTAACTCTAAAGTACGTGTCTTACGTAACAATGTGATTGTGCATACTGGCGAGTTGGATTCACTGAAACGCTTTAAAGATGATGTTAAAGAAGTGCGTAATAACTTTGAATGCGGTCTATCACTTAAGAACTACAATGACATTGAAATTGGTGACATTCTAGAAGTATATGAGATGGTTGAAGTAGCAAGAACACTATAGGAGTTCTGCCATGGCTAAAGAGTATTCAAGAAGCAATCGCGTTGCTGAGCAAATGCAACGCGAGTTGGCGGATTTGCTACAGTTTGAAGTAAAAGATCCACGCGTAGGCATGGTGACGATTACCGCCGTGGAAGTCACTGGAGATATGGCGCACGCTAAAGTTTTCTACAGTGCGGCAAAGGCGAGTGATAGCCAGCAGCAAGGGCTGGAAAAGTCGGCAGGTTTTTTACGCACACAACTGGCTAAGCGTATGTTGTTGCGTACTGTGCCGCAGTTGCACTTTGTCTATGACGCATCGATTGATAATGGCATGATGATGTCAAAATTAATTGATGCTGCTTTAGCTTCAAATCCAGACAAATCATAAGCACACAGTTTCAATATCTATTCGTAACAATCTGACCTTTGCAGTATAAAAGACCTAAAAAAAACATTAGCGGTGTGCTGTTGCTAGATAAGCCGCTAGGTTTCTCATCTAATCAAGCCTTGCAAAAAATAAAGTGGCTCTTACAGGCAGCGAAAGCTGGGCATACGGGCACGCTAGACCCTTTAGCTACGGGCTTGTTACCACTTTGTTTTGGTGAGGCCACCAAATTTGCACATTATCTAACTGATGCAGATAAAACCTATATAGCAACAATCAAGTTGGGTGTAACTACCAATACAGGTGATGCTGAGGGCACGGTGCTATCAAGCCAAGCCGTGAATATAACGCAATCGCAATTCGAGCAAGCTTGCCAAAAGTTTGTGGGTGAAATCAGCCAAGTCCCTCCTATGTACTCTGCTTTAAAGCATGAAGGCAAAGCACTATATGAATACGCACGTGCAGGCGTTGAAATTGAGCGTATGGCGCGAAATGTTACCATTCATAGTATTGAGCAAAATTCATTTACCTATGACGTGGCGAATATTACCGTGACTTGCAGCAAAGGTACTTACATTCGCACCCTGGCTGAAGATATTGGCGCGTTGCTAGGCTGTGGCGCACATTTGATTGGTTTGCGTAGAACCGCTACGGCTGATTATTCAATCGCTGATGCTATTACGTTGGAGCAATTTGAGGCAATGACGGCAGAGCAGCGACAGTCAGCATTGTTACCAGTAGATAGTGCTATTCAGCATTTGCCAGCACTTACGTTGGATGCTGATTGCACCTATTATTTGTTACAAGGTCAATCTGTTTGGTGTAGTGGGGTGATTCCTCAAGGTTTGCTGCGTTTATATAGTGAGCAAGATGATTTTCTGGGATTAGGCGAGTTGCAGGATGACGGCAAAATCGCACCCAAAAGGTTGATTGTAAAAAAAGATTGATAAATCAATAATTAATCGTTAGAATGCGCGGTTCATGCAAATGAATGTATTTGCGGTTAGAGATTTTTTAGCTGCTTTTACATTGACGCAAAACATCTAAAGTTAGGATTAAGTTATGGCAACAACTGCAGCAGACCGCGCCAAAATCGTTGGCGAATATCAACAAGCTAAAAATGACACTGGTAGTCCAGAAGTGCAAGTTGCACTTTTAACTAGCCGCATCAGCTACTTAACAGAGCATTTCAAAAGCAATAAAAAAGATCACCACTCACGTCGTGGTTTGTTAGCGATGGTAAGCCAGCGTCGTAAATTGCTTGATTACCTTAAACGTAAAAATGCTGAGCGTTATCAAACTTTGATTGCTCGCTTAGGTCTACGTAAGTAATTGGTTGGAACGTATTCATTCACACAACAATTCGTCGTTTGACGTTTTGTTTGTGTGTGAAATAAAAAGCCGATAACACTGCATGAGCCGTGTTATCGGCTTTTTTGTTGTAAAAGATTTATTAAGATCGTTCATTGCAATATAGCCTGAATGCATAGGTTTGATTGTAAGTAACTAATATTGAAATAAATCATTATTGTGCGTTCGTTATTGGGTTGTGAATAACGAATATTAAAAAGAGAAAAGGATAAATATGTTTAATAAAGTTAAAAAAAGTATTCAGTATGGTGCGCATGAGCTCACTATCGAAACAGGTGAAATAGCGCGTCAAGCTGACGGCGCTGTGATGGTAAGTTATGGTGATACAGTTGTTTTAGTCACTGTTGTTGGTAAAACTGAAGTTAAAGCAGGTCAGGATTTCTTTCCATTAACCGTTGATTACATGGAAAAAACCTATGCTGCGGGTAAAATTCCAGGTGGCTTTTTCAAGCGTGAAGGCCGTCCTTCAGAAAAAGAAACACTGACTTCACGTTTAATTGATCGCCCATTGCGCCCATTATTCCCTGAAGCGTTTTATAACGAAGTGCAGGTGGTTGCGACGGTCATGTCATCAGATCCAGAAATTGATTCTGACATTCCTGCGATTATCGGTGCATCTGCCGCGATGGCAATCTCTGGTATTCCATTTTATGGCCCACTAGGTGCTGCACGTGTTGGTTATATCAACGAAGAGTACGTGATTAACCCAACTAAAGCGCAATTAGAAGAAACTGAGCTGGATTTAGTAGTAGCTGCAACAGAAACTGCTGTAATGATGGTGGAGTCTGAGGCTAAAGAGTTGTCTGAAGAAGTCATGCTGGGTGCTGTGGTGTTTGGTCACAATGCAATGCAGGCTGTTATTAGCATGATTAATGAAATGGTTGCTGAAGTGGGTAAAGATGCTTGGGATTGGTCAGCACCAGAGCCAGATACTGCTTTAATCGAAAAAGTTGCGGCACTTGCTGCTGCGGATGTGAATGCTGCATTCCAAATTAAGGCTAAAGGCGCACGTTCAGCTAAGTTAGATGAAGTTAAAAATCGCGTGATGGCTGAGCTTATCAACGAAAACACTTCAACTGAAGAAGCTAACAAAATCAAAACTGAGTTCTTTAACTTAGAAGCTAAAACTGTACGTAGTCAAATATTAAACGGTGAGCCGCGTATTGATGGCCGTGATACGCGCACTGTGCGTCCTATCACTGTGCGTACTGGCGTGTTGCCACGTACACATGGCTCTGCACTGTTTACACGCGGTGAGACGCAGGCGTTAGTTGTTGCAACGCTTGGTACAGGGCGTGACGAGCAAGTGATTGATGCATTGCAAGGCGAGTTCAAAGACCGTTTCATGTTGCATTACAACATGCCTCCGTACGCTACTGGTGAAACTGGTCGCGTAGGTACGCCAAAACGCCGCGAAATTGGTCATGGTCGTTTAGCTAAGCGCGCACTATTAGCTGCATTGCCTAGTGCTGATGAGTTTGGTTATACCGTACGTATCGTGTCTGAAATTACTGAATCAAACGGTTCTAGCTCTATGGCGTCAGTTTGTGGCGGTAGCTTAGCAATGATGGACGCTGGTGTGCCACTGAAAAATCACGTAGCAGGTATCGCTATGGGCTTGATTAAAGAGGGTAATCGCGTTGCAGTGTTAACAGATATTTTGGGTGACGAAGATCATCTAGGTGATATGGACTTTAAAGTAGCTGGTACTGATGAAGGTATTACTGCGCTGCAAATGGATATCAAAATCACCGGCATTACTGCTGAAATTATGCAAGTGGCACTGGCACAAGCTAAAGAAGGCCGCACGCATATTTTAGGTATCATGAAAGCTGCGATGAGCACTGCAAATACTGAGATGTCAGCTTTTGCACCACGGATCATTACGATGAAAATCAATCCAGAAAAGATTCGTGATGTGATCGGTAAAGGCGGCGCGGTGATTCGTGCGTTGACTGAAGAAACTGGTACAACCATTGATATTGAAGAAGATGGTACAGTGAAAATTGCATGTACAAGCAGTGAGGCTGGTGCTGAGGCGCAACGCCGTATTGCAGAAATTACTGCTGAAGTTGAAGTTGGCCAAACTTATGAAGGCACCGTGATTAAGTTGCTAGATTTTGGTGCGATTGTATCTTTGATCCCAGGTAAAGATGGCTTGCTACATATTTCACAAATTGCACATCAGCGTGTCAATGCTGTTGCTGACTTCCTTAAAGAGGGCGATGTTGTGAAAGTTAAAGTAGTTGAGGCTGATGAAAAAGGTCGCGTGCGTTTGAGTATGAAAGCGTTGATTGAAGCGCCTGTTGCTGAAGCTAAAGCTGATACTGAGGCTGACGAGTAATAGTTTGATAGCAATAAAAAAGCCCGCATATGCGGGCTTTTTTATTGGCTTATTGCTGTGAAAGTAATAAGCCTTTTTTCAAACATTGAACGTCAACTATTTAGCGACTTGTCTTTCGCGCATTTCATCAAGTGTTTTGCAATCGATACATAATGTTGCGGTAGGTCTTGCCTCTAGTCGTTTTAAGCCAATTTCAATGCCGCAGCCTTCGCAATAACCATATTCACCTGCATCTATATTGCGTAGCGTCTCGTCGATTTTTTTAATCAGCTTACGTTCGCGATCGCGGTTGCGTAGTTCCAATGTCATGTCTGATTCTTGGCTAGCACGATCGTTAGGATCTGCAAACATGGTCACTTCGTCTTGCATCGTGTGCATAGTGCGATCAAGTTCTTGACTCAGCTCGGCTTTCCAATCGTTCAAAATCTTGCGGAAATGATTGAGTTGGTTTTTGTTCATGTACTCTTCATCAGGTTTGGCCTGATAAGGCGTAAATTGTTTGCTAGTGACTTCAGCCATAATGAATATCCAGATACTTAGAAAATTAAGTGCTTAAAAAAAGTGGCTTGTTACAAAATTAGCGCATGAGTGTACACTGATTGGCGCTTTGATGCAAAACCTCAAAAAATCATTAAAAATTACGAAAGTTTATTTATTTTGACTCTTGTAACTCTAGGGCTAATAATGTGTTTTCCATGAGTGTTGCCACTGTCATTGGACCGACGCCACCGGGCACTGGGCTAATCCAGCCTGCACGTGATTTTGCTGTAATAAAATCAACATCGCCAGCAATGCGACCATCTTCTAATCGGTTGATGCCAATATCAATGACAATGGCGCCTGGTTTAATCCACTCGCCTTGTATGAGCCCCGGTTTTCCTGCAGCAGCTACTATCAAGTCAGCCTCTCTTATCGCTTTAGCCAAGTCTTTGGTGTGGCGATGACAGCTTGTGACGGTGCAACCAGCAAGTAGAAGCTCTAGCGTCATAGGGCGCCCTACGTGGTTGGATACGCCGACGACTACGGCATCAAGTCCCATTAAATTGATGTTTGATGCTTCTAACATTTTAATTACGCCAAACGGGGTGCAGGAGCGCAATGTAGGTTGGCGCACCGCAAGTCTGCCTATGTTGTACGGGTGAAAGCCATCTACATCCTTGCTTGGGCTAATACACTCTATAACATGCTCATCTTTGATATGAGGTGGTAGAGGTGCTTGTACGAGAATGCCGTCAATCGTGTCGTCTTGGTTGAGCTGTTCAATCAAGGTGAGAAGTTCTGCTTCGGTAGTTGATGGTGGAAGGTTGTAAGCTTTTGAAATGATGCCCACCTTCTCGCAGGCTAAACGTTTATTGCGAACATATATTGACGATGCCGGATCTTCACCTAAAAGAATGACCGCTAGCCCTGGCGCACGTTTGTTGGCTTGCAGGCGATCGCTGATGCGAGACTTAATAGAGTTTAATAGGTTTTCGGCAATGGCTTTGCCATCAATTATTTGAGCGGTCATTTGTGTTGTTTATGCTGAAATTTTAGTAAATGTTGAAAATATGGCAACATTTTAACATATTCGAATTGACCAAAAGCTCGGGTTGCGGTATATTTCTGTCTTCGGCGTGTAGCGTAGCCTGGTAGCGCGCCTGCTTTGGGAGCAGGATGTCGGG
>JAZJYS010000109.1:0-5869 GCA_040390265.1 Pseudomonadota bacterium | reverse complement strand
TACAGCCTAGTATTCTTATTTGCATATTGTGCGACACTTTTTCATTAACATTCATGGATTAATGCTCACTGGAACATACTGCATTATTTTGTTTCAAAATTAAACACACCATCCCACGCGTCATCTGGTGGATTATGCCTGAAATAGGCAATCCGTTTAAGATACATAGCATATAAATCACGCAGCGGCTCAAGTTTACGTAACGCCTCGAATCTCAACTCAGCCTCATCCCAATTTTGGCTACGATAAAGTCCTAAAGCTTCATGATAACGAACTAAATTCTCTTTTGTAACTGAATCTAATTGCGCTTCTTCACAAACCGGCTCAAAAATAGTAACCGGCTTATCTTTACCTTTCACGCGAACAGCATCCAACTCTCGATACACAAAGTCCTGCACTTGCGCTTTGGTAAACTCACTGACAATAATATGTACGCCATAGTTTTTAGTCAGGCTTTCCAAACGCGAGCCTAAGTTTACAGCATCACCCATCACTGTGTATGCCATACGAAACTCTGAGCCCATATTGCCAACAGTCATCATGCCAGTATTAAGCCCTACACCGATATTAATTGGCGGCCAGCCTTTCGCGGCAAAATCCTGTTGTAGCTTACCTAATGCAGCAATCATGCCTAATGCGGCTTGCAGCGCATGTTTAGCATGGTCTACATCCAACAATGGCGCACCCCAGAACGCCATAATCGCATCACCCATATACTTATCAATAGTACCGCGACCATTATGGATGACTTGTGTCATAGGCGTTAAAAATTCATTCATCAACTGGGCTAGCTGCTTGGGGTCTAACCCTTCCGATATCGTTGTAAAGCCACGGACATCCGAAAATAATACGGTCATTTCACGGCTTTCACCCTCCATGCTGATGACTTCTGGATTTTTAGCCATTTCATCTACCAGCTCTGGTGGTACATACTGCCCAAACAAACCTGCCAACTGGCGCTTGCCACGTGACTCAACAAAAAAACCATAAGACATATTCATCACATAAATCAAAACGATCATTACCAATAACGAAGCCAACGGCAAGACCAAACCATTTTGCCATGCAGACAAGTTAATTAATAACACGCCCAGCAAACTAGTTAGCGTTAATAAAGTTGCCCACAATGGACTGAGCGCAGGCAACATAAAAGCAAGTAACAATCCAACCACTAGCAACAATAAAAATTCTGCACCCAAGGTATAAGCAGGGCTTCCTTTGATATTGTTATCAAGAATTCCAGCGATCATATTCGCGTGCGTCTCAACTCCGGCGTAAACATTTTGCACTGGCGTAGCTCGCAAATCCATAAGGCCTGCGGCCGTAGTACCCAGCAACACAATTTTATTTTTCAAAAGCTTGGTATTCACCCTGTGCGTAAGTACGTCTGTGGCTGACACATAAGGAAAGCTACCTTGAGACCCGCGATATGGAATCAGCGCAGAAAGTTGACTATCCACTGGAATACGATGACTACCCAGCTGAAACCACTCCAAGCCCGAGTATTGTTGTCCTGCTTCTGCATCAACCCCATCGGCATAGCCAGCTTCAAGCTTAATCGCGGCATTATGGTTTGCTTCTAAGGCAATGCGAGCAACCGCTGCAGATAACGACTCGTAAGCTTTCCCGTTATATTGCATCACTATTGGTACTTTACGAGAAATACCATCCGCATCAGGAAAAGAGTTGATGTGCCCTGAAGTTTTGGCATTTCTTTCCAAGACATCTAAGTTAGCCGTAAAGCCAGAAGCCGTTACAAAGTCGATATTTTGTCCTGCAAACTTATCGGCAGGAAAAGATGCTTCTGGCAAAGCACCTGTTTCTTTAGCATTATCATTAGTCAGCAAAATATACCCTAGTACAACATTACGATTCTTTAGACTATTCGCGAACAGCTGATCGTAATCAAGACTTGGCTTGAGCGCTTCAAGCGCCTGCATAAAAGCGCGGTCATTAGGCAGATATTTAGTTTTAATCTCATCCAAACTTTTAAGGCCGGAACTTTCATCTGTTTCCGCAAACACCACGTCGAAGCCCATTACTTTGACATGATAGTCATCAAATAATGTATTGACTAAATCCGCCAGCTTATTACGCCCCCACGGCCAGCGTCCCTGCTCTTTTAAGCTTTTTTCATCAAGATCGATAATTACGATGCGATCATCCAGCCCTCTTGGCATCAACATATTCAGACGCACATCATAAGTAAAATTTTCCAATCTACTCATAGATGTAAAATGCACCACACCAATGGTATTAAGCAACATCAGTAGCATAATGCCGACACTTAGCGCAAAACGCACACCATGCCGAGACAAGACTGTTTTAGAAAATATGGCGGGGACTTTCATGCTGTTTTTTATTTAGTGTTATAAGCAAATGTTAATTATTTTCAGGCTCTTTGCATGCGCTCTTTTAATACAATGCTATGATTTCATTACTTTTTAGCAGCATATCGCATATCTTGCTGTTTTAATAGCAATGTTGTCACCACCACACACTACAAAATCTCACCATTAATTGAATATCCAGATGAACTACCTACCTCCATTAGTCTTAACCAACTCAAGTAATATTAACGCCAGCATCATCTGGTTGCACGGCCTAGGCGCGGATGGATACGACTTTGAACCAGTCGCACTACAGCTTTTGCAACAACCGCAATTAAGCAATGTGCGATTTATTTTGCCGCACGCACCAGAGATGGCCGTGACCCGCAACAATGGCTACATCATGCCCGCCTGGTATGATGTGTACGGCATTACGCCCGTCAGTAAAGAAGATGAGGCCGGCATCAAAGCCAGTCAAACTTATATTGAGTCATTGATACTGAATGAGATAAATCAGGGTATTTCAAGTGAACGTATTGTACTTGCAGGCTTTTCACAAGGCGGTGCTATCGCCCTCTATACGGCGTTACGCTACCCTCAAAAACTGGGTGGTGTCTTGGCTCTATCTACTTATATGCCGCTAAAACCAGCACTTGCTACCGAAGCGCAATCAGCGAATGCGGGCACACCAATTTTTATGGCACACGGTACGTTTGATGATGTTATTAGCATGGAGATGTGCCAACTTTCACTGAATTTATTAAAAAGCCTTCAATACCTTGTTAGTTGGCATGAATACAATATGGCGCATTCTGTGTGTGCCCAAGAAATTGCTGATATTCGGGATTTTTTACAGCAGATTTTGCCGCAAGCTTAGCCGCAAAACAAGATTAGCCGTAGAATTTGGTAGAATAGCAACTTAACCACACCTAAACGCTGTATATGTCAGTCACTAAATCCAAATCAAGCGCTAAAGCTACCACTGAAGCACTACCAAGCTTCGAACAAGCTTTCGCCGAGCTTGAAACCATAGTCGCGCAAATGGAATCTGGGCAAATGCCGCTAGAAGCTTCTCTTGCTGCCTATCAGCGAGGTAATACGTTACTGCAATCCTGCCAAAAAGCACTTGCCGATGTTGAACAGCAAGTGCAAATCTTGAATGCTAGCAATCGCCTAACACCGTTTCAGCCACAAGAAGACTAATCAACAAGATGATGAATTCCGTAGCAATTGATTTCTCTGCTTGGGCACAAGCAAAGCAAACACACATTGAACAGGTACTTGATGCAGCGCTGCCATCCACACAGGCCGCGCCACAAACACTACATAGTGCGATGCGCTACAGTGCCCTCGGTGGTGGTAAACGTGTACGTGCGCTACTCTGTTATGCCGCTTCAGAACTGTGTCAAACAGAGGCATCTATTGCAGATGCCGCAGCTTGTGCGGTTGAGCTTATACATGCCTACTCTTTAGTGCATGATGACATGCCATGCATGGATGATGACGATTTACGTCGAGGAAAACCTAGTTGTCATAAACAATATGACGATGCAACGGCTCTGCTAGTTGGTGATGCATTGCAAAGCTTGGCTTTTGATGTGCTATCGCAACCACAGCTAATGAAACAAGTCGACCAGCAAGTCAGCATGCTCAGCATGCTCAGCATTCTGGCCAAGGCCTCAGGCTCTATAGGCATGGCGGGTGGGCAAGCCATTGACCTAGAATCCGTAGGCAAGCCGCTCACGCAAACAGAACTTGAAAACATGCATCGCTTAAAAACTGGCGCACTCATTCAAGCTGCTGTGCTATTAGGCGCAATTGGTGGCTCTGAGTCAGAAACTACTGCGATAAAAAAATATGCAGCAGGCATCGGCTTGGCATTTCAAGTCGTTGATGATATTTTAGATGTGGAAGCAGACACCTCCACATTGGGCAAAACAGCTGGCAAAGATGCTGATAGTAATAAACCTACCTATGTGTCTATTTTAGGGTTAGCGCAAGCCAAACAACATGCACAACAACTCTATTCTGATGCAATAGCCGCGCTTGCACCTTTTGGCGACAAAGCAATTCGCCTGCGAGAGCTCGCTGACTTTATCATGCAGCGCAGCTTTTAACTGCCAGAAACCTTATGACCCCATTACTCGACACGATTGATTTTCCACAGCAGCTACGCCAACTTGAGCGCAAACAGCTAACTCAATTAGCACAAGAATTACGCACCTTTCTTATTAATAGCGTAGCCAAGACCGGCGGGCATTTAGCTTCTAACTTGGGTGTGGTTGAGCTAACCATTGCCTTACATTATGTATTCAATACGCCCGATGACCGATTGGTTTGGGATGTAGGTCACCAAACTTATCCGCACAAAATCCTTACTGGTCGCCGTAAGCAAATGCAAATGCTACGCAAACCGCAAGGTATTGCAGGGTTTCCACGTCGCAGTGAAAGTGAATACGATACATTCGGCACAGGCCATTCCAGCACATCTATCTCTGCCGCCCTAGGCATGGCGGTTGCCGCACAGAAAGCCAGCTTGGAAAGACGTGCCGTAGCCATTATTGGTGATGGTGCTATGACCGCAGGTATGGCGTTTGAAGCGTTAAACAATGCGGGCGATATGGATGCGAACTTGCTGGTTGTACTCAATGACAATGACATGAGCATTTCCAATAATGTAGGCGCACTCAATAACTATCTGACCAAACTACTGTCTAGCCGCTTTTACAATACGGTCAGAGCTTCCGGCAAAAAAGTATTATCCGCAATGCCACCGATGATGGAGTTTGCCAAACGCGCAGAAGAACATGTCAAAGGCATGGTCATGCCTGGCACCTTGTTTGAAGAATTTGGCTTTAACTACATTGGCCCGATTGACGGGCATGATTTAGACACCCTAATTGACACTTTGCAGAACATCAAGAAGTTAAAAGGTCCACAGTTTCTGCACATCGTCACGCAGAAAGGTAAGGGGTTTGAACCTGCAGAAGACAATCCGAATAAATTTCATGGCGTAGGAAAATTCAACCCAAGTAATGGTGATGCGATTACCGCCAAGCCACAAAAAACCTATACAGAAGTTTTTGGCGATTGGTTAGTAGATATGGCAAATTTGGATCCACGTCTGATTGGTATCACACCCGCCATGTGCGATGGCTCCGGCTTGAACGCGTTTGCAAGTGCTTATCCCGACCGCTATTTTGATGTAGGCATCGCCGAACAGCATGCCCTCACCTTTGCCGCAGGCATGGCATGCGATGGTTTAAAGCCTGTGGTCGCCATTTACAGTTCATTTTTACAACGCGCTTACGACCAGCTGATACACGATATTGCACTGCAAAACCTACCAGTGTTATTCGCGATTGATCGTGCCGGCTTAGTCGGTGCCGATGGGCCTACACATGCTGGCAGCTTTGATTTAAGCTTTTTAAGATGCATTCCGAATATCGTCGTCATGGCACCTAGTGATGAAAATGAGTGCAGGCAAATGCTTTACACCGGCTTTCAATACAACGGTGTTGCTGCAGTGCGCTATCCAC
>JAZJYS010000108.1:0-2895 GCA_040390265.1 Pseudomonadota bacterium | reverse complement strand
TTTGACGCTCCTTGATTCAATTCAAAAAGTGTCAACTTATTTCAGGACGGGTCACACCCAAAACAAAAAGCCTCCAAACTGCTGGAGGCTTTTAGCACACTACGCGACGATTAATCTTTTAAGTCAATCTGTTGCGTAAACGTTTTACCTTCATTGTCTGTTGCCTGCACTTCTAAACTGCCTGGTGCATCTGGCGTAAAGTGGAATTTAAAATACGGATCTTCGCTCGTACCCACGCCCACATCAATCGTCATCACTGGCTTGGCGTTATACGTAAAGGTCGCCTTATTAATATAGAACGCTGGCACATAACCTTGTGAGACTAAATCACGCTGCAAACCAGTACGCATCGGGTGTTTGATATTGAAAATGGTGGAAACCGCACTGCCAAATTTAACCGGCTCTTCAACCTTCAATTTGATTTTTCCTGCTGCGGCACGAATCGCAGCATCATCACCATCCACAGTGCCGCCACAGCCGCCTGCGGCGCGGATTTCACGCGATGCCATGTAAAGCTTGCCCTCAGCCGTTTCACCCACTAAGCGCACAAACGCATCCGTTTCAAAGCGAATACGTGTCGACAATTGAAAATTACCCAGCATATCGGTCAAATGATAAGTCGCAGTGAGCGGGATTGGATTTGCATCCACAAACGCATACAGCTTTTTAATCACCACACCATTGGCTGCCGCGTTATCAATCATGTAAGTCACCGGCACTTGCGCACCACTTTCGGCACGGCGTGGCGCTTCAATTTTCATAAAATCAACTGCTTGAATATCGCGCTTGGCAAAAAATGCCTCTTGCACTGTAGGCCACAATTTAGGGTTAGGCTCGGCAAATGCGCTGGTCATGAATGCCAATGGCAGACTGACAGCCAACATGAATTTAGCGACTAAATGCTGATATTGTTTATGCATGACACACTCCAAAATATTGCGATTGAGTTTGAGGTTAAAGCAAACCTACGACAAAAAATCCATTACACAGTTCGCATTATAGGGGGATATGTATCAACGTCTGTAACTCAAGTCACACAAGGGCACTTCTATAAATACAGAGTTTGGGCGCATTACTGCGTTGCGCGGTACTCGCAACCTCGCTGCATACCGTATGCTATCTCGGCTTCTGCGTTCCGTGCGCCTTGTCCTGCATCCCAAACTCTGTATTTATAGAAGCGCCCACAGCTTATTTACATCGTAAAATTAAGCTCTATGCCATTCCCCACAGGGTCTTTGAAATTGATTTGCTTCACGCGAATCGCAGGAATCTCGCGTATCGTATAGGCGATATTATTGGCTTTAAGATGCGCTTCCATCGCGTCGAAGTCTGTGCAAGTAAATGACACATGATCAAACGTGGTCAGCACATTGGTGAGCGGCGTGCCCTCACCGCGATACTCGGCAATGTGCAGCACATCATTATTGCCGATGTACAGCCAAAACCCGTAGCTGGTAAAACCTACGCGTGGCCCTTCTTGCAGGCCGACGATGTTGCAGTAAAAGTCCTTCAACACATGCATGGTTTCACGCGGTGCGCGGAGGTTGTAATGGTTGATTTCGGTCACTGGCATAATATTTTTCTCGGTAAAAAGCCTCTAGGTTTCGGCAACATCAATCCACGTACTTTAACATTTTTGCTATGCTGGGTAACTCTACGGAGTCATCTGCACAAGTGACTGCAAAGAGCTTAATCGTCCTCGAATGCACACAATGAGTAAGGTTTGAGTCCGCTTGCGGCTAAACGTTGCGACCCACCTAAATCGGGCAAATCAATCACAAAAGCACAGCCCACCACCAAACCACCCAACTTCTGAATCAAAGCTGCAGCCGCCTGTGCCGTGCCGCCCGTCGCTATTAAGTCATCCACTAGTAGCACCTGCTCACCTTCACTTACGGCATCAAGATGTATCTCCACACGGTCAGCCCCATACTCCAGCGCATAATCATGACCGATGGTTTCAGCAGGCAACTTGCCAGCTTTACGCACCGGCACAAAACCTAAGCCCAACTTATACGCCAGCGCCGCACCGACAATAAAACCACGCGCTTCAATACCAGCGATTTTGTCTATGTGATGATGTTTGTAATATAAGGCCAGCGCATCAATCACCAGATGAAAGCCGACAGGGTCTAGCAGCAATGTGGTGATGTCGCGGAATTGAATACCTTGCTTGGGGTAGTGTGGAATGGTGCGGATTAGGGATTTGATTGGCATCAATATCTGAATTCAAAACAGTGCTACAGCGCCTAATGAACTACCAATGATAAAACAAAAAAATGAGCTATAAGGCCAAAAATTATTCCAGAATTTTTTGCAAGGTGAAGGAGAAGTTCTATCCTCATCATTTTTTGTTAAATCCATCCAGCAGATTTCACCTGTCAGGAACTTATTAGCATCAACTCGATAAAGTTTAAATATATTATTAATATGATGAAACATGCGAGCTATACAAATTCCTACTAGAAACACACCTATTACGAAGCACACCAAAGCAGCTTTTAAAAAAATGATATGGCTGTTTTCTTTATACGCCCCTAGGAAGCTTAGCATTGCAACAGCACCGCCAGAGTTGGTAAGAAATAGATATTTCCAAGCTTGCTCTGCCCACTCTTTATCCAACTCATAAAGTTGTTTCCATCTTTGATTAAGATAATCAATGGAATTTTGACGAGTGGTAGCTTCCAGTTCATTTAATTTCGTCACGGAGTCTCCTAAAATGAAATCGCGCCGCGCTAGCTAGGCGCGCCCTCGCAGACAGTACAACTGTACGGCAAGAGGGCGCAACAACGCTAGCGCAAGCGAGTTCATTTTACGCTACGGTGTTTTGTGTACGAACACGAATATGCAACTCACGTAACTGCTTCTCATCCACCTCATTCGGCGCATTCGTCA
>JAZJYS010000107.1:0-7673 GCA_040390265.1 Pseudomonadota bacterium | reverse complement strand
GATGCACACATGAAGCGCCAACTGATGGGACGTGAAGTGGTGGTGGCAATTACTGAGGGACGTTTAGATTTTGGTCCTTGGGAACAGATATTTTATGGCGAGTTTGACGGGCGCCGTAAGAAGCGTGTGCTGGTAAAAATTATTGGCGAATAAGATTCAAAATTACATGCCCTTGATTGGGTTAAGTATTTATTTTTAGTAGATTAAATTAAGTAGAAATTATGAAACTCCCTGAACTTTTAGCCCCAGCGGGCGACCTTGACCGTATGCGTACTGCGTTTGATTATGGCGCAGATGCAATTTATGCCGGTCAGCCACGTTACAGCCTGCGCGCGCGTAACAATGATTTCACAATGGCTAATCTGGACATTGGTATTAAAGAAGCGCATGCGCGTGGCAAAAAGTTTTTTGTGGCGAGCAATATTTCACCGCATAACGCCAAGGTCAAAACCTATATGGCGGATATGGAGCCAGTAATCGCCATGCAGCCGGATGCGCTGATTATGTCTGACCCAGGTTTGATTATGATGGTGCGTGAAAAATGGCCTGAAGTGCCAGTGCATCTTTCCGTGCAGGCAAATACCGTGAACTTTGCGACCGTGAAGTTCTGGCAGGCGTTAGGGTTGACACGTGTGATTTTGTCGCGCGAGTTGTCTTTGGATGAAATTGAAGAAATTCGCCAGCTTTGTCCAGATATGGAACTGGAAGTTTTTGTACACGGAGCATTGTGTATTGCTTACTCTGGCCGCTGCCTGCTTTCCGGTTATTTTAATCATCGTGACCCGAATCAAGGTACGTGCACCAACTCTTGCCGCTGGGATTATAAAGTGCATGATGCGTCTGAAGACGCTGCTGGTGTGATTCGCCTGAACGAGTTTGATTTTAAAGCCGAGATGGAAAAATCCAGCTTGTCCGGTTGCGGAAGCCTGCCGCGTCACCCATTGGCGGACAACGTGTATTTGATTGAAGAAAAAGGCCGCCCGGGCGATTTGTTGCCGATTTTGGAAGACGAGCACGGCACTTATATTATGAACAGTAAAGATTTACGCGCGATTGAGCATGTTGAGCGTCTGGTTAAAATGGGTGTGGATTCCTTGAAAATTGAAGGTCGCACCAAGTCACGTTATTACGTGGCGCGGACTTGTCAGAACTATCGTAAGGCGATTGATGATGCTGTAGCGGGTCATCCATTTGACTGGAATTTGGTGACGGATCTGGAAAGCCTTGCCAATCGTGGTTATACCGATGGTTTTTATCAACGCCATCATACAGCTGAGCATCAGAACTACAAGCAAGGCTATTCAATTTCTAATCGCAGCTTGTATGTGGGCGATGTGGTTGCCTATAACGCAGAAACAGGTTTGGCGGATATTGAGGCACGCAACAAGTTTGGCGTGGGTGATCGTTTGCAAATCATTCATCCAACAGGCAATCAGGATGTTGTTGTTGAGCGGATGTTTAATAAAAAAGGCGAGAATATTCAAGAGGCTTCTGGCAGTGGCTACTTCGTACGCTTGCCAGTGACTGCAACAGATTTAAGTAATGCGATGGTGACTAAATATTTATAACACTTAAGCATTTGTAATAAGTATTTATAAAGTATTAGCGGGCATTGCTGGTTTAAAGCAATGCCCGCTAATTGTTTCAGGGTAATGGATGTGTTTGTAGTTAGCCTTGAATATAACGCTCTAATTGTTTGATTAGGTATTGTTGATATTCAATGGTTTCTTTCACCAAGTCGCCAATGGATAATATGCCGATCACTTTATCGTTATCAATAATAGGCAAGTGACGAATGCGTTTTTCAGATAACAGCGACATTGCATAATCTACCGTGTCGCTTGGTCTAGCAGTCAACACCACTGAAGTCATGACTTCGCTAATCTTTGTGGTTTTTGATGAGCGACCCTTGAGGATCACTTCGCGAGCATAATCACGCTCAGAGAAAATGCCGACTAGCTTTTCGCCTTCAAGTACCAATATTGCCCCAATTTTATGATCCGCAAGTACGACTAGCGCTTCAAATACAAGGCGACTTGGGTCAATGGAAATAACATCGTGAATCTTTTTACTGTCTAGAACTTGTTGTAATGTTTTCATAATCCTCTCCTTGTAACCTGTAATTTTTAATATACACCAATAAATAATTTAGCCAAAACATTGCCATTAATTTAGTAATGTATTGACATAATTAGCCAGCTAACTATAATCCTCCTAACTATGTTGCAGCTAAGAGACCTCCCTACCACTGAAGTGCTGGATAAGTTTGCCGAACGCTACCCGGATGCGGATGTCTCGGCAGTATCCAGCTTTCTTCAATTACTGCGTGTCGCTACTGATTTATCGGTAGCGCTGGATACTTGCCTGAGTAAGCATGACTTACTTCAAGGGCGTTGGTGGGTGCTTATTTTGCTGATGCGCGAAGAATCAAGAACTTCTACACCATCCGTGCTGGCTGATAAAGCAGGGGTGACGCGCGCCACTATGACTGGTTTGATTGATGGTCTGGAGCAAAGCGGTTTGGTAGAGCGCGTATTTGCTAAAGGCGATAGACGTAGCGTACTAATCAGCTTAACCGATGCTGGGCAAGCCAAGCTGGACGTGGTGATGCCAGATTATTACCGTCGTTTAAGGCAATGTATGCAGGCCTTGGATGAAGAAAAGCGGACGCAGTTGCAGCAGATATTAGGCTTGATCAATTTAGGGATTCCGGCACTTATTTAATCAGGCATATCGCCAGCACTTGATTTTTTACACGTATTTTTAAATATTAAAAAAGGTAGTTTCTATGTCAAATATTCACAATGCAATATCCGCGATTAATACAAAGTTTGATGCAGCATTCAATGCAAAAAATGCAGAAGAGATTGGTTTGCTTTATGATGAAAGCGCTGCTGTTATGCCAGCACCAGCCGGTGAGGCAAAGGTTGGGCGTGCCGCGATACAAGCGTTCTTTGCAGGTTTGATTGCAGCTGGTGTGATAGAGCATCAATTAACTTTAGTCGAAGCGGTTGAAGACGGTAATTTAGCTTATCAGCGTGGTCATTGGGCTGGTGCTATGTTCGACGAAAAGGGCGAAAAACAAACTTTCGGTGGTAATGTGCATTTGGTGTATCGTAAGCAAGCGGATGGTGGCTGGAAGGCCGTAACGCATATCTGGAATTAATCTTAATAATCTAACTCAGTAATAGCCAATATAAACATGAAAAATAGTACAAAAGCGACCGTTCGAGCATTTATCGCATTATTTATTTTGACCGTAATATGGGGCTATAACTGGGTGGTGATGAAAAGCGCATTGGCTTATGCTGGTGCGTTCCAATTTGCGGCATTGCGTACTGTGATCGGTGCGCTTTGTTTGTTTGCCGTATTGCTGGTATTGCGCAAGCCATTGCGCGTAAAAGAAATTCCAACGCTTATCTTGCTGGGTGTGTTGCAAACTAGCGGCTTTACCGGCGTGCTAATTTGGGCGCTGGTGGAAGGTGGTGCGGGAAAGACTGCCGTGCTGACCTACACTATGCCTTTCTGGGTGATGATGCTGGCGTGGCCGCTTTTAGGTGAGAAGTTAAAAGGCATGCAATGGCCAGCAGCAGCATTATCAACGATGGGTATGCTATTTATTTTGGACCCATTCCATTTGGGTGCAGATAAATTCAGTATGTTTTTAGCCGTACTGTCAGGGGTGTTTTGGGCGTTGTCTGTCATCGTTGCAAAAAAACTGCATCAACGTACGCCAAACCTTGATTTGTTAGCGCTCACTGCTTGGCAAATGCTTTTTGGTTCTATTCCAATAGTAATTGTCGCTATGTTATTTCCAGCGCCTGCGATTCAATGGACACCTTATTTTATTGGTGCGGTTGTATTCAACTCGGTATTTTGTAATGCGCTTGCATGGCTGCTTTGGCTATACGCTTTGCAGCGTTTGAGTGCTGGTGTTGCGAGTATGTCATCAATGCTCGCGCCTGTGATTGGCGTGTTGGCGGCTTGGGTGCAGTTGAACGAAGTGCCAAATACAACGGAATTCATAGGTATGACGCTGATTGCAATGTCATTGCTGATTATCTCCATAGTCAGCATACGTAAGCACACGCCGATTGATCCTGCGATGGGGCAAGATTAATCCATCGAATACTTTCAGCTGTAAGTGCGTTAGCTGCTTATAGTGTATGTTTAGCCCATCACAGCCTGTGTTAAAATGCTATTTATCTAAAATGTATTAAGGATTAGTAGCATGGCAGGTCATAGTAAATGGGCAAATATCCAACATCGCAAAGGTCGCCAAGACGCTAAACGCGGTAAGATTTTCACCAAAATTATTAAAGAAATCACGGTGGCCGCGCGCTTAAGTGGCGGCGATGTCACCATGAACCCACGTCTACGTGCGGCAGTCGCTGAGGCTAAAGAAGAAAATATGCCGGCAGACAATATTACGCGTGCCATTAAAAAAGGCACGGGTGAGTTGGAAGGCGTGAACTACGAAGAAATTCGTTATGAAGGTTATGGTATTAATGGTGCTGCGATCATCATTGATTGCCTGACAGACAATAAGCAACGTGCGGTAGCTGATGTGCGCCATGCACTAACCAAGTTTGGCGGCAATTTGGGTACTGATGGTTCAGTGGCCTTTATGTTCAAACATTGCGGTACGTTGATTTATGAGCCAGGCACTTCTGAAGATCAAGTCATGGAAGTTGCACTAGAAGCCGGTGCGGAAGATGTGATTACGGATGAAGATGGCAGTATTGAAGTCATTACACCGCCGAACGACTTCTTAGCGATTAAAGAAGCGATGGAAGCGGCTGGCTTTAAAGCTGTGCTAGCTGAAGTGACCATGAAGCCTGATAACGAGACTGTGTTCACAGGTGACGATGCCGTTAAAATGCAAAAAATTCTGGATGCTTTGGAAGATCTGGATGATGTGCAGGATGTCTATACTACTGCGGTCATTGAAGACTAAAAAAATGTATCGCTTGTCGTCATGCGGCGTACCCCAGGTCACCCTTTCTGCCCCTGGCATTCACCTTGTTGCTCAAGAAAAAATGCGCCTTACATATAAAACATATGCTGCGTTGCCTTTTTTCATTCGCGCCTTGCCTGACTTAAAGCGATTCATTTTTTGAGCATTGTGAGTAATGTCAGAATCTTAGGCATAGACCCCGGCCTGCGCATCACAGGTTTTGGTGTCATCGAAAAAGTTGGTGAAAAAATCATCTACGTTGCGAGTGGTACGATTAAAACTGCCAGTGGCAAAAAAAGCAAAGTAGAAGGTGAGGCTGAAAAAGAAGAGCTACCAGCTCGCCTGAAAATCATTCTGGACGGCTTGTTTGAGGTGATTGATACTTATCAGCCGAATCAGGTGGCGATTGAAAAAGTGTTTGTGAATGTCAATCCGCAGTCTACGCTGTTACTGGGTCAAGCGCGTGGTGCTGCGATTAGCGCGGCGGTGATTCGCAACTTAACCGTGGCCGAATACACTGCGCTACAAGTCAAGCAGGCCGTGGTTGGCAACGGGCATGCACAAAAAGAACAGGTGCAGGAAATGGTCAAACGCTTACTTAAATTACCCGCTACTCCTAGCCCAGATTCGGCCGATGCGCTGGCTTGTGCAGTTTGCCATGCACATGGCGGGCAGGGTTTGGGTAAGTTGGCAACGGCTGGCTTTCGTGTGCGCGGTGGGCGTCTTGTTTAATGGCTAGCCAAATCATCACCGAGCCAACCTCAGCTCGATTCTCTAACCCAATCGTGCGGTATTTTGCCGCAACTCGCCCCGCATTCTTTTCTGCCACGCTAGCCGCCTGTTTGTTAGGCTTGGTGGGAGCTGCATTTTCAGGTGTCAGTTTTCAATTAGCTACAGCAGCCTTTACCTTATTGCTAGCGCTGTTGGTGCATGCTAGTGTGAATGTCATCAACGACTATTTTGATGCCATGAACGGTACGGATGCTGCCAATACCGAGCGTTTATATCCTTTCACTGGGGGTAGTCGTTTTATTCAGAATGGTGTGTTAACTACCGCACAGACTGCCTATTTCGGTTATCTATTATTAGCGTGCGCCATTATTGGCGGCCTATGGCTTTCATGGTCGGTTGGTGCGGGCTTACTTATCATCGGTCTTGTCGGCGTGTCCGTTGGTTGGGCTTATTCAGCGGCGCCACTACGTTTGAATGGCCGTGGCTTGGGTGAGTTGTGTGTGACGATAGGCTTTCTAGGCATTGTGGTTGGCGCAGATTATGTGCAACGTCACATGTTTTCATTGCAGCCGATAATTGTCGGCTTACCTTATGCTTTGCTGGTGACGAATTTACTTTATATCAACCAGTTTCCAGATCGCAAGGCAGATGCCGCAGCAGGTAAGCACCATTTGGTGGTGCGTTTGCAATTAGCCAAAGCGGTGCTAATTTACCCGATGTTGGCCGGGTTTGCATTTGTGTGGCTGAGTTTGATGGTGATGGTGGGCTTGTTGCCGGTACGGGCGATGTTGTCCGCGTTGCCATTGCTACTCTCAATGCGGGCATCATTATTGTTAAGGCAGTTTGCGGCCAATCCTGCGCAGCTGTTGCCAGCGATTCAACTCACAATTGTCGCCATGCTAAGCCATGCGCTATTGTTGATTATTGTAATGTTATGGGAGATGCCATGATTGGGCGCTTGAGTGGAATACTGCTGGAAAAAACCCCACCGTTGGTTTTGATTGATTGTAATGGCGTGGGCTACGAGTGCGAAGTGCCGATGAGCACTTTTTATAACCTGCCAGCCGTCGGTGATAAAGTAGTGATGCTTACACATTTTGTGGTGCGTGAAGATGCGCAGTTGCTCTATGGTTTTGGTAGCGATCAGGAACGTGCCACTTTTAGGCAATTGCTCAAGGTAAATGGCATTGGCGCAAAGTCGGCGCTGTCTATTCTCAGCGGTTTGTCGATTGACGAGTTGGTGCAGGCCGTGGCGTTGCAAGAACCTGCTATGTTGACGCGCGTACCGGGCGTGGGTAAAAAAACGGCTGAACGATTGCTGCTGGAGCTTAAGGATAAGTTCAGTGTGTCCGGCTTAACCGCCAGCAATGCGAGCCACCCAAAATCAGCAACCGGCGATGTGCTGAATGCGCTGATTTCATTAGGGTACAATGAACGCGAAGCATTGGCTGCGGTGAAAGTGCTTGCTGCCGATGTAACTGTAGCCGATGGCATTAAGCAGGCATTAAAACTGCTATCAAAGTGATGCCAGATTCACGTTTTTAAAAGCGAAAGGCTGGGGCATGAATAAATATATTTTACTACTGGTAATGCTCATGATTAGCACGGCTTGTGGCCGACATGAATCGGTCAGTTCTGCGCCTGATGCAGTGTCCGCTGTTGCGCCTGCGCCGATGGCACTACGTGCGAAAATGGCCGGTGCCGAACGCAGTTTTGCTGCCGAGCAAAGCCTCACGGAAATGTCCGAGCCTAATGCTGGTGCGAGAAAGTACATCGCCTTTCGCCACCATCTGCAAATTGAAACACCAGCTGAGCAAATGCAAGAGGCTTTTGATGCGACAGTAAAGCATTGTGAAGCGCTCAATTGCCAGATGCTGAGTGCCAATTACCAGCGTGAAACGCCTTACAGCCCGCCATCAGCAAGCTTGAGTATTCGTGTGCCACCTAGAAATGTTGAGGTGTTTTTAACTGGTCTCGCTAAAAG
>JAZJYS010000106.1:0-1537 GCA_040390265.1 Pseudomonadota bacterium | reverse complement strand
CGGTCGCGCTGAAAAGCATTGCGACTAGTAGCGTCAGGCTCATCAACATGCCGACCTTTTGACTGTGCTGGGTTAGCAGCGTAGGGAGCGAGATTATTCATAGATAGCCTCCGTTACGTTTCATAGGAAACTCCTCTTCGTAACCACAGCGCTTTTCCACATAAACCAGAATGTCGCAGGAGCGGCCAACACTCACGGTTAAATTAATCATAAAGACAATGTCTCTTTTAATTTTTCAACATCATAGTCACTGGTAATAACCGATTTTCCGACACCTTGTTGCAATACCAGTCGAATTTTTCCGTTCTCTACTTTTTTATCCAGCCCCATTAAATCAAGATACCTATCTACGCCCAACTTAGGCGATTCAATAGGTAAATTTGCGGCTTTCAAAATATTTTTAATGCGCGCAACATCATCTATTGCCAACCAATCCATGCGCTGTGATAAATCTGCCGCAAGCATAGTGCCCGCAGCCACAGCCTCACCGTGCAACCAAACACCATAACCCATTGCATTTTCAATAGCGTGACCGAACGTGTGGCCTAAATTGAGTAATGCACGCTCACCTTGCTCATGTTCATCCTTAGCAACCACATCAGCTTTATTTTGGCAGGAGCGATAGATAGCCTCACTTAATACTTGCTCATCAAGCAGCATCAATCTTGCCATGTGCGCTTCTAACCAATCAAAAAACTCAGCGTCACGTATCAACCCGTACTTAATGACCTCTGCCATACCTGCAGAAAACTCTCGCGGTGGTAACGTTTGCAAGGTATCAATATCTGCCAACACCAACTGCGGTTGATAGAACGCACCTATCATGTTCTTACCTAACGGATGATTGATACCTGTTTTTCCACCAACAGAAGAGTCAACTTGCGACAGCAGCGTTGTTGGTACTTGGATAAAAGGAACACCTCGTAAATAAGTTGCAGCGGCATACCCAGTTAAGTCGCCAATGACACCACCTCCCAATGCAATCAGCGTGGTGCTGCGCTCACAGCGATTTTGTAATAACACATCATAAATCGTATTCAGTGTCTCTGTATTTTTGTAGGCCTCACCATCCGGCAAGATAATAGGAATCACAGTCACACCTGAGGCTTGTAGCGAACAGCTCAATTGATTCAAATAAAGTGGAGCAACCGTTGTATTAGTCACTATCGCAACGTGCTTGCGCTTAAGATGTGGCAAGATAAGGCTAGCGTCAGAAATCAAGTTACGTCCAATATGTATTGGGTAACTTCTGCTGGCTAATTCTACTTTGAGTGTCTGCATGTTAGATTTAACTTCATGTTGAGTTGGCAAGAGGCTATGGATTGGTGTTTACTGCATCATTCAATTTTTGCAGTTTTTGCTCAATGTAGTTTGTAATGTCCACAGCTGACTGCGGCCCGGTATCGACAATGCAATCAGCTAGCTCAGTATAAATTGGGTCGCGCTGGATATACAGCTTTTCAAGCTTCTGCTTAATATTACCACCCTGTAATAATGGGCGCGTTTTATCGTTGCGAGTGCGTAGCCATAGATCATG